>CP163498.1:1330000-1659166 GCA_041071465.1 Pseudomonas putida | reverse complement strand
TTCGCTCCGCCCCGCGCAGGTCCGGGATGAACTTCCATACTGCAATGCAGCCGATCAGGCCAACCGGCAGGTTGAGCAGGAAGATCCAGTGCCAGCTGAGGATTTCCACCAGCCAGCCACCGACCGTGGGGCCCAACAATGGCCCCAGCAGGCCGGGGATGGTGATGAAGCTCATGATTCGCACCAGTTCGCTGCGCGGGTAAGCACGCAGCACCACCAGCCGCCCAACCGGCAGCATCAGCGCACCGCCCAGTCCCTGCACGACGCGGGCGAAGATCAGGAAGCCCAGGCTGTTGGCGGCGGCGCACAGCAGCGAACCGAAGCTGAACAGCAGGATGGCGCTGAAGAAGATGCGTTTGGTGCCAAAGCGGTCGGCGATCCAGCCCGAAGCAGGGATCAGCAGTGCCACGGTGAGCATGTAGGCGATGATCACGCCCTGCATGCGCAGCGGGTCTTCGGCCAGCGAGCGGGCCATGGCCGGCAGCGCGGTGTTGAGGATGGTGCCGTCCAGGGACTGCATGAAGAAGGCGATGGCCACCACCCAGGGGATCCAGCGGGCGGTGACGGGGTCCAGCGGGGTGCGTTCGGGCATGACTTCCTCGTTTGTCAGTGCCGGCCTCTTCGCGGGCAAGCCCGCTCCTACAAGGATTGTGCGTTCCCTGTAGGAGCGGGCTTGCCCGCGAAGAGGCCGCTAATGCCTATCACAATGTCAGGGTCAGGCCTTTGACCAGTGCCCCCGGCAAATGACTCGACCCGGTACTGCGCTGTCCATAGGTACTGGTCGACAGGATCATTTCGCGCGCCTGGGTCAGGTCCTCCAGCTGGCTGCCGAGCAGGCTGTACAGGCTGTCATCGAAACGCATGGTACTTACCGGCCCCTGGATCTGCCCGTTTTCCACCCAGAAAGTGGCGAATCGGGTCAAACCGGTCATCCGCGCTGCCGGAAGGTCAGAGTAGTTCAGGTACCACAGGTTACTGATGTACAGCCCAGTACCCAGTCGCTCAAGGACCTGCTCGCTGGCCAGGTTACCCGGTGCCAGGCTGAGCGCACAGGGCGACTCGTAGCTGTCGGCGCCATTGGCCAGCAGCTCGAACTCGGCCGCACTGCGCGCACTGATCAATCGCTGCTGGGCCTGGCCCTGCTGGATCAACGGCACATCCAGGCGCGGCGCACCTTCGTCGGAAAACGCCGGGCTTAGCGACCCGCTGACCTGCTCGGTGAAACTCACCAGCGGGCTCAGCCGTGCATCGCCGTTGTACAAGCGCTGCAGGGCGCTGTTGCCAGTGGCCAGGGCCTGCGCGGAAAAACCGCCCCAGCAGAGCATGCCGGCGATCTCGTCCATGGCTGCCGGGGCCAGGTAGGCGCGGTAGCTTCCCGGTTTGAGGGTGATCGCCGGGCGACCGAGGAAGCCCAGTTGTTCACGTGCCTGGCGCAGGCGTGCGATGAAGTCTTCGGCGCTCCACAGCTGGCCGGCATAGTTGGCCTTCACCGCCTGGCCGTTTTCGTGGAAAAGGCTCCAGTCGAAGTTGAAACTGTTGGCCTGGTGCCAGCCAAAGGCCCCGAACGAACTGGCAAAGCCTCGGCAGATAGGGCCTGCGGCGTAGATGCCGACCAGGTCCAGGTCACCTGCCTCGCTGTCGAGCAAGGCCAGCACTTCGTCCAGCTCGGGCAGTGGTTGTTCTTGCAGGCTGTGGCTGTGCCAGGCGCTTTCGTCCAGGCGCAGGTAGGGGTCGAGGGCCAACAGCGGCAGGGTCTGGCGCAATTGCGCCAGAGCATCGGCCAGGCGCTGGCGGTCCACCTGCACCTCGCCACTCAAGGTCACTTGCTGTTCCGCCTGGCGGCCATCGTGCACCAGCCGCAGTTGAGCGCTGGCCTGGCTCACTTCACCGGCCTGGCGCACCTTGGCGTGGTTGAAACGCACGAATTGCGACTGTTCGGCGCTGTAGCCGAGGGTGAACTGTTCGCCTGCTTGCAGGGCGGCGCGCACATCCCCGACCAGGGTTTCGAAAGCATGTTGCATCAGGCGTCTCCTCCGAATACGTCGATCTGGCGGAACACGCAGGCCGGCGAGGCATGGCCGACCCGCACCACCTGGTTGGGTTCGCCCTTGCCGCAGTTGGGCGTGCCCAGTACCTGGAAGGTGCTGCGGTCGCCGACGGCCGACAGGTTGAGCCAGAACTGCGCGGAGATGCCACGGTAGTTGGGGTTCTTGACGATGCCCTTCAGCTCGCCATTTTCGATCAGTTGGCCCCATTCGCAGCCGAACTGGAACTTGTTGCGCGCATCGTCGATGGACCAGGAACGGTTGGTACGCATCAGGATGCCGTGCTCGATGCCCTGGATCAGCTGCTGCAGGCTTTGGTCGCCCGGTTCGATGTTGAGGTTGGCCATGCGGTCGATCGGGGCACGGTTCCAGCCACAGGCGCGGCTGTTGGCCACGCCGTCCAGGCCAGAGCGGAACTGCGACAGCGCGCCGCCCAGTGGGCGCAGCAGCAGGCCGTCGCGGATCAGGAACTGCTTGCTGGCCGGGGTGCCGTCATCATCAAAGCTGTAGCTGGCCAGCTCTTCGCCGATGGTCGGGTCGAAGGTTACGTTCAGCAGGCTGGAACCGTATTGCAGGTGGCCGAAGTCGCTGGCTTTGACGAAGCTGGTGCCGGCGTAGTTGCGCTCGTCGCCGAGGATGCGGTCCATCTCCAGCGGGTGGCCGATGGACTCGTGGATCTGCAGCATCATCTGGTCCGGCATCAGCAGCAGGTCGCGCGGGCCGCTTGGGGTGTTGGGGGCCATCAGCAGTTGCAGTGCCTCGTCGGCGACCTGCCGCGCGGCGCCGACCAGTCCGCAGCGCTCGATGATCTCGAAACCGCCCTGTTGGCCGAAGTTGTCGCGGCCCAGGCTGCGGCTTTGGCTATCCTGGCCGTCGCTGGCGGTCACACCCAGGCCTGGGAACAGGAAACGCTGGGCATGGCGTAGCTCGGCGCCGGCCGAGTTCAGGTAGGTTTGCTCGACCAGGCTCAGGCCCAGGCTGGCCTGCCAGTCCACCAGGCGGCTGTCCTTTGGCACGCTGGCCGATTCGGCAGCCAGCAGGCCGAGGCAGTCGGCGAGGCTAGGCACGGGCTGGTCGAAATGGGGTGAGAGGTGGTCGTGACGAGCGCTGGTCACCGGCTGCTCGCGCAGGTCCAGCAGGCTGTGCGGAGCGATCTGCCGGGCAAGTGCCTCGGCTTGTTCCAGTGCGCGTTGCAGGCCGGCCTGGGACATGTCGGCGGTGGCCGCATAGGCCTCCACGCCGTTGACCCGCACGGTGAGCATGGCGCCTTCGTCCTGGCTGAAGAACGGTGGTTCGGCAACGTTGCGCCGAACCGACAGCGCCTGGTGCGACTGTTTCACATGGCGCAGGGAAAACAACTCGGCCGTACTGCGCAGCGCGGCGAAGCGCTGGCGCAGCAGGGCGCTGGAATCGAACATGCAAAAGCCTCCGTGTACACGGTGGCTCCCCCTAGAACCACCCGTCTTGCATGGCGAGGCAGGTATCGTCGCGCGCCTCTAGCAATGCCAGCTCATTATGGCAGCCCGGTACTTCCCAGGTCAGGAAATAACGTGCGGCCTGGAGCTTGCCGAGGTAGAAGTCGCGGTCGGCAGCGTTGCCCTTGAGCAAACCAAGCTCGGCGTGAATCGCCTGCTCCAGCCAGCGCCAGCCGATCACGCAATGGCCGAAAGCCTTGAGGTACAGGGCTGAGTTGGCCAGGGTGCCAGCGACTTTGCCTTGTGCCAGGTCGCCGAGCAGGGCCAGCGTTACGCTTTGCAGGCGGTTGACCAGTTGTTCCAGTGGCTGGCGCAGTGGGTCGAGGTTGGGGTGGTGGCTGGCGCGCTCGCCGGTGTTGGCGATCAGGCGGATGAGTTGTTTGAGCCCGGCGCCATTGTTTTGCGCCAGCTTGCGGCCAAGCAAGTCGAGCGACTGAATACCCTCGGTGCCTTCGTGAATCGGGTTCAGGCGGTTGTCGCGGTAATACTGTTCCACCGGATATTCGCGGGTGTAGCCGTGGCCGCCGAGAATCTGGATCGCCAGTTCGTTGGCCTTGAGGCAGAACGTCGACGGCCACGACTTGACGATCGGAGTCAGCAGGTCGAGCAGTTCCTGGGTCTGCTGGCGGGTGCTTTCTTCGCTGGCGGTGTGAGTATCGTCGAATAGACGGGCGGCATACAGGCCCAGGTCAAAGGCACCTTCCACGTAAGCCTTCTGGGCCAGCAGCATGCGCTTTACATCGCTATGTTCGATGATCGGCACCGCTTGGCTGTGTGGGTCTTTGTTGTCCGGTAGCCGGCCCTGCGGACGCTGTCGGGCGTATTCCAACGAGTGAAGGTAGCCGGCGTAACCTAGCATCACTGCACCCATGCCGACGCCGATACGCGCCTCGTTCATCATCTGGAACATGCAGGCCAGGCCCTGGTGCGGCTGGCCCACCAGGTAGCCGACGCACTCGCCGTTGTCGCCGAAGTTCAGCGCGGTGGAGGTGGTGCCACGCCAGCCCATCTTGTGGAACAAGCCGGCCAGCAGCACGTCGTTACGCGGGCCACGGCTGCCGTCCGGGTTGACGTTGAACTTGGGCACGATGAACAGCGAGATGCCTTTCACCCCGGGCGGGGCGTCCGGCAGCTTGGCCAGCACCATGTGCACGATGTTTTCCGACAGTTCGTGGTCGCCACCGGAGATGAAGATCTTGTTGCCTTTGAGCCGGTAGCTGCCGTCGGGTGCAGGTTCGGCGCGGGTGCGGATGTCGGCCAGAGACGAGCCGGCGTGGGGCTCGGTCAGCGCCATGGTACCGAAGTAGCGGCCCTCGATCATCGGTTGCAGGAACAGGCGCTTCTGTTCCTCTGTGCCGAAACTCTCGATCAGGTTGGCTGCGCCCATGGTCAGGAATGGGTAGGCCGTGGTGCCGGCGTTGGCGGCCTGGAAGTGGGCGAAGCAGGCCTGCGACACCAGGCTGGGCAGCTGCATGCCACCCACCTCGAAGTCCCGGTTGGTGTTGAGAAAGCCGGCTTCGAGGAAGGCGTCGACGGCAGGCTTCACCTCGGTGATCAGCTCCGCGCGACCATCCACGTAGCGCGGCTCGTTTTCGTCGGCCTTGCGGTTGTGCGGGGCGAAGTACTTTTCGGCGATGGTGCGGGCGGTGGTCAGTGCCGCGTCGAAGGTTTCACGGCTGTGCTCGGCGAAACGCGGGCGCTGGGTGAGGGCTTCGGCGTCGAGTACTTCGTAGAGCTCGAAGGCCAGGTTACGAGGGCTGAGCAGGGTCTCGGGCATGGGGGCGGTCCTGAGGCGGGATGCTGCGAGTGTAGGGAATCGGGTGGTGTGGGGGGAGGTTAATAGGTTTGGGTGATATGGGTTTAGAACGGGTGGGGCATACAGGTGCTTGCCTTGATGCTTTCTGCGCCTGTGAGACCGAGCGCCGCCCGCGCGGCGCATCGCGACGCAAGGCCGCTCCCACATCTGTTTCGGGCCAGTCCATCCTGTTAGGCCACCGCTGCCCGCCTTGTTTGTTCCATGCGGTATCGAAGGGGGCGCAGTCGCTCTTATCGATCTCCAGCCATGCACCCAGGCTACGCGCGCCATAGGCACAGGAGAGACTGGCCCGAAACAAATGTAGGAGCGGCCTTGCGTCGCGATGCGCCGCGCGGGCGGCGCTCGATCTCACAGGCGCTGCAAAGGGTGAGTCGAACACCTTCCAGCCTCACCGCATTCCGGCCAGTTTCGGCAGACAATTTTAGGTTTTCACCTATTCCATGTAGTCCATTCCCCAAACATACTCCCAAACCCCTTCAAGCCATTGCGGTGCTCTGGATCGGGCCCTAGTCTCGGGTGGTCGCTGCCAAATCAGTGACCGGCTTTGACAGGCTGCTTAGGTCAAACCGCATGGCTCTGCCTTTATGGCAGCTGTGCATGGGGCACTTCGTGTGCGCCGGGTTTTGGTTTGCCTACCGGTCTGTCAACCCATGTACAGCTGCCACCCTCTTGTTTGACAGCAGGTGTGTGGTGGCCTTTATCACTAGGTGAACCATGATGCTGAAGATAGTCCTCGATCCACCCCATAACGCCCATTCCCTTGAAGACACCCTGATCCAGGCCACGGACTACGCGCTATGTGCCGCCACCGTGGTGCATCAGGCAATGCTGCTTCAGCCCAGATGCCCGTAGGGCCTCGGCCTTTGCATTAAGGCTTGTGTGATGTGTCGCTTGGACGGGCCTCTTCGCGGGTAAACCCGCGAAAGGGCCCGCCCAGGCACTAGAGAATTTTCAGGTGATTGAACAATGACAACAGAAGACACCCAGTTCACCGTCGGCAAGACCGCTTTTTACCAAGGCGAAAACGGCACGCATCCACTGTTCCGAATCGAGCCCGGCATCCCCTGCAGGGACGCCCGCGAGCAGTCGTCGGAATTGATGGGCTATGTACGCGAACTGACCATCACCGGCCTGATGGACGAGAAGCCGATGATGATCTGGGCTGCCCACTACCTGAGCGCCATGGCCAAGGCGCTGATGGATGATGCCGAGTTGGGCATGAAGCAGTGAGTGGTCGCCTTCGGATCGCATGAAGGCTGACAGGTGTCCGCCACAACAACTTCTGCGCCTGTGAGATCGAGCGCCGCCCGCGCGGCGGATCGCGACACAAGGCCGCTCCTACAGGGTCTGGTAATGCAATGTAGGTTATGTGCGAGCGCCCGGTAGCCCAGCGTCCTGAGCGATCTTCGTTTTCTCTTGGTTGATGATCCGTCCCTCGCTCATGGTGATCACCCGATCAAAGCGTGACAGGGCACTCTGATCGTGCGTTACGCAGATCAGCCCTTTCCCTTGGAATGTTTCGAACAGCAGATCCCAGGTTCGCGCAGCCGATCCGGCATCAAGCCCAGCTGTGGGCTCGTCAAAAAAATTGAATTCGCCGGGCCGGTTAAGCAAGCGAAGCAACATCAGCCTGCGTGCTTCGCCACCCGAAATGGATTCCGCG
The DNA here is from genome assembly GCA_041071465.1 of Pseudomonas putida. NCBI lineage: Bacteria > Pseudomonadati > Pseudomonadota > Gammaproteobacteria > Pseudomonadales > Pseudomonadaceae > Pseudomonas > Pseudomonas putida. Next base: position 1,652,167 of record CP163498.1, on the reverse strand, counting down.
CGTGCATCCAGATCAAGCTCGTACCAGTCTTTGCTCAGCCCCAGGTGTTCAAGCCACCGTTCGATTTGAACGCGATCATGAGCATGCTCGAACAGGACTGCGCGAGGCAGTGGACCGGGTATGAAGTACGCATCCTGAGGGCAGAGTCGTAAACGACGGAACTGCTCACACGCGCCGAGCGCAGCCAGGCATCTGCCGTGCAAGTAAACATGCTTGCGCAACTGGAATACCGTTCCTGCCAGCGCATGCAGAAGTGTCGACTTGCCGCACCCGCTGGGCCCAACCAGTGCGACCCGTTCTCCTGCACGAATTACCAAGGGCTCATCGATCAGCAGTTGCAGCGCGTTTCGAGCGCTGAGTTGGCAGGGGGTAATGCAAAGCCCTGCGTTTTCATTTTTGGGTTCTGCCTCTATGGAGACTGTCGGTCCGAACACAGGAAGCCCGAGCCAGTGTTCGAGCTTGCGTTTGTCGAGTCTGAATTGGTCGAGCACCCGCCAGGCTTCCGCCAGTTGTGCAACGCCGGCGAGCAATCCACTCACCAGGGTAAAGAGGGCAACAAGCTCGCCCAGGCTCAGATGCGGTGTTGCCTGTGATTGATCTTGGATACCCCACAAGAGCAAACCACCACTGCCCAGGCCAATGAATAGAGTACGCAAGCCCTGAAGCCATCCGCCACTGTAGGCAACCCCTACCGCTGAGTCGGCATAGCCCGACAGTGTCTGGTTCACGGGAATCATTGCGGCATCCTCGGCCTTCTCCAGCTTGACCGTTGAGGCGCTGGCGAAGGTATCAACCCATTGTTCCGCCAGTTCGTCCTCCCGCGAGTTGACTGCCTCGATACGGGGCCGGCGCCAGCGCACCAGCCGATCGTTTGCCCACAGATACGCCAAGCTCAAGGGGACCAGGCCGATCAATACCGAGGTAGCTCCGAGGTACGTGAACAGCGTGATCAGTACCACAGCTTCGACCAGTACCGGCCATGCCGAGCCGATCAGAAAGCCTAGCCATCGCTCCTGGGCCGTAATTCCTCTATCCAGTACCTTCACCAAGGTTCCGCCATGGAGTTGTCCATAGGCCTCGAAGCGTTTGTCCAGCAACCCTCGGCACCAGCGCATGGAAAGCTGCTTCACGCGCTCCTGGCAGAGCCGCGCCAGGCACCAGGCTTGCAAAGGGGTCAACGAGGCTTGTAGGGCGACAAGGCATATGAAGGCACCGAGCAGAACGAGAGAAGACGAGGCCGAGGTGGACAGGTTGTCGATAATGTCAGCCAGGATCAGGGCAGGTACGACGGTCGCGACTTTGAGAACTAAGGTCGCGCTCAGGGCGGCGAGTATGCCTCGGTATATATGCATATCATTGCCTTATGCGTTTGAACGCGCTTTGCGGCGCGACTGGAATCCCGGACCTTATCAAATGGAAGCGCTCCAGTCCGGGTATAAAAACTTGTACGACTGTGGCGAAGTCGGGGTGCTCATATAGGGTGCGGTAGAATACGGTTTTATTATTCTTGCCCAGGTTGATTAGCGTGCGCTTGATCTGTCCGCGTACGCTGAGTTCTATACGAGGCGGATGATATTCAGGCGCGTTGTACTTAGGGCGTGGGTGTAGAAGTTGAGAAAGTTTTTCTGAGTAGGCAAGCACTTTCTTCGTGGCGAGATCTTCTTGTTTTTCTTTCGGTCCGGAAAGTTGTTCGCACTGAATCTGTTCAGTTACAGCGCGGTACATTGCAATCGATGGGTTTATGGAGCTTCCCGAGCCGATGCCGCTGAGAGAGCCTTCTTTTTTGTTGCGAGAGATAGCAATGCAAAATGGAACGTCATAGAAATCGTGGGTCAAGTATATTTCTAGGTTGCTTGCGTGGCGCAAAAGTTTCTTGTCGTGAGTGAAGGTGTCTTCCAGAAATGAATTGGAGGGTCGGTAGATCTCTAGGGGGGAGGTCAGGTTGCAAAGCGATAGATAGTACATCGACAGGGTGTGGCGTTCGATAGATTCATTTATGGCGTGTAAGAGAGCTTCGCTCTCAGTACAGCCAATAGCTGTGCCAGAATTGGTCGCATATTTGGCAAGATACCCTGCCGCGGTTTTCTCAATCTCATCGGTATTTCTGGAGGAGGGGGCTATCAGTATCGCGGGTATTTTTATTTCGTCATAGCTGTCCAGTGCTTGAAGTCCAAAGTAAGGTATTTGGCAATGAGGCGGGATTGACTTTAGTAGCCAGTCGTCAAACGGGTCTATCGACTGCAAAATTTTTTCGCTTGCGATGGTGGTTGGCGTCGACTTGTCGACAAAGTAATGCTCTAAGCTTTCAGCAAGAGCTCCTAGCTCACAGTGTTCTCCCTTTCCTGCACCGCAGGACACTTCTTGGTAGGCGCTGTTGTATAAGTGGCATGTGGCGACCAAGCTATTATTTTTTGATAGTTTTGTTTTCGAGTGAAGGCCCAAGTGCTGATGCAGTCTTATCAGGCGGTTGTATGCTTCTTCTGTGGTCAGCTCGCGTTCGGTAATCATCTCTAGCTCCTATGTCGGACCAGAAGGGGCTAAGCCCCTTCTGGTTTATGGCTTACAGCATGTTGAGGAACTCAATCTCGGACTCGGTAAATGTGTAGTTCATCACGCGAGGGATTTGCAGAGTATTGATTTCAGAACGACGACGTCCCATGGCTACTGCTCCTATAGAGTTGGTTTGAGTGCGCTTTTTGCGCAGGGCTTTTGTATCACTTGTTTTTTCCTTGGTTCAAGATCTGCCCGGAATTCTTAGTGGAAGATCGGCGTAGGAATTCTTTCTGGCATTTGTAGCTTTATTCCTACACTTCTTCGAAGGGTCAGAAAAATCACCCATTAATTAACGGGTTGGCGCTTGTGGAGGGTTAGGGGGGTTAAATTTTTTGTAAAACACTGAAAGGATTACGATCCCTCAACAGAGAGGCGGGTCATGATCGGTCCGGGGGAAGGTTGTTTCTGGGGAATCACCTGGTTCTTGGTGTTCCTCTAGATAGAACGCCGAAGAAACAAGCCAATCTTACGCATTGGTGCAGACCTAACTTGCCAGAAAGAGATGGGCAGCCTTGTACTGCGAAGCCCGCGCGGGCGGCGCTCGATCTGGTTGGTAAAGCAAATTTGCCGGCATACCACCGGGGCACCGACCATCACCGGGCTGATGGACGAGAAACCGATGATGATATGGGCTGCGCATTACCTGAGCGCCATGGCCAAGGCGCTGATGGATGATGCCGAGTTGGGCATGAAGCAGTGAGTGGTCGCCTTCGGATTGCATGAAGGCTGACAGGTGTTCGCCACAACAAATTCTGCGCCTATGAGATCGAGCGCCGCCCGCGCGGCGCATCGCGACGCAAGGCCGCTCCTACATTTGTTTCGGGCCAGTCCATCCTGTGAGACCACCGCTGTCCGCCTTGTGTGTTCCATGAGGTATCGAAGGGGACGCAGTCGCTCTTTATCGATCTCCAGCCATGCCACCCAGGGTACGCGCGCCATAGGCACAGGAGAGACTGACCCGAAACAAATGTAGGAGCGGCCTTGCGTCGCGATGCGCCGCGCGGGCGGCGCTCGGTCTCACAGGCGCAGATAATGCTGTGGCGAGAACCTGTCAGCCCAACCCTATCTCAAGACAACCGCCCATAAAAAAGGGAGAGCCTAAGCCCTCCCTTTTCTTCAACAACCCTCAGCCTCAGCCAATGGTCATCAGGCTGGCGTTACCACCCGCCGCCGCAGTATTCACACTCACCGCCCGCTCAATCACCAACCGCTCCAGCGCAATCTGGTGATCCCCGCTGGACAGCCCGTGCACACCGACGATCGCCCCGGCGCGCTTGGCCACCTGCTGGCACACGCTGCGCAGCTGGTCCGAGTCGCCATGGTGGATCACGGCGTCGAACGCCACGTCATCCTTGTTCCAGTCCGCCACCAGCTTGACCTTGGCCTGCAGCTCACGCGGCAGGCGGGCACGCAGGGCCTTGCCCGGTTCGCTGTCAGCCCACACCGCCGAGCTGCCAACGGCCAGTACCGCAGCCAGTTGCGCCAGCAGGTCGGCTTCGTTGTCCGCCAGGCACAGCACGTGCTCGCGCGGCAGGATGGTGTAGCTGTTGCGCTCGCCGGTCGGGCCTGGCAGCAGGCGGGCGATGCCGCTTTGCGACTGGCTGGCGAACTGGTCGCACAGCGCAGCCAGGTCAGCCAGCTGGTTGCTCTCGGCCCAGGCCTTCAGACCATGCAGCGGCTTGATCAGCTGTTCGTGCAGGGTGCGGTCTGGCTTGCCTTCGCCGTCCTGCTGCTGGAAGTGGCGGCCAATCGCGTCGGCCGGGCGGGTCGACAGCAGGCGGTACAGGTACAGCGGGCCGCCTGCTTTCGGGCCGGTGCCGGACAGGCCTTCACCGCCGAACGGCTGCACGCCCACCACCGCACCGACAATATTGCGGTTTACGTACATGTTGCCGGCATTGGCGGTTTCCACCACCTTGGCGATGGTCTCGTCGATGCGGGTGTGCACGCCGAGGGTCAGGCCATAGCCAGAGTTGTTGATCTGCTCGATCAGCTGGTCCAGGTTGCGGCGGTTGTAGCGCACCACGTGCAGTACCGGGCCGAAGATTTCACGCTTGAGCTCGTCGAAGCTGTCCAGCTCGATCAGGGTTGGCATGACGAAGGTGCCGCGCTTGATCTCGGCAGCATCGGCAATGGCAACCTGATAGACCGAGCGGCCTTTTTCACGCATGCCCTGGATGTGCTTCTCGATGCCGGCCTTGGCTTCGGCGTCGATCACCGGGCCAATGTCCACGGCCAGGCGGTCCGGGCAGCCCAGGCGGCTTTCGGCCATGGCGCCCTTGAGCATTTCGATCACGCGGTCGGCGGAGTCTTCCTGCAGGCACAGTACGCGCAGGGCCGAGCAACGCTGGCCAGCGCTGTCGAAGGCCGAGGAAACCACGTCGATCACCACCTGCTCGGTCAGTGCCGAGGAGTCGACGATCATCGCGTTCTGGCCACCGGTTTCGGCGATCAGCGGGATCGGGCGGCCCTGGTTGTCCAGGCGACCGGCGACGTTGCGCTGCAGCAGGCGGGCGACTTCGGTGGAGCCGGTGAACATCACGCCTTTGACGCGCTCGTCACCGACCAGGCCAGCACCGACGGTTTCACCGCGGCCTGGCAGCAACTGCAGCACGCCCTCGGGGATGCCGGCTTCCAGCAGCAGGCGCACGGCCTGGGCGGCGATCAGCGGGGTTTGCTCGGCGGGCTTGGCCAGTACCGGGTTGCCGGCAGCCAGGGCTGCGGCCACCTGGCCGGTGAAGATCGCCAGCGGGAAGTTCCATGGGCTGATGCACACCACCGGGCCCAGCGGGCGGTGGGCGTCGTTGCTGAAGTCGTTGCGTGCCTGCACCGCGTAGTAGCGCAGGAAGTCCACGGCTTCACGCACCTCTGCGATGGCGTTGGCGAAGGTTTTGCCGGCTTCGCGGATGAGCAGGCCCATCAGCGGTTGGATCTCGGCCTCCATCAGGTCGGCGGTGCGCTCCAGAATGGCGGCACGTTCGGCGGGTGGGGTGGCCTGCCAGATCGGTGCGGCGTTCAGTGCACACTGGATGGCGTTGTCGACATCGGCGACGGTGGCCTCCTGCACATGGCCCACCACATCGCGAAGGTCGGCCGGGTTCAGCACCGGCACGGCAGCGCTATCGCTGGCGGCGCAGGCCAGCAGCGGGGCGGCTTTCCAGTCGTTGTGAGCGGTGGCCAGCATGGCGCAGGACAGCGACGCCAGGCGGTGTTCGTTGGCCATGTCGATGCCGGCCGAGTTGGCCCGCTCGTTGCCATACAAGTCGCGCGGCAGCGGGATGCGTGGGTGCGGCAGGCCGATGCTGCCTTCCTGGGTGCCCATGCGCTCGATGCTGGCGACCGGGTCGGCGACCAGTTCCTGGATGGAGATGGAGTGGTCGGCGATGCGGTTGACGAACGAGGTGTTGGCGCCGTTTTCCAGCAGGCGGCGTACCAGGTAGGCCAGCAGTGTTTCGTGGGTGCCGACCGGCGCATAGACGCGGCACGGGCGGTTCAGCTTGCCATCGGCAATCTTGCCGACCACTTGCTCATACAGCGGCTCACCCATGCCGTGCAGGCACTGGAACTCGTACTGCCCCGGGTAATAGTTCTGCCCGGCGATGTGGTAGATGGCCGACAGGGTGTGGGCGTTGTGGGTGGCGAACTGCGGGTAGATGGCTTCTGGTACGGCCAGCAGCTTGCGGGCGCAGGCAACGTAGGACACGTCGGTGTACACCTTGCGGGTGTACACCGGGTAGCCTTCCAGGCCTTCGACCTGGGCACGCTTGATCTCGCTGTCCCAGTAGGCGCCTTTAACCAGGCGGATCATCAGGCGGTGGCGGCTGCGCTTGGCCAGGTCGATGACGTAGTCGATCACGTACGGGCAGCGCTTCTGGTAGGCCTGGATGACGAAACCGATGCCGTTCCAGCCCGCCAGCGAAGGTTCGAAGCACAGGCGCTCGAGCAGGTCGAGCGACAGCTCCAGGCGGTCGGCCTCTTCAGCGTCGATGTTCAGGCCGATGTCGTACTGCTTGGCCAGCAGGGTCAGCGACAGCAGGCGCGGGTACAGCTCTTCCATCACGCGCTCGTACTGGGCACGGCTGTAGCGTGGGTGCAGTGCCGACAGCTTGATCGAGATACCTGGGCCTTCATAGATGCCGCGGCCATGGGAGGCCTTGCCAATCGAGTGGATGGCCTGCTCGTAGGACGCCAGGTACTTCTGCGCGTCGTGTTCGGTCAGCGCGGCTTCGCCGAGCATGTCGTAGGAATAGCGGAAACCCTTGGCCTCGAAGCGGCTGGCGTTGGCCAGGGCTTCGGCGATGGTTTCACCGGTGACGAACTGCTCGCCCATCAGGCGCATGGCCATGTCGACGCCCTTGCGGATCATCGGCTCGCCGCTCTTGCCGATGATGCGGGTGAGCGAGGAGGTGAGGCCGGATTCGTTATGGGTGCTGACCAGCTTGCCGGTCAGCAGCAGGCCCCAGGTAGCGGCGTTGACGAACAGCGACGGGCTGTTGCCCAGGTGCGGCTGCCAGTTGCCGGTGCTGATCTTGTCGCGGATCAGCGCGTCGCGGGTGCCCTTGTCAGGGATGCGCAGCAGCGCTTCGGCCAGGCACATCAGTGCCACGCCTTCCTGGGACGACAGCGAGAACTCCTGCAACAGGCCCTGGACGATGCCGGCACGGCCGCCAGCGCTCTTCTGGTTGCGCAGTTTTTCGGCGATGCCGGCTGCCAGCTTGTTGGTGGCTTCGGCCAATGGCGCGCTCAGGCGTGCCTGCTCCAGCAGCATCGGCACCACTTCCTGCTCGGGGCGGCGGTAGGCGGCAGTGATCGCCGAGCGCAGTACCGACTGCGGCAGGATGCTCTCGGCGAATTCGAGGAAGCACTGGTGGCTGTGGTCGGCCTGGACTTCACCGGCATCATCGGCCAGGTTGCTGACATGACCGTTGAGTTCGGTCAGGGTGGCACCACCCTCGAGCTTCTCCAGATAGTTGAAGATCGCTTGCTTGATCAACCAGTGCGGCGTGCGGTCAATGGACTGCGCAGCTGCTTTGAGTCGCTCACGGGTCGGGTCGTCGAGTTTGACCCCAAGGGTGGTCGTCGCCATTTCTTATCCTCGTTATTGCCACGGCTGTGGCCTAAGCTGGCGCCAAGAGTAGCTGTAGGACAATTCGGGTGCAACCAGGTGCAACCCGAATTTTTTCTGAAGAAGGTGCAACTCGTCCGACAGGCATTTCCACACCTTGAAAAGGGGTGCTTTCGGTGCGTTTTATTCTGAAAAACCGCCTTTTTGCTCCAAAAAGGAGCAAAAAGGCTGCTGTTACGAAAAATGCTCGGCAAGGTGCAACTTGCAAATGAAAAATGGTTGCACCTGCTTTGCGTTGTTGCATAGGATTCGCCGCCTGGGTGCAACCGCCATGGCTGCGGTTGTGCATGAGATAAAAACAAACGCCAGGGCACACGCATGGGCAATCCACTAACGATCACTTTTGTGGTCTACATCGCGGCAATGGTGCTGATCGGCTTCGCCGCCTATCGCGCCACCAACAACCTTTCCGATTACATTCTGGGCGGTCGCAGCCTGGGTAGCGTGGTCACCGCGCTGTCTGCCGGCGCATCCGACATGAGCGGCTGGCTGCTGATGGGCCTGCCGGGCGCCATCTACTTCTCGGGCCTGTCCGAGGCCTGGATCGCCATCGGCCTGACCGTTGGTGCCTACCTGAACTGGCTGTTCGTGGCCGGCCGTCTGCGTGTGCAGACCGAACACAACGGTGACGCACTGACCCTGCCGGACTACTTCTCCAGCCGTTTCGAAGACCAAAGCGGCCTGCTGCGGATCATTTCGGCGATCGTCATCCTGGTGTTCTTCACCATCTACTGCGCTTCCGGCATCGTTGCCGGTGCCCGTCTGTTCGAAAGCACCTTCGGCATGTCGTACGAGACAGCCCTGTGGGCCGGCGCCGCGGCGACCATCGCCTACACCTTCGTGGGTGGCTTCCTGGCGGTAAGTTGGACCGACACCGTGCAGGCTTCGCTGATGATCTTCGCGCTGATCCTGACCCCGGTGATCGTGCTGATCTCCACGGGTGGCTTCGACACCACCTTCGCTGCCATCGAGGCGGTCAACCCGGCCAACTTCGACATGTTCAAGGGCGCTACCTTCATTGGCATCATCTCGCTGATGGGTTGGGGCCTGGGCTATTTCGGTCAGCCGCACATCCTGGCGCGTTTCATGGCCGCCGATTCGGTGAAATCGATTGCCAAAGCCCGTCGCATCTCCATGACCTGGATGATTCTGTGCCTGGCCGGTACCTGTGCCGTGGGCTTCTTCGGTATCGCCTACTTCTCGGCCAACCCTGATCTGGCGGGCCCGGTGACCGAAAACCACGAGCGCGTGTTCATCGAGCTGGCGAAGATCCTGTTCAATCCATGGATCGCCGGTGTATTGCTGTCGGCCATTCTGGCGGCGGTGATGAGCACCCTGAGCTGCCAACTGCTGGTGTGCTCCAGTGCCCTGACCGAAGACTTCTACAAGTCGTTCCTGCGCAAGAACGCTTCGCAGCTCGAGCTGGTGTGGGTCGGCCGTCTGATGGTGCTGGCCGTAGCCCTGATCGCCATTGCCATGGCTGCCAACCCGGAAAACCGCGTGCTGGGCCTGGTGGCCTACGCCTGGGCCGGCTTCGGCGCTGCCTTCGGCCCGGTGGTGCTGATTTCGGTACTGTGGAAAGGCATGACCCGCAACGGCGCACTGGCCGGTATCGTGGTGGGCGCAGTGACCGTGATCGTGTGGAAGCAGATCGATACCTGGGGCCTGTACGAAATCATCCCAGGCTTCCTGCTGGCGAGCATCGCCATCGTGCTGGTGAGCAAGATGGGCAGCCCTTCGAAGGCGATGGTGCAGCGCTTCGAGACTGCCGATGCGGCGTACCACGCTGACAAGTAACACCCGTTGAATTGGCGGCGCCTGCTCAGCGGGCGCCGCCAATCAGCAGCCAGGCCTGACTCCGCCTGCAAGGCAAGGTAAACTTGCCCTCCCCGCAGGAGTTGCCATGAACTATCGTCACGCCTTCCACGCCGGCAACCACGCCGACGTCCTCAAACACATCGTGCTGACCCGCCTCATCGCCCTGATGTCGCGCAAGGAGCAGCCGTTCGCCTACATCGATACCCACGCAGGCCTTGGCCTGTACGACCTGCAAGGCGACCAGGCAACTCGCACCGGCGAGTACCTGGAAGGCGTCGCTCGTCTGTGGAACCGCGATGACCTGCCGGCCATGGCCGACGACTACCTGCGCGTCATCAAGCGCCTGAACGCCGACGGCGAGCTGCGCTACTACCCAGGTTCGCCCGAACTGGCCCGCCGCCTGATGCGCCAGCAGGACCGTGCCCTGCTCAACGAGAAGCACCCCGAAGACGGCCCGCTGCTCAAAGAGAACATGAAGAAAGACCCGCGCGTGGTCGTGCATCTGGGCGAAGGCTGGCATGTGCCGCGTGCCTTGCTGCCTGTGCAGGAAAAGCGCGCGATCATGCTGATCGACCCGCCGTTCGAACAGGCCGATGAGCTCAAGCGTTGCACCAATGCCATGAAAGAGGCGATTGGCCGCATGCGTCAGACGGTTGTGGCCATCTGGTACCCGATCAAGGACCAGCGCTCGCTGACCCGCTATTACCAGGACCTGACCAGCACCGGCGCGCCGAAATTGCTGCGGGTCGAGCTATACGTGCACCACCAGGACAGCCCGCAGGGCCTTAATGGTTCGGGCCTGGCCATCGCCAACCCGCCGTGGGGCCTGGAAGAAGAGCTCAAGGAGTTGTTGCCTTGGCTGGCCAAAGAGCTGGCGCAGACGGACGGTAGCTACCGCATGGATTGGCTGATCGCCGAATAATACAGGTTGCCGCGTTGCGCACATGTTTGCGTTATAATTCCGCCCTTTAGCCGCCACCCGCCCAAGAGGCAGCTGGCGCATTTTTACCGAATGAAGAGGCTAATCCCTTGGCATTGACGATTCTTGGCCTGTCCGGCGCCCTTAGCCATGACCCTTCCGCGGCCCTGTACATTGACGGCAAGCTGATTGCCGCCGCCGAAGAAGAGCGCTTCGTGCGTGACAAGCATGCGAAGAACCGCATGCCCTACGAGTCGGCGAAGTTCTGCCTGGAACAGGCAGGCATCAAGCCGTCCGACGTCGACGTGGTAGCCATCCCGTTCGCCCCGATCAGCCTGTTCGGCAAGGCGCGCTGGCACTATGCCAAGCGCTACTGGTACGCCCCGGATCGCGCCCTCGACGCCATCCTGATGGGCAACCGTCGCTACAAGCGCTACCGCAAGAAGATCGTCTGGTGCCTGGAGCAACTGGGCTTCGACCCGAAAAAGGTCAAGATCGAGCCGGTCGAGCACCACCTGGCCCACGCTTCCAGTGCGTACCACTGCTCGGGCTTCAAGGAAAAAACCGCGATTCTCGGCATTGACGGTAAAGGCGAGTACGCCACCACCTTCTTTGGCTACGGCGAAAACGGCAAGATCCACAAGATCAAGGAATTCTTCGACCCGGACTCGTTGGGCGGCCTGTACGGCGCGATCACCGAGTTCCTCGGCTTCGAGATGCTCGATGGCGAGTTCAAGGTCATGGGCATGGCGCCTTACGGCGACGCCAGCAAGTACGATTTCTCGCGCCTGGCCAGCTTCGAAAACGGCGAGCTGGTGATCAACACCGAGTACGCCAACGTCATCGGCCTGCGCCGCTATAAAGAGAAGGGCAAGGGTTTCTACTTCTCGCCGAAACTGATCGAATGGCTGGGCCCCAAGCGCGAAGGCGACATCGCCGACGAGCCGTACATCCACTACGCGGCCAGCATGCAGGCGCTGTTCGAGAAGCTGGCGCTGCAGATGATCGACCACTACCTGGGCGACACCCTGCGTGAAACCGGCAAGCTGGCCTTCGCCGGCGGCTGCGCGCTGAACGTCAAGCTCAACCAGAAGATCATCGCCCGCCCGGACGTGAAGGAACTGTTCGTCCAGCCGGCCTCCGGCGACGCCGGCACTGCCGTTGGCGCCGCAGCCTACGTTTCCCACGCCCGTGGCGTACCGGTCGAGAAGATGGAACACGTCTACCTCGGCCCTTCGTACTCCAACGAGGACGTGATTGCCGCCTGCGCCCGTCATCCGAACCAGCCGAAGTGGCGCAAGCTTGAGAACATGCCCCAGCAGATCGCCAAGATCATGGTGGATGGCAATCCGGTGGCCTGGTTCCAAGGCCGCATGGAGTTCGGTCCGCGTGCCCTGGGTGGCCGTTCGATCATTGGCTGCCCGAGCGTCGAAGGCGTGGCCGACCGCATCAACCACCAGATCAAGTTCCGTGAACGCTGGAGACCTTTCTGCCCGTCGATGCTCGACACCGTTGCCCCGCAGATGATCAAGGTCGACCACCCGGCGCCATTCATGACCTTCACCTTCGAAGTGGCTGAGGAGTGGAAGACGCGCGTACCGGAAGTGGTGCACGAGGACGGCACTTCGCGTGCCCAGGTGCTCAAGCGCGAGTACAACCCGCGCTACTACGACATGATGAAGGCGCTGGAAGACCTGACCGGCAACGGCGTGTCGCTGAACACCTCGCTGAACCGCCGTGGCGAACCGATGATCTGCTCACCGACCGATGCCCTGAACATGTTCTTCGGCTCGGACCTGCAGTACCTGATCATGGAAGACATCCTGGTCGTGAAGGACGGCGCCGCCGCCTATGACCAGCCGCTCTGAACCGCGCATCCTGCAGTTCTGCCATGGTTATGACGGGCCTTTCCTCGACTGCGCCCGTCAGTACGCCAGCCTGTTCCAGGGGCGTGGCTACCAGGTCACCACGGTGTTCCTCACCGGGGCAGCCGACCCGCAGGTAGCGGCCGGCTGTGCGTCGGACGAGGTGTTGTTCCTGGAGTTCAGCTCCAAGGCCGTGCGCGGTTTGAAGCTCGGGGCGATCCGCGCGTTGCGGCGGATCGCGGCCGAGCGCAACTTCGCCTTCTGCATCGCCCACCGCTTCAAGCCCATCTACGTCGCCCTGCTGGGTACCGGCCTGCCGGTGATTGGCGTGCACCATGCCTTTGGTGACTATGAGCGCAAGGGCCGCCGGCTGTTCGCCAACCTGTTCAGCAAGCGCCTGAGCCTGCTGGGTGTGTCGGACGCGGTGCGTGACGACATGCGTCGGTGCCTGCCACAGTGGCCGGCCGAACGCATCCAGACCCTGTACAACCGCATCGACATCGACGCCCTGCAAATGGCCCTGGTGCCGCATGCCGAGGCGCGCCAGGCCCTGGGCCTGGATGCGCAGGCGTGGATCGTCGGCAACGTCGGCGCTTGCACCCGGACAAGGACCAGGCCACTTTGTTGCGTGGCTTTGCCCAAGCGCTGCCGGGGCTGCCGGCGGGTGCTCGCTTGGCTATCCTCGGCAAGGGCCGCCTGGCGGACGAACTCAAGGCCTTGGCTGCCGAGCTCGGTATTGCCGGGCAGGTGGACTTCCTGGGTCAGGTGCCGGATGCGCGGCGTTACTTCCAGGCCTTCGATGTGTTCGCCCTGAGCTCCGACCATGAGCCGTTCGGCATGGTCCTGCTCGAAGCCATGGTCGCCGGCGTGCCGGTGCTGGCCACGGCCTGTGGCGGTGCCCGCGAAGTCGTCGAGGGTGTTGGCGTGCTGTTCCCGTTGGGCGATGCTGCCCAGCTGGCTCAAGGCCTGAAGCACATGGCCACGCTGGACGCCGAGCAGCGCCAGGCTTGTGCCGAGCACATGCTGCAGCGCCTGCGTGAGCGTTTCTCCGACCAGGCAGTGCGCGAGGCCTTCTGGCAGCTGCCGCAGGTGCGTGCGCTGGTGGGGCAGGCCTGATGCTCAATCGTATCCAGGCCTTCCGCGAACGCGGTTGGCAAACTGTCGACGCCAAGGCCTATGCCGAGGCATGGGCGCGCTTTGGTGGCAGTGTCGCCACCCATCCGCTGGTGGTCGAGCAACTGGCTGATCTGGCGCAGATCCCGGTGCGATACCTGGGTTGGTATCAGGCCGGTGAGCTCAAGGCCGCCATTCCCACCTGGGGGCACCACCTGGCGCTGGCCAAGGACGTGCTCAAGCGTGCCGGCAAGAAAGCCCTGTTCGACCTTGGCAATGCCGAAATCATCCTGCCGGCGGCGGCCGATGCCGCGGCACCGTTGCGCCATACCGTGCGTTACCTGTCCGAGCTGAACCAAGGGCGCTTCAGCGGCCTGAAGGCGCAGAAGGAGCAGTTGGCGATGGCCCGGGCGCCCGAAGATCTGTCGAAGAAGTTTCGCTACAACCAGCGCCGCGAACTGCGTCTGCTGGAAGAGGCGGGCGGCGTGGTGCGCCCGATCAGTGACTTCGCTGCCCAGGACATCGCCAGCATGTACTGCGACCTGTTCCTGCGCCGCTGGGGCTTTCCAGCCACAGGCGCCGAGCGCATGGCCGATGTGCTGGAGCGCCTGCGCGAGCTGCTGATCGGCTCGGTGCTGCTGCTGGACGGCAAGCCGATTGCCATCCAGTTGGTGTACCGCGTCGAAGCGCCAGAATGGATCAGCGTCGAATACATCAATGGCGGCGTCGACCCTGAAACCAAGGCCTTCAGCCCCGGCAGTGTGCTGAGCTTCCTCAATACCCAGGCCGCCTGGGAAGATGCCCGCGCGCGCAACAAGCCACTGCGGTTCTCGTTCGGCCGTGCCGACCGCGAGTACAAGGACCGCTGGTGCAACCCCGTGCCGGTGTATCAGGCGTGAGCCGCAAGCAGCAGTTGCTCAAGCGCCACCGGCGCAACAAGCGCCTGGGCCTGCTGGTGGGCCTGGTCGCGCTTGTCGCCCTCGGTGTTTTCAGCTGGTGGTGGCTGCCACTGCTGCTGTTGCCGCTGCTCTGGGCTGCCCATGAAGCCTGGTTTGCCGACCACCTGTTCTATGCGCCAGGTGAGGACTATGCCTACGACTTTGGCGACCAGGCGCAACCGGTACCAGCCAGCCTGCAGGACGGTCTGCTCAAGGCCGAGTGCGCGCTGCAGGGCGACGAAACCCTGGTGCTTGAGCTGCACGTAAAAAGCAGCTGGCTGGGGCGGTTTCTCGACCCTCGGGTCGAGCTGACCGCTGCCGATCAGTCCGATCGGCAAACGTTCGAGCGTGGTGTCGATGGCGTGCGCTTCCTCAATCTGACTGGCTTGGCTGCGCCGCTGCAAGCCGGCACGTTGTGCCTGCGCGGTCGGCATTGCCGGCTGCAAGGCCAGGCTCGGCTGTGGAAAACCCCAGCGGTCGAGCTGCAGCGGCGTCGGGTGATGGTAATCGCGCCACATGCCGACGACGCCGAGCTGGCCGCGTATGGCCTGTACAGTCAGGCCGACGAAACCTGGGTGGTGACCCTGACCGCCGGTGAGATCGAGGCCGAGCATTATCAACAGATGGGCCTGGCAAAAGCTGAGGCCGCGCGTCTGAAGGGCCGCCTGCGTGCCTGGGACAGCATCGCCGTGCCGCGTTGGGCCGGTGTGCCGGAGTCGCGTTGCGTGCAGCTGGGTTACTTCTGCCTGCAACTGCCTGCCATGCAGGCCGCGCCCGACCAGCCTGCCGTTTCTCGTGAAGCCGACCTCGCCGATATTCGCCTGTTCCGCCAGTTCAACCCGTTCCCGTTGCCGGGCGACCGCGATGGCGCGCCAACCTGGCACAACCTGCTGGCCGACCTGCGTGCCTTGCTGGAACTGGCAAGGCCAGAGGTGTTGGTGATGCCGCACCCGCAACTCGACCCGCATCCCGACCACATCTGCGCTCAGGCGGCAGTGCTGGAAGCCCTGCAAGGCCTGGCCTGGCAGCCACAAACCCTGCTGTGCTATGCCAACCACCTGCATGACAACGACCGCTGGCCTATGGGCGACAGCGGCGATGGCGTGGCCCTGCCTCCGCAGTTGAGCGCTGCGCAGGCCTGGGCACCTTGCAGCCTGGTCCTGGACCGGGCTACCCAGCACGACAAGGCCATGGCCCTGGGCATGATGCACGACCTGCAGCCGCCCGCGCCGTTCAAGCGCCGCCTGCGCCGCTGGTTGCAACGCTGGCTGGCCGCGCGTCGGCCGTCGCCTTATGGGGAGAACGAGTTCTTCCGCAAGGCCGTGCGCCGACACGAACTGTTCTGGCGACGTGAACTGTAAGCACGCCCCATGGTTGACCGCGATGGCGCAGAGCGCCCAAGGAAAGCAATGAAAGTCCTATTTCTGGTACAGAAGGAACAGCGGGCGATTCTCGACCGCCTGTACGACGGCGTCGCGGCCAACTGCGAATGCGACCTGCGCTGGCTGACCAGCGAAGACCAACGCAACCTGCGTCGCTATTTCAAGCGTGAAGTGCAGGTTGAACGCTATGACCGCATCGTGTTCTTCCTGCGCTTCAAGCAGGAGATACGCCAGGTGGCCTTCATCCGTACCGTGCCGAACCTGGTCATCCTCGAGCACGACGCCTACCAGAACTACATCCCGTGCAAGTACACCGGCAAGTTCAGCGCCCATTACCGGCAACTGCCATGGGCCCGGGTGATCAGCTCTGGCTACATGGTCAGCGAACGCCTGCGCCAGGAGGGTTTTGACGCGGTATTCGTGCCCAAGGGCTACGACGAGCAGTTGCTGACGGACCAGGGGCGTGAGCGCGATATCGAACTGGCCTTCGTCGGCAGTGTCAACAGCGTGGCCTACAGTGGTCGCAAGGCGCTGCTGGACGAGTTGGGGCAGGTCGAGAACCTGCTGGTAACCCGCACCAAGTCGGGTGAGGACTACTGCAACACGCTCAACCGTATCCGTTTTTTCGTCAGTGCCGACGTCGGTATGGGCGAATACATGATCAAGAACTTCGAAGCCATGGCCTGTGGCTGTGTGTTGCTGGCGTACGACCAGGGCGAGGAAGAAAACCGCGCATTGGGCCTGCAGGACATGCACAACGTGGTGTTCTATGACAACATCCCGACCCTTCAGGAAAAGCTCCGCCGCTTGCGCGCGGACCCTGATCTGGCCCGGCAGATTGCAGAAAATGGCCGCCATTTGGCGGTTTCCCGTTTCAGTTTCGGCGCAGTTGGACGTAGCATCGTCGACCACATGCGCCCGGCGCTCAGGCCCCACCCGCCATTGTCTGCATGGCAGCGGCTGCGCCTGAAGCTGGGCATCTAAATAAGAGCTTTCACGCCCAGGAGCGGGTTGTTGAAAGCCGACAGTCGCAATGCGGAGGGAGTCCGGTGCGCTTTTCAAATGAGAGTGACGTCACGCTCGTCGTGACCAGTTGTGGGCGGTTCGATCTGCTCAAAGACACCCTTGAGAGTTTCGATCGCTACAACACCGCGCCCATTCGCGAGGTATTCATCACCGAAGATTCCGGTGACGATGCCGTGCATGCCGCTGTGCCGGAGCACTGGAAGCCGTACTGCAAGGTGTTCGTCAATCGGCCCAAGCTTGGCCAATTGCCGTCTATCGACCTGGCTTACAGCCACGTCAAGACGCCGTACATCTTTCACTGCGAAGACGACTGGCATTTCTACCGCCAAGGCTTCGTCGAAGACTCGCGGGCCATTCTGGAGGTCAGCCCCAACCTGTTGCAGGTGTGGCTGCGCAGCCATGCCCACGACCTGGCTATCCACAGCCCGTACATCCACCTGGGTGATCGCCAGGTAATCGCCGGCGTGCCGTGTTATCCGCTGCTTTCCGAAAAAGCCGAATGGCAGGCATTCTCGCTCAATCCTGGCCTGCGTCGCTTGAGCGATTACCAGCGCTGCGCGCCATTTGCCGCCTATGCTGGAGAGAAGGCGCTTTCCCGACGCTACGCTGAGTTAAATCTGACAGCGGTCACCTTGGAGGGTGATGCAGTCTTGCACACAGGATTCGGTAATCACGTGACCTTGCCCATTGAAGTGGAGCGTAAGGCCAAGCGTCGTCAACGTGATCGGATAAAGCTGGCATTGACGCTGGTGACGGGTGCCTTGATCGGCATGGGTATCACCATTTTTGTTCAATGAAGTCGCTGTCCCACCTGACATGAGCGGGAGAGGGCCCATGAACATCGTCAATATGATGTGGGCGGGTGGAACGCCGTACATGTCCATCCACAAGGTGCATCGGCAGGTGTTGTCGAACGCGGGTGCCGATGCCCGGATCAGTAACTGGCTGCTGCTGGGCAGCGGGCTCTGCTGTGGGCTCGGTTCTACCCGGGAGTGGCACATGCCGTCACGTGCGCTCAAAGGGCGGCACTTGTGGCGCTTGCTTCGCCCGTGGCTGCGCATGCGCTTGCGCAAGGCGCTGGCCGAAGCCAGGGCAGAAATCGTGCTGCTCGACGGTATTGGCGTCGCGCGGCTGGTGCTGCCGTTGCTGCAGAACATTCCCGAGGTGCGCGCCAAGGTGCTGTTCCATGGCAAGACGCGTCTGCACGCCAGCGATATTCGCCTGTTGCGCAGGCTCCCGGCCGAGCGCCTGAGTATCGCAGCGGTGTCGCAGACCTTGGCCGAGTCGCTGGAACGCGATCTGGGCAGGCCGGTGCAGACGCTACGCATGGCGCTCGACCCACTGGCGTTCGTCGAGCCGTTGCTGAGCCGGGACCAGGCCAGGCAGGCGCTGCGATTGCCTCAGGCCGGCGGGGTGATGTTGGGTGCGGTAGGGCGTTTGGTAGAGAGCAAGGGCTTTGAAATGCTGATCGAGGCATTCGCCAAAGCCTGTGCTCGGCAACCGAGCCTGCAACTGGCGATCATTGGCGAGGGGCCGCAGCACGCCGCGCTCCAGGCACGTATCGACGCGCTGGGCCTGGCTGGGCGGGTTCATCTATGTGGCCACCGCGAAGACCTGCAGCAGTTGTATCGGGCCTTCGACTGGCTATTGGTGCCTTCGCGTTCCGAAGGGCTGGGGCTGGTAGTGCAAGAGGCCGTGATGGCCGATGTGCCGGTGGTGTGCAGCGACCTGCAAGTGTTCCGCGAGCAGTTGCGCGACACCGGGGGCTACCTGCCCATTGCCGACGAGAGCGCCTGGGCCGAGGCGATCGAGCGTTGTTCGGCGTTGAGCGCTTCGGCGGTTGCCGCGCAGCAGCGCCAGGCGTTGGCGCCGGAGCAGGCCTGGCAGGCGTTCTGCAACGGCTCGCAGAGCCTGTTGCGCAGCTGACGCTCAGCGCGCCAGCAGGGCTGCCTCGAAGGCGGCGAGGGGGAACCGGTCGCCCAGGTTCTCCCGCTCGATATAGCGCACCATATGCTGCACATTGCGCCGAATCATGCGTGCCGACAGCGGCGGGCGCAGGAAACGCATATCGGCCACGTCGATCAGGCCCAGGCGCTGGTCGGGGGTGACCACCACGTTGCCCAGGTGCAGCGAGCGAAAGTACACACCGCTGCGGTGCAGCTGGCGAATCAGTTCGATCAGGCGTGGCAGGTAAACGTCCCAGCTGAAGCCTTCATCGCGCGACATCTGCAGCAGCGTGCGCCCGGGCAGCGGGCGATACAGCACGGCGGTGCGGCCAGGCAGGTCGAGCTTGTGCTGGCTGATCACCTCGAGGGTGGGGATGCCCAGTTGCGCCAGCTGCGCGGCGTTATCGACAAAGCGCTGGGAGTAAGGGCGCAAAAGCGCAGATGAAATCAGTCGCTTCCTACGAAAAACCTTAAGGAAATTTCCATTCGCGAGCAGGTAGACTTTGGCACCATGGCTGTCTGCCTCAAGCACCTGTGCGCCTTGTGTCAGCTGATCGAAGTCGACCTGGGTGAGCCGGGAGCATTGCATGAATAGAGCCTTGTCGTCTGGCGAGCAAAATGACCGGCAATAATGCCGAAAATAATGCTGTAGCACCATGGATGGTGTCTTTGATTCATCGGGGGAAAGGATGTTGTATCAAAAAAGCTGGGCACGGGCCTGGTTAGGTTTGGGTCTGGTCTGGTTCCTGGCGGCGATTGCCCTGGCACCGAGCAACAAGGTTTATCAGCAGGGGCTGGTGTTGTTCCTGTGGCTGCCGACGCTGGTCTTGGCCTGGTCGGCGCGTGACGTGCTGGTGCAGGCCTGGAAGCGCCAGCCGGCGCTGTGGGGGAGCGTGCTGCTGCTGTTGGCCTGGAGCGGGCTGAGCCTGGTGTGGTCATCTGCGGAAGATGACGGGCGCGAGATCAAACGGCTGCTCTACATCCTGGTGTTCCTGTTGGCTTTCCCGTTGCTCGCCCAGCTTGGCCTGGGCCGTATTCGCCAGCTGTTGCTGCTTGGCAGCGCGCTACTGGCCATTGCGGCACTGGTCTCGATCATCAAGTTCTATGGGTTGCAGCGCATGCCTTTGCTGATGAGGCTGGCGGGTATCGGTGAGATATCCCACCCCATCCTGGGCGCCTATGTCATTGGCTCGGCCGTGCTCTTCCTGCTCTACGAGCCACCTCGGCAACGAGGCTTGCAGCTGTTGTGGCTGGCGGCACTGGCTTGCCTGGGGGCCTTCGCCATGCTCAGCCAGAGCCGTGGGGCGCTTCTGGCGCTGGTGATCACCGTGGTGATGGCGCCGCTGTGGTTCCGCGACCGCCACAGCCGAGTGTTTTCCATCCTCGCAGTCATTGCCACGGGCCTTGCTTTCTACTTGGTGTACGATCTGATCGCCAAGCGTGGCTCGTCGTACCGGCCGGAAATCTTCCATGCTGTGGTGGACATGATTGCCGCGCATCCCTGGACTGGCCTGGGCCTGGGCTCGGCCTACGAGGTGAGTGCGGTTGGCAAGCATTTTGACCATACCCACAACATGTTCACCCACATCGCGGTCGAGATGGGGCTGCCCGGTATGCTGCTGTGGACCATGGTATGGCTGTTCACGCTGGGTGAAATCGTGCGCGCGCGCGGCACCCTGTTCGGCAAGGTCCTGCTGGGGTTCTGGGTGTATTCGACCCTGGCCATGCAGTTCGATGCTGCCAGCCTCACTGGTACGCCGCGTGCCGAATGGTTCATCAGCTGGCTGCCGGTGGGCCTTGCCATGATGCTGCCATGGGGGCGTGCCGAAAATGACGCCTGTGGTAAAATTTCCGGTTCAACCTGAACAGCGAGCTCGATAATGGCCGAAACCCCGCGACCGGCGGAGCACACCTCCAGCCTGAAGATCTACTTCCGGCTGCTGAGCTATGTGAAACCCTATGTCGGCATTTTCCTGCTGAGCATTGTCGGTTTCGTGATCTTTGCCTCGACCCAGCCGATGCTGGCCGGCATTCTCAAGTATTTCGTCGATGGCCTGAGCAACCCCGAAGCGGTGTTGTTCCCCAACGTGCCCTACCTGCGTGACCTGCAATTGCTGCAGGCGGTGCCGCTGCTGATCATCCTGATCGCCGCCTGGCAGGGCCTGGGCTCGTTCCTCGGCAACTACTTCCTGGCCAAGGTGTCCCTGTGCCTGGTGCACGACCTGCGTGTGGAGTTGTTCAACAAGCTGCTGGTGCTGCCTAACCGCTACTTCGACAACCACAACTCCGGTCACCTGATTTCGCGCATCACCTTCAACGTGACCATGGTCACCGGCGCGGCCACCGATGCCATCAAGGTGGTGATCCGCGAAGGCCTGACCGTGGTGTTCCTGTTTGCCTACCTGCTGTGGATGAACTGGCACCTGACCCTGGTGATGGTCGCCATCCTGCCGGTGATCGCGGTCATGGTCAGCATCGCCAGCAAGAAATTCCGCAAGCAGAGCAAGAAGATCCAGGTGGCAATGGGCGACGTTACCCACGTGGCGTCGGAAACCATCCAGGGCTACCGCGTGGTCCGCAGCTTCGGCGGCGAGGCCTACGAGGAGCAGCGTTTCGGCAAAGCCAGCCAGAGCAACACCGACAAGCAACTGCGCATGACCAAGACCGGCTCGCTGTACACGCCGATGCTGCAACTGGTGATCTACAGCGCCATGGCCGCGCTGATGTTCCTGGTGCTGTTCCTGCGGGGCGAGTCCACCGCCGGTGACCTGGTAGCCTATATCACTGCTGCTGGCCTGCTGCCCAAGCCGATTCGCCAGCTGTCAGAAGTCAGCTCGACCATCCAGAAGGGCCTGGCAGGTGCCGAGAGCATCTTCGAGCAGTTGGACGAAGAGCCTGAGCTGGACACCGGTACTGTCGAGAAGGAGCGTGTGGAAGGGCGCCTGGAAGTGCGCAACCTGAGCTTCACCTACCCGGGTACCGAGCGTGAAGTGCTGAGCGACATCAGTTTTGTCGCCGAACCTGGGCAGATGATCGCCCTGGTCGGCCGTTCCGGCAGTGGCAAGTCGACCTTGGCGGCGCTTATCCCACGCTTCTATCACCACGACCAGGGGCAGATTCTGCTCGATGGCGTGGAAATCGAAAACTATCGCCTGCGCAACCTGCGTCGCCATGTTTCGCAGGTAACCCAGCACGTCACCCTGTTCAACGACACCGTGGCCAACAACATCGCCTACGGTGACTTGGCCGGTGCCCCACGCGCAGACATCGAAGCCGCCGCAGCCGATGCCTACGCCAAGGAGTTCGTCGACCGGCTGCCGAAGGGCTTCGATACCGAAGTGGGAGAGAACGGTGTACTGCTGTCCGGTGGCCAGCGCCAGCGCCTGGCAATTGCACGGGCGCTGCTGAAAAACGCGCCGCTGCTGATCCTCGACGAGGCTACTTCTGCGTTGGATACCGAGTCCGAGCGGCATATCCAGGCTGCCCTGGATCACGTGATGCAAGGCCGTACCACGCTGGTGATCGCTCACCGCCTGTCGACGATCGAGAAGGCCGACCAGATCCTGGTCATGGACCAGGGCCGCCTGGTCGAGCGTGGCACGCATGCCGAGCTGCTTGCGGCCAATGGCCATTATGCCCGCTTGCATGCCATGGGCCTGGATGAGCCGGCCAAGGCCGATATCACCTGAACCCTCCTTGATCGGGGCCGTCATGGCCCCGATTGTCACGGGAATTTTCTGGGTACGATCTGGCCATAAAGCCGTCGACTACCCTGTGCTAATATCCTGCCCCTGTTCATTATTTCCATATGGGTTGCCCATGAAGTTGTCCATGCCGCGTTTCGATCAAGCCCCGGTACTGGTGGTCGGCGATGTCATGCTCGACCGCTACTGGCATGGCGGTACTTCGCGTATTTCGCCTGAAGCGCCAGTCCCGGTGGTCAAGGTCGATCAAATCGAGGATCGCCCCGGCGGCGCGGCCAACGTTGCCTTGAACATTGCCGCGCTGGGCGCGCCGGCTTCGCTGATCGGCGTCACCGGCCAGGACGAAGCTGCCGACAGCCTGGCCAACAGCCTGCAGGCTGCCGGTGTGCGTTCGGTGTTCCAGCGCATCGCGCACCAGCCGACCATCGTCAAGCTGCGGGTCATGAGCCGTCACCAGCAACTGCTGCGTATCGATTTCGAAGAGCCGTTCGCCACCGACCCATTGTCGCTGGCCACCGAGGTCGACAGCCTGCTCGAGGGCGTCAAGGTGCTGGTTCTGTCCGACTACGGCAAAGGCGCGCTGAAGAATCACCAAAGCCTGATCCAGGCGGCGCGGGCCAAAGGCATTCCGGTGCTGGCCGACCCCAAGGGCAAGGATTTTTCCATTTACCGTGGTGCCAGCCTAATCACCCCGAACCTCAGCGAGTTCGAGACCATCGTTGGCCGTTGCACCGATGAGGCCGACCTGGTTGCCAAGGGTTTGCAACTGCTGCAGGACCTGGACCTCGGCGCCTTGCTGGTAACCCGTGGCGAGCACGGCATGACCCTGCTGCGCGTGGGCCAGCCGGCGCTGCACCTGCCGGCGCGGGCACGTGAAGTGTTCGACGTGACCGGTGCCGGTGATACCGTCATCTCCACCCTCGCCGCAGCCATTGCCGCTGGCGAGGACCTGCCCCATGCTGTGGCCCTGGCCAACCTGGCGGCAGGCATCGTGGTCGGCAAGCTGGGTACGGCGGCCATCAGCGCCCCTGAACTGCGCCGCGCCATCCAGCGTGAGGAAGGCTCCGAGCGCGGTGTGCTGGGCCTGGAGCAACTGCTGCTGGCCATCGATGACGCGCGGGCACACAAAGAGAAGATCGTCTTCACCAACGGCTGCTTCGACATCCTGCATGCCGGGCATGTCACCTACCTGGAACAGGCACGGGCCCAAGGCGATCGCCTGATCGTCGCGGTCAACGACGATGCTTCGGTCAGCCGCCTGAAAGGGCCGGGCCGGCCAATCAACAGTGTCGACCGGCGCATGGCCGTACTGGCCGGCTTGGGCGCGGTGGACTGGGTGATCAGCTTCCCGGAAGGCACCCCGGAAAACCTGCTGAGCCAGGTCAAGCCGGATGTGCTGGTCAAGGGTGGCGACTACGGCATCGACCAGGTGGTGGGTGCCGATATCGTCAAGGCCTATGGCGGCACCGTGAAGGTGCTGGGGCTGGTCGAGAACAGCTCGACCACGGCGATTGTCGAGAAGATTCGCAAGAACTGATACAGCTGGGGCTGCAGAGCAGCCCCGCTATCACTTGTTCAGGCTAGTACGAGCCCGCTCCAGCAGTGCCCGCGCCTTGTCGCCAAAGCGCTGCAGGTGCGATGCCTTCACCGGCTTGTTTTCCACCAGCCCCTGCTGCTTCACCCAGTCCTTCCAGCGTACCCGCTCATCCGCCACCACCCAGCCTTCCTGCCGGGCAAAACTCTCGGCCAGGTACAGCCCGCGTGTGCTCGCCGGCACCAGCTCATCCTTTTTAAGCGTATACAGCTCCGCCAGCGGCTGGCCGTCCTTTAACGGCATCAGATAAAGGTCTGGCCGTTTGCGGTTGAGTCGCGCCACCAGCTGGCCGCCCTCCAGCCGTTCATCGACGTGGAACAGGCTGAGTTTCTTGGCCTCACGGGGTACCTGCAGGCGCATATCGTAGATCAGTTGCAGCGAGGCGGTGGGCAAGTGCACATAGGCCCGTGGGCGCTCCAGCAGCATCAGCTGGCCGCAGTGTACCGGGCGTGCTGCGCCGGACTGCGGGGCCAGCACGAAGTGCGGCGTTTCACGGTAGTGCAGGGCGGCAGCGTAAGGGACGGGCAGCCAGGTATCGTTGAAACGCCCGCCAAGCCAGCCCTCTGGGGTTTCCAGCAGGCACTCCTCGGCCACTTCCTGCACAGCCGTGTGCAGCGGCAGGTTCAACTCCTGCGCCGGTACATAACCGGAAATCAGTTTCAGCACCACGTCGCCACGGTCTTGCCGGCGCTGGCGCACCAGCACCCAGTAATCGCGGTTTTGCCAATGCAGGGTAAGGCGCACCGACACGCCCAGGTTTGCCAGTTCGACCACAAAACGCTGCACGTCGGGTAACTGGATCGCCTTGCGCCGCTGCTGGGTCTGGGCAAAGTTCAGCGGCATGCCGATGCTTTGGTAGATCAGGCCTTCAGCCGTGGCCTCGACATGCAGTGGCAGTGTCTTGAAGTTGCTCGGGTTCTTGCGGATCAGCGTTCGCGCCACGAGGCTACTCCTTGCGTCGGGTCAGTCTCCTGGCCCTTGGGCCAGGGGTAACTCAATGCTGGCCCAGGATACGGGCGACGGTGGCCACGTTATGGGCCAGGTGCAACGGGTTGATGGTGCCGACGATAGCACTGCTGACGCCGGGGTGGGCGAACAGCAGCTCAAAGCTGGCCTGCACCGGGTCAACGCCCGGGGCCAGGCAGATATGCCCGCTGGCCAGGGCCTTTTTTACCAGGATGGCCTTGCCGTGTTCGGCAGCGTAGTCCAGCACCGGGCGTTCTGCCTGCTCGTTGAGGTTGTAGGTGACCATGGCGCAGTCGCCTTGCTCCAGCGCCTTCAGGCCGCCGGCGACGGTCTTGCCGGACAGGCCGAAGCCAAGGATCTTGCCCTCCTGCTTGAGCGCTGCCAGGGTCTGGTAGACCTCCTGCTGTTCGAGGATGGCCAGGTCGTTACCGTCGGAATGTACCAGTACCAGTTCGATGCGGTCGGTTTCCAGGCGTCGCAGGCTGCGCTCCACCGAGCGGCGGGTGTGGGCGGCACTGAAATCGAAATGCGATTGGCCTTGATCGAATTCTTCGCCGACCTTGCTGACGATCACCCATTCATCGCGCTGGCCGCGCAGCAGCGGGCCGAGGCGTTCTTCACTGCGGCCATAAGCCGGGGCGGTGTCGATCAGATTGATGCCAAGCTCGCGGGCCTGGGCCAGCAGCAAGCGGGCTTCGTCATCGCCGGGGATGGTGAAGCCGGTGGGGTATTTCACACCTTGGTCGCGGCCCAGTTTTACCGTGCCCAGGCCCAGCGGTGAAACCTTGAAGCCGGTGCTGCCCAGCGGGCGATGGAAGTCGTGCAGGGTTGGCAAGGTCATGGCAGCAGTTGCTCCCAAGCCGGTACGCCCAGCGGTGGGCGTGGCAGGTCGGCCAGGTCGGCTTGTGCTTGTGGACGGATGCCGTCACGCTCCAGGTGGCTGATGACCCGGTCGCTGAAGTCAGGTGCCAGCGCCAGCTTGGTCGGCCAGCCCACCAGCAGGCGCTGCTGGTCGGCAAGGAAGGCATTGTCCGGGCGTACCAGGCCCGATTGCGCAGGTTCGGCGCGGTCGACGCGCAGGGTGGCCCAGCGCACCAAGCTTTGGTCGACCCATGGCAGCAGGTTGGCGATTTCCTTTTGCGCTGCGGCGATTTGTGCGGCTGGCTCGCGCGCCACGCCATCGGCTTCGGCCAGGTCGCCGCCCAGGTACCAGACCCACTGGCCATCGGCTGCCGGATGAGTGGTCACCGTAACGCGCGGCTTGGGCCCGCCACCCAGGCAGTGAGCGTAAAGGGGTTTCAGGTTGGCGCCTTTGGCCATGACCATGTGCAGCGGCCGTGTTTGCATGGCCGGTTGGTTCAGGCCCAGGGCGTGCAGCAGTTCCTCGGTGCCGGCGCCGGCGCTGAGCACGACGCGTTGGGCACGGATGTCGCGACCGTCAACGCGCAGGCCGACCAGCTCGTCGTTTTCGCGCAGCGGCTCAATGCGCTCCCCAGCCAGCAGGCTGTCGCCCGCCAGTTCGGCCAGGTTGGCCAGCAGGCTGGGCACGTCGATGACCAGTTCGGCCAGGCGGTAAACCTTGCCCTTGAAGGCGCGGTCTTGCAGGGCCGGCGGCAGTTGCTCACCTTTTACTTGGTCGACTCGCCCACGTACGGCCTTGCTGGCGAAGAAGCTGGTGAGGTTGCCGGCCAGGGTGCCTGGCGACCACAGGTAGTGCGCATCGGACAGCAGGCGAGTGCCGCTCAGGTCCAGTTCGCCGCTGCCGCTCAAGGCTTCGCGCCAGCGGCGCGGCATGTCGGCAATGGCTTCCGAGGCGCCGGTCAGGGCACCGTGCAGGGCGTACTTGGTGCCGCCGTGGATGATGCCCTGCGACTTGATGGTCTGCTCGCCGCCAAGGCTGGCGCGCTCCACCAGCACTGTCGAGTAGCCCTGGCGGCGCAGGCGGGCATTGAGCCAGAGGCCTGCGACCCCGGCGCCGACGATCAGCACGTCAGTGGAAATGGCAGATGGCATGGCGGTACCTCGAAGACTGGGACAGCTGGCAAGTATACAGGCTATACCTGAGAGGGCCCTATCGCCGGCAAGCCAGCCTCAGTGCCCAGCCGCTTTCGAAAACAGCTGTATCACCACCACGCCCCCCACAATCATGGCCATGCCCAGCATCGCCGGCACATCGAGCTTCTGCCCGTAGATCACCAATGCCGCCACACTGATCAGCACAATCCCCAGCCCCGACCAGATGGCATAGGCAATCCCTACAGGAATGCTGCGCACCACCAAGGTCAGCATCCAGAAGGCAACGCCATACCCCACCACCATCAGCAGCAGTGGCAACGGCGTGCTCAGGCCCTTCACCGCTTTCATCGAAGCGGTGGCGATGACTTCTGCGCAGATGGCAATGGCGAGGTAGGTGTAGGCATTCATGGCGGGATCCTCCGGTAACTGGTTGGGCATTCTAGACCTTGGCCAGATGCGGTAAAGTCATTACCTATCTGATATGGGGATAGGATGATGGCTGAGCAATGGAGTCTGGAGCAGTTGCGTATTTTTTTGCGCGTCGCCGAATTGCGCTCGTTTTCTGCCGTGGCCCGCGAACAACGCAAGGCCCAATCGGCCATCAGCAATGCCATCGCCCTGCTGGAAGCAGACTTGGGTGTCACGTTGTTCGAGCGCAGCAGCGGCCGGCAACCAAAACTGACCGAAAGTGGCAGCGCGTTGCTGGAAGACGCCCGCGAACTGCTGCGCCAGTGCGAACACCTGGATGGTCGCGCCCTGGCCCTGATGCGTGGGCAGGAGGCCTTGCTGCGGGTTGCTCAGGATGAGGCCATGCCTTATCAACCGGTGATCGACAGCCTCGACGAACTGGCCAGCCGCTTCCCGTACCTGGAGGTACAACTGGCCAGCGGCGCCCAGGGCGATGTAGCGCGCAAGCTGGTTGAGCGCCGAGCCGATCTGGGGCTGTTCTTCCACCATGAAAGCATCCCGTCTTCGCTGGAGCGTCGCGTCCTGGGCAGCGTCGAAATGGTCACGGTGTGCGCAGTCGGCCACCCGCTCGCGGGGCAAGGCCGGGCAACCCGCCAGCAACTGGCGCGCCACCGGCAATTACTCATCACCCCACAGCAAAGCGGTTACCCTGGCGGCGAGGCAATCAGCCCGCAGGTATGGCGTGCCGACAGCTTCTACGCCATGGCTGAACTGCTGATGCGTGGTCTGGGCTGGGCCTGGCTGCCGCGGCACGTGGTGCAGTACCCGACCTACCAGGCGCACATGGTCGAACTGGACAGTGAGTGGCGCCCGCCGGCGCTGGTGGCGGAGCTGGCCTGGCGCCGCGATGAGCCACTGGGGCCCGCTGCGCAGTGGCTGGCCGAGCGCTTTGCAGTACACCTGCGTGCGATCGGGTAAACTTCGCCGCCATGAACAGAACACTCTATACCTTGCTGTTTCACCTGGGCCTGCCGCTGGTTGCGCTGCGCCTGTACCTGCGCGCACGCAAGGCGCCGGCCTATGGCCAGCGTATCGGTGAGCGCTTTGCCTTCAAGCTGCCGACCATGCGCCAGGGCGGCATCTGGGTGCATGCGGTGTCGGTGGGTGAGAGCATTGCTGCCGCGCCCATGGTGCGTGCCCTGCTCAAGGCCTACCCCGAACTGCCCATCACCCTTACCTGCATGACTCCCACCGGTTCCGAGCGTATTCGCGCCATGTTCGCCGACGAACCGCGCGTGCAGCACTGCTACCTGCCCTACGACCTGCCATGGGCGGCGGGGCGTTTTCTCGACCATGTGCGGCCGAAGCTGGGCATCATCATGGAAACCGAGCTGTGGCCCAACCACATCCACCAGTGCGCCAAACGCGGGATTCCGGTAGCGCTGGCCAATGCGCGGTTATCCGAGCGCTCGGCCCGTGGTTATGGGCGCTTTGCCAAGCTGACCCGGCCGATGCTGGCCGAAATGAGCCTGATTGCCGTGCAGACCGAAACCGAGGCGCAGCGTTTCCGTGACCTGGGTGCGCGCACTGAGTGCGTGCAGGTCACCGGCTCGATCAAGTTCGACCTGCAGATTGATGAGCAACTGCTACCACGTGCAAAGGCACTGCGTGAGCAGTGGGGTGCCGAGCAGCGCCCGGTGTGGATTGCTGCCAGCACCCATGAAGGCGAGGATGCGCTGATTTTGCAGGCGCACCGGCAGTTGTTGCAGGTGCATGGCGATGCCTTGCTGATCCTGGTGCCGCGCCATCCCGAGCGATTCAATGCGGTACACGCGTTGTGCAGCGAGCAATTCGCCACCGTGCGCCGTTCTGCTGGCACGCCGGTCGATGGGCAAACCCGGGTATTGCTGGGCGACACCATGGGCGAACTGCTGTTCCTGTATGCCTTGGCCGACATTGCCTTCGTCGGTGGCAGCCTGGTAGCGACCGGCGGGCACAACCCGTTGGAGCCTGCGGCGCTTGCCTTGCCGGTGCTCATGGGGCCGCATGTGTTCAACTTCCTAGAAATCAGCGCGATGCTGCGCGAGGCGGGGGCGTTGCAGCAGGTGGATGATACCGATGGACTGGCCGGTGCTGTGCGGCGTCTGGTCGAGCTGCCGCAGGATGCCCAACGCATGGGTGAGGCGGGCAGGGCGGTGATGCAGGCCAATCAGGGGGCGCTGCAGCGCTTGCTCGATGGGCTGAGTGCGCTTATCCGCTGATTATTGCATCGCTTTCTTCGCGGGCTTGCCCGCTCCCACAGGATTTGAATTGTGGGAGCGGGCGAGCCCGCGAAAAAGCCAACATCTATCTCAAGGGCGGCGCTCGAAGTTCTTCGCCGCGGCAGCCGCCAGGTCCGGTGGCAGGAAGTCCTTGTCCGGGTTGTAGTCCGCTTTCAGGTAACGCTTGAGGTCCTGCAGGTCTTGCGGGCTCAGGGTGCCGGCTGCCTGCTTCAGGCTCAGGTTGTCGAGAATGTAGTCATAGCGGCTGTTGTTGTAGTCGCGCACCGAGGTGTACAGCTGGCGCTGGGCATCGAGCACGTCGACGATGTTGCGTGTACCGACCTGGTAACCGATTTCGGTGGCTTCCAGCGCACTCTGGTTGGAGATGATCGACTGCTTGCGCGCCTGTACCTGCTCTACATCGGTGTTCACCGCGCGGTGCAGGTTGCGGTGTTTTCCACCACCTGGCGGCGCAGGCTTTCGCGTTGCTGCTCGCTCTGGCTCAGGCGCTGGTAGGCCTCGCGCACCTGCGAGCTGGTCAGGCCGCCGCTGTAGATCGGGATGTTCAGTTGCAGGCCGATGCTGGTCTGCTCGACATCGCCGCCGTAGCGCGTGACGGGGGCTGGTGCGGGGTTGGTGAAACCGAAGTTGTCGTTGTCACCTTTCTGGTACTTGGCCACTGCGTCAAGGGTCGGCGCATGGCCGGCCTTGCGCTGGCGCAGGGTTTCTTCGGCGGCGGAAACCGCGTAGTTGGTCGCCAACAGGTTGAGGTTCTGGCGACCAGCGGTTTCTACCCAGGCCTTGGCGTCGTTAGGTGTAGGCACCTGCACCGGCAGGGTGTGCACCACCCCCTGGATCGAGGTGTATTCGCGGTTGGTCAGGGTCACCAGGGCCTCGAAGGCGTCTTGCACCTGGCGTTCGGCGATGATCCGGTTGGCCCGGGCGGTGTCGTAGCTGGCTTGGGACTGCAGCACGTCGGTCTTGTCGGAAAGGCCGACGTCGAAGCGTTCGTTGGACTGGTCCAGCTGGCGTTTGAAGGCCGCTTCCTCGGCCTTGGTCGCGGCCAGGTTGTCCTGTGCGCGAAGTACGGCGAAGTAGTTCTGCGCGGTTTGCAGGATCAGGTTCTGCTCGGTCGCCGACAGCTCCAGCGCTGCCTGTTCGTTGACCGCTTCGGCCGCTTGCAGCTGGAACCAGCGGTCAGCGCGGAAGATCGGCTGAGCCAGGGTGGCGCTCCAGGTGTTGCCGCTGCGGTTGCTGGTGGTCGATGGTTCGTCCAGCTTGGTGCGCGTGTTCAGCATTTCGGCGCCGGCCGACAGGTTTGGCAGCAACCCGGCACGGGCTTGGGGCACCACCTCTTTGCGGGCGCCGTAATCGGCGCGTGCCGCCGCCAGGTCGGCGTTGTTGTCGACCGCTTCCTGATAGACGCTGACCAGGTCGGTCTTTACTGATTGGGGCACGTCCGCTGCCCAGACCACTCCGTTGGACGCACAAGACACGGCTATCGCCAGTGAGAGTTTGCGCAGCATAGAGGCAATCCTTGTACGAAATTTAATTACTGAACTGTTGAGTATCGCGCGACGGGCCAGTGTAGTGCCATGCGCACCCGGCAACAATCGCTTGGTGTGCCTTTCATCATCCGCGCATTTACCCGCTTGGCTTTGCCGACCACTCCAGTCTAGACTGCGCAGGTTCTTGTCGGGGTGCCTTGAAGCAAAGGCTGAGATCGCAGAGGTGCGGATCCCGTTGAACCTGATCAGGTTAGCGCCTGCGTAGGGAACAAGATTGCTCGCCTTCCCGGGGAGCCTCTTGTGCCAGGTCCGGGATTGTCACAGCTGCATGCAGCTTCAGGCACCCCCATACCCGGCACTGCACTCCAAAGAGGGTGCGTCCGCGCGTTTCAGGTTCACCCCGACATTCCACTGCTAGGAAGCCGTCTGGAGAGCCTGTGATGACCAAACAAGAAAAAGCGATCAACCTCAGCGAATCGGCACAAGTCGATCAGCAGTCCGTGCAACCGTTCCCGCGTTCGCGCAAGGTCTATGTCGAAGGCTCGCGCCCGGACATCCGTGTACCCATGCGTGAAATCAGCCTGGATGACACCCCTACCGATTTTGGTGGCGAGACCAATGCCCCGGTGCTGGTGTACGACACCTCCGGCCCATACACCGACCCCAACGTGATTATCGACGTGCGCAAAGGCCTGGCCGACGTGCGTTCAGCGTGGATCGACGCCCGCGGTGACACCGAGCGCCTGGACGGCCTGAGCTCCGACTTCGGCCAGCAGCGCCTGAACGACGCCGAGCTGGCCAAGCTGCGTTTCGCCCATGTGCGCAACCCGCGTCGTGCCAAGGCGGGCGCCAACGTCTCGCAGATGCACTATGCCCGCCAGGGCATCATCACCGCCGAGATGGAATACGTGGCCATCCGCGAAAACATGAAGCTGCAGGAGGCCCGTGCAGCTGGCCTGCTCAAAGAGCAGCACGCTGGCCACAGCTTCGGTGCCAACATCCCGAAAGAAATCACCCCCGAATTCGTCCGCCAGGAAATCGCCCGTGGCCGCGCGATCATTCCGGCCAACATCAACCACCCGGAAGTTGAGCCGATGATCATCGGCCGCAATTTCCTGGTGAAGATCAACGGCAACATCGGCAACAGCGCCTTGGGGTCCTCGATCGAGGAAGAAGTGGCCAAGCTGACCTGGGGCATCCGCTGGGGCTCGGACACGGTCATGGACCTGTCCACCGGCAAGCACATTCACGAAACCCGCGAGTGGATCATCCGCAACTCGCCGGTGCCGATCGGCACCGTGCCGATCTATCAGGCCCTGGAAAAGGTCAACGGCGTGGCCGAGGACCTGACCTGGGAGCTGTTCCGCGACACACTGATCGAGCAGGCCGAGCAGGGGGTGGACTACTTCACTATCCACGCCGGTGTGCTGCTGCGTTATGTGCCGCTGACCGCCAAGCGTGTCACCGGTATCGTCAGCCGTGGGGGCTCGATCATGGCCAAGTGGTGCCTGGCGCACCACAAGGAAAACTTCCTGTACACCCACTTCGACGAAATCTGCGAAATCATGAAGGCCTACGACGTCAGCTTCTCGCTGGGCGACGGCCTGCGCCCTGGCTCGATTGCCGACGCCAACGACGCCGCGCAGTTCGGTGAGCTGGAAACCCTCGGTGAACTGACCAAGATTGCCTGGAAGCACGACGTGCAGTGCATGATCGAAGGCCCTGGCCACGTGCCGATGCAATTGATCAAAGAGAACATGGACAAGCAGCTGGAGTGCTGCGACGAAGCGCCGTTCTACACCCTCGGCCCACTGACCACCGACATTGCTCCGGGCTACGACCACATCACTTCGGGTATTGGTGCGGCGATGATCGGCTGGTTCGGTTGCGCCATGCTGTGCTACGTCACGCCCAAGGAACATTTGGGCCTGCCGAACAAAGACGACGTCAAGACCGGCATCATCACCTACAAGATCGCCGCGCATGCCGCCGACCTTGCCAAGGGCCACCCAGGTGCGCAGATTCGCGACAACGCCCTGTCGAAGGCGCGTTTCGAGTTCCGTTGGGAAGACCAGTTCAACCTTGGCCTTGACCCGGACACGGCCCGTGCCTTCCACGACGAGACGCTGCCGAAGGAATCGGCCAAGGTCGCGCACTTCTGCTCGATGTGCGGGCCGAAGTTCTGCTCGATGAAGATCACCCAGGAAGTGCGTGAGTACGCCGCCAAGATCGAGGCCGTGGATGTGACGGTCGAAGAAGGCATGCGTGAGCAGGCCGAGCGGTTCCGCCAGGAAGGCAGCCAGCTGTACCACAAAGTGTAAGAACGCTGGGGCCGCTTAGCGGCCCTTTCGCGACACAAGGCCGCTCCCACAGGGACCGCACAAGGCTCAAGGCCTTCGCGGCCCCTGTGGAAGCGGCCTTGCGTCGCGATTCGAGGACGAAGTCCTTGCCAAGAACACCAACAACATTGCCGGCGAGCGCCAACCATGACATCACCCAGCCAATTCTCCCCCGACCACCCGGTCCCCACCCACCAGCGTATCTTCGGTGCCCGCGACCTGTTTTCGCTGTGGTTCTCCCTAGGCATCGGCCTGATGGTGCTGCAAGTCGGTGCCATGCTGGCGCCAGGCCTGGGCCTTGCCGGCGCGGTGCTGGCCATCGCCCTGGGCACCGGTGTCGGTGTGCTGTTGCTGGGCGCCGCCGGGGTGATCGGCAGCGACACCGGCCTGTCCGCCATGGGCACGTTGAAACTCAGCCTGGGCAGCCATGGCGCGCGTTTGCCGGCGTTGCTCAACCTGCTGCAACTGGTGGGCTGGGGCGCGTTCGAAATCATCGTCATGCGCGATGCTGCCAGCCTGTTGGGCGCGCGAGCCTTCGGTGAGGAGAGTGCCTGGAACAGCCCGATGCTGTGGACCCTGTGTTTCGGTGCGCTAGCCACCTTGCTGGCCGTCAGCGGGCCACTGGCCTTCGTGCGCAAGGTGCTGCGCGCCTGGGGGATCTGGTTGCTGCTGGGCGCTTGCGTCTGGCTCACCTGGAACCTGTTCGCCAAGGCCGACCTGGCTGATCTGTGGAGCCGCGCGGGTGACGGTTCGATGTCCCTGGCGGTGGGCTTTGATATCGTCATCGCCATGCCGCTGTCCTGGTTGCCACTGATTGCCGACTACTCGCGTTTCGCCCGCAACGGCAAGCATGTGTTCGGTGGCACGGTCGTGGGCTATTTCATCGGCAACACCTGGCTGATGAGCCTGGGCGTGGCCTACACCCTGGCTTTCGCCGCCAGTGGCGAAGTCAATGCGCTGCTGCTGGCGCTGGCGGGGGCCGGCATGGGTATCCCGTTGCTGCTGATTCTGCTGGATGAGTCGGAAAAAGCCTTCGCCGACATCCACTCGGCGGCAGTTTCAACCGGTGTGCTGCTGCCGCTGAAGGTCGAGCACCTGGCACTTGCGATCGGCGTGCTGTGCACCTTGATCGCCCTGCTGGCCCCCTTGGCCCAGTATGAGAACTTCCTGTTGCTGATCGGTTCGGTATTCGCGCCGCTGTTCGGTGTGGTGCTGATGGACCATTACGTGATCCGTCGTCGTCGCCTGCCTGCGCAAATCGATGGCTTGCACTGGCAAGCGCTGGTGGCCTGGTTTGCGGGTGTGGCGGCCTATCACCTGATTGCCGCTAATGCACCGGAACTGGGCGCTACCCTGCCAGCATTGCTGCTGGCAGGTGTGCTGCATGGGCTGCTAAGCCTCAGCCGCGGCCGGGAAACAGCTCAGGCTTGAGCACGCCATTGAGGCGTGGGTAGGGGATCTTCAATTCCACGTGGCCCATGGAGTAGGGCGCGATGGCATAGACCTCGTACTTGACCACTACCGCGCCGTACGTCAGGGCGATGTGCGGCGACTTCTTGAACGGCCAGGTTTTGACGAACTCGGCGTCCTTGTCCATGCCCACGCTCATCAACCAGGCGCGGTGTGACTCCTCGACGGTTTTCCAGAAGGTGTCCTCCTGGCCCGGCACCAACATGTCCTGCAGGGTCAGTACCTTGTCCAGCTTGCGCGAGTAGTTGATGAAGCCACGCCCCGGCATGCCGTGGGCGCCACCGCTGTCCAGGTAGCTGGACAACTCGATGATCACCAGCCCGTCATGCTGCTCGCGTACCTTGGCCTGCAAGTAGCTGCTGTTACGTTTGTCGGCATTGGCCAGGTATTGCTGTTCGTAGGCCTGCAGGGTGCTTGGCGCGGTGCCATGCTGATTGTCTTCGGTCAATTGCAGCAGGCGTTTTTCAACGATGCCATCGAGCTTGGGCAGGGCCGGGAAGTGGACCATGTCGATATTCACCAGCGGGCAGTCACGCTCGCTGCAGCCGGGTTTGACATGCTCCCAGGCGTCGCGCTTGACCTCGAGCGGAGCCCGGTAGTTGGGCGTGAACAGGCTCTGGCAGGCGCCTAGAGCGAGTGCCAGCACGGCCACGGAAGTCAGTTTGACAAGTGTCATGATGATCCTTGCAGAACAGGGAAAAGTCGGCCTTTGACCGTCTGCGCGGCCTTCAGTTCGCCACTAAGCTAACAGAGTGAAGACCTGCTGTCCCGAGTGCGCCAGCGGTTGCCAGAAAGGGGTGAAACCGGCAGGCGTGCAGAGTAGGATGGCGCGAAGCAGTATTCGAGGTAATGAGGATTTCCATGTCAGACGCGTTGAACTCAGTGCCCAAGGGCTTCGAAATCATCGAGCGGGCCAATTGCTTCCAGGGCTTTTACAAGCTCGACAAGCTACGCCTGCGCCATGAGTTGTTTGCCGGGGGCATGGGCCGCGAGATCAGCCGTGAACTGTTCGTGCGCCATGATGCCGTGTGCGTGCTGCCGTACGACCCGTTGCGCGATGAAGTGGTGCTGATCGAACAGTTCCGTGTGGGTGCACTGGACAAGGTCGATAACCCCTGGCTGATCGAAATGGTTGCCGGGCTGATCGACAAGGACGAGCAACCCGAGGAAGTCGCTCACCGCGAAGCTGAGGAAGAAGCTGGCCTGACATTCAGCGCCCTGTGGCCTATGACGCGTTACTTCCCGTCGCCTGGCGGTAGTGACGAATATGTTCACCTGTTCCTTGGCCGTTGCAGCAGCCAGGGCGCGGGCGGCCTGCATGGCCTGGAAGAAGAGGGTGAAGACATCCGTGTGCGTGTGTGGTCGTTCGAGGATGCCTTGCAGGCGGTGCGCGACGGGCGCATCTGCAACGCAGCGACCATCATTGGCCTGCAATGGCTGGCGCTGAACCGTGACGAAGTACGAGGTATGTGGAAGTGAACCTGCTGCGTGAGCGCTATCGAGTCGACCTGGTCGGGCTGCAGGCAGCCTGCGAGGCCAACTACGCCCGGCTGATGCGTCTGTTGCCTGACATGCGCACCACTCAAAGCTCGCGCCGTATCGGTATGACCCAGGGCGACCAGATGCTTGGCGTGCTGGTACTCGACGTGGTCCTGGCCTGCCCGTATACCACCACCCTGCATGTGCGCCAGGAACACAGCCTGCCGTGGTTGCCCGTGCCGCACCTGGAGGTGCAGGTGTACCACGATGCACGCATGGCCGAAGTGGTCAGCGCCGAACACACCCGGCGCCTGCGCAGTATTTACCCCTACCCGAACGCGGCCATGCATCAGCCGGACGAAAAGGCCCAGCTCAACCTGTTCCTCGGTGAATGGCTCAGCCACTGCCTGGCCTGTGGCCATGAACTGGCAAGTGTTCGCTGAATTGTGACGTGGGTCGGTTGCGGGTGTTTGCTCGTGACCTTCGCGCAGCCATAATTCGTGCTGAAATCGTTCGAGGAGATGGCCGTTGTCGCCGCCAGACCAATCCCGCCCCGTGCATGTGGTGCAACTGACTGATGCCCACCTGTTCGCCGACCCGGCCGGCAGCATGCTGGGCCTGAAAACCCGTGACAGCCTGCGCCATGTGGTGGCCCAGGTGCGGCGCGAGCAGCCGCTTGTCGATTTGTTGCTGTGTACGGGCGACCTGTCCCAGGACGCCAGCGTTGCATCCTATGAAGCGTTTCGTGAACTGACCGCAACGTTTGCCGCGCCCACCCGCTGGTTGCCGGGCAACCATGACGAGGCCCAGGTGATGGCGCACGTGGCGCCAGAGCTGGTACAAGCGGTCACCGATATGGGTACGTGGCGCGTCATCATGCTCAACACCGCCGTGCACGGCGCTACCCACGGGTTTCTCGAAGATGGCCAGTTGGCCGTGTTGAAAGAAGCCTTGAAAGATGCGGGCGAGCGGCATTGCCTGGTGTGTTTCCACCATCAGCCGGTGGACATTGGCTGCGCCTGGATCGCGCCGATCGGCTTGCGCAATGCCCAGGCGCTGTTCGACATTGTCGAGGGTTATCCACAGGTGCGGGCCTTGCTGTGGGGGCATGTGCATCAGGAGTGGGATGAAGTACGCGGGGGGCGGCGTTTGCTGGCTACTCCGTCGACCTGTATCCAGTTCGCCGCACGCAGCGAAGACTTCAAAGTGAGCGAAGAACAGCCGGGCTACCGCTGGTTGCGTCTGCATGCCGACGGGCGGCTGGAAACCGGGGTGGAGCGGGCGCTGGACTTCGCTGTGAAACTCGACTTCGATAGCCCAGGGTATTGAAGAAATTGTTGCGAAACCCGTGACACTGCGTCAAAACCCGGCGAACGCGCTACACTGCGCGTCCCTGCGCCCGCACCATCAGGCGCGAAGCCACAGATTCCGGGGGCAGCATGTCGGGTTCCATCCTCTATATCCATGGCTTCAACAGCTCGCCGCTTTCGACCAAGGCGCGCCAGCTCGAAGCCGTGATGCAGCAACTGGGCTTGTCGGCCCAGCTACGTGTGCCCGCCTTGCACCACCACCCACGTCAGGCCATCGCCCAGCTCGAAGCGGCCATCGCCGAACTTGGTGCGCCACTGTTGGTGGGCAGTTCGCTCGGCGGCTACTATGCCACCCATCTGGCCGAGCGCCATGGCCTCAAGGCGTTGCTGGTCAACCCGGCGGTAACCCCGCACAAGCATTTCGACGGTTACCTGGGCACCCAGCGCAATCACTACAGCGGTGAAACCTGGGAGCTGACCCACGACCACGTGCAGGCACTGGCCGAGCTGGAAGTGCCGGCCCCGGTAGATGCCAGCCGCTATCAAGTGTGGCTGCAGACCGCCGATGAAACCCTGGACTATCGCCACGCCGAGCGCTATTACCGTGCTTGTGCCCTGCGCATTCAGGCCGGTGGCGACCACAGCTTCCAAGGCTTCGCCGAGCGCCTGCCGGCACTGTTGGCGTTCGCCGGCATTGCCCGTGGGCAGTATGCTGCGCTCGATTTTTCTGTATTTTGACTTTTTTGCACTCACCAGACTGACGACGAGACCCTATGGCCAATCCCAGCGCTAGCGCCTATAACGCAGACGCCATCGAAGTCCTCTCGGGCCTTGACCCGGTCCGCAAGCGGCCGGGCATGTACACCGATACCAGCCGCCCCAACCACCTGGCCCAGGAAGTCATCGACAACAGTGTCGACGAAGCCCTGGCCGGCCACGCGCGTTCGGTGCAGGTCATCCTGCATGCCGACCACTCGCTGGAAGTCAGCGACGACGGCCGTGGCATGCCGGTGGACATCCACCCGGAAGAGGGCGTGTCCGGGGTCGAGCTGATCCTCACCAAGCTGCACGCTGGCGGCAAGTTCTCCAACAAGAACTACCAGTTTTCTGGCGGCCTGCATGGTGTGGGCATTTCGGTGGTCAACGCCCTGTCGACCCAGG
Organism: Pseudomonas putida; assembly: GCA_041071465.1. NCBI lineage: Bacteria > Pseudomonadati > Pseudomonadota > Gammaproteobacteria > Pseudomonadales > Pseudomonadaceae > Pseudomonas > Pseudomonas putida. Next base: position 1,613,266 of record CP163498.1, on the reverse strand, counting down.
TGCGCGTGCGTGTCAAACGTGACGGCAACGAATACCAGATGACGTTCGCCGACGGCTTCAAGGCCAGCGAGCTGGAAGTGGTCGGCTCGGTCGGCAAGCGCAACACCGGCACCAGCGTGTACTTCAGCCCCGACCCCAAGTACTTCGACTCGGCCAAGTTCTCCATCAGCCGCCTCAAGCACGTGCTCAAGGCCAAGGCAGTACTGTGCCCGGGCCTGCTGGTCACCTTCGAGGACAAGGCCAGCGGCGAGAAGGTCGAGTGGCATTATGAAGATGGCCTGCGTTCTTACCTGGTCGATTCGGTCAGCGAATTCCAGCGTCTGCCCGACGAGCCGTTCTGCGGCAGCCTGGCTGGCAACAAGGAAGCCGTGGACTGGGCGTTGCTGTGGTTGCCAGAAGGTGGCGACAGCATCCAGGAAAGCTACGTCAACCTGATCCCCACCGCTCAGGGCGGCACCCATGTCAACGGCTTGCGTCAGGGCCTGCTGGATGCCATGCGTGAGTTCTGCGAGTTCCGCAATTTGCTGCCGCGTGGCGTGAAGCTTGCGCCAGAGGACATCTGGGAGCGCATTTCCTTCGTGCTCTCGATGAAAATGCAGGAGCCGCAGTTCTCTGGGCAGACCAAAGAGCGCCTGTCATCGCGCGAGGCGGCCGCGTTCGTTTCCGGCGTGGTCAAGGACGCCTTCAGCCTTTGGCTCAACGCCCACCCCGAGCTGGGCATGCAACTGGCAGAGCTGGCCATCAGCAACGCCGGGCGCCGCCTCAAGGCCAGTAAAAAGGTCGAACGCAAGCGCATCACCCAGGGCCCCGCACTGCCTGGCAAGCTGGCCGATTGCGCCGGCCAGGACCCGATGCGTGCCGAACTGTTCCTGGTTGAGGGTGACTCGGCAGGTGGCTCGGCCAAGCAGGCGCGGGACAAGGAGTTCCAGGCCATCCTGCCGCTGCGCGGCAAGATCCTCAACACCTGGGAAGTGGACGGTGGCGAAGTCCTGGCCAGCCAGGAAGTGCATAACATTGCCGTGGCCATCGGCGTAGATCCGGGTGCCACCGACCTTGCGCAGCTGCGCTACGGCAAGATCTGCATCCTCGCCGACGCCGACTCCGACGGGCTGCACATCGCCACGCTGCTGTGCGCGCTGTTCGTCCAGCACTTCCGTGCGCTGGTCGAGGCCGGGCATGTGTACGTGGCCATGCCGCCGCTGTACCGCATCGACCTTGGCAAGGAAATCTACTACGCCCTCGACGAAGCCGAGCGTGACGGCATTCTCGACCGCCTGGTGGCCGAGAAGAAGCGCGGCAAGCCGCAGGTCACCCGCTTCAAGGGCCTGGGCGAGATGAACCCGCCACAGCTGCGCGAAACCACCATGGACCCGAACACCCGGCGCCTGGTGCAGTTGACCCTGGATGACGTGGAGGCCACCTGCGAGCTGATGGACAAGCTGTTGGCCAAGAAGCGCGCCGGTGACCGCAAGAGTTGGCTGGAAACCAAAGGCAACCTGGCCGAGGTCATGGTTTGATTCGGCAAGTACTTGCCGTTTGCCTTGCGCTGGTTGCCCTGCCTTGCCTGGCGGGCAACTGGCCAGAGCTGAAGCTCAGTGGCGAGCACCCGATCGATGGCATGCGCGGTGGCAACCTGTCTGGCCTGGCGCAATGTCGGGGCGGGCTGTGGGGTGTTTCCGATCGCGACGACGACCGCATTTACCGCTTCGACCAGCAGAACACCACCTGGCGCGCACAACCGCTTACCTTCACCCCGCCAACGCCGCCGGAAAGCGGCCTGCCGTGGGGGCTGAAGTCGCGCAACTGGGCAGCGTCGTACATTCGCGGTGGCGAGCTGGATTTCGAAGGCATCACCTGTGACCAGGCGGGTAACCTGTACCTGGTCAGTGAAGCCCATGCCGCGGTGCTGCAATTGCCGCTGCAAGGCGAGCCGGACTGGTTGAAGATCGACCCGGCCATGGTGCGTCAGGCCCGGGCCAGTGGCATGTTGCTGAACTTCAATGCCTTGTTCGAAGGCTTGGCGATCAACCCGGCGGGGGACCGTCTGTGGCTGGCCGCCGAGCGTGAACGCCGCGGCCTGGTGGCTATCGAGCGCCAGCAATCGGTATGGACCTGCGGGCGTAGTTGCGTGCTGCTGAGCGAGGCCGGGGTCGAGATGCAGCCGGCGCAAATGCCCGATGCCCGGGCCTTGTCGCGCGATTTCGCCGACCTGGCCTGGTACGAGGGCAAGCTGTTTACCCTCGAACGTAACGCCTACCGGGTGTGCCGGCGGGATGCCGACAGTGGCAAGGTCGAGCGTTGCTGGTCGTTCGCTGCCGATGCGCTGGTGGAATCACGCCGCTATTCGCAGCCGTTTGGCCTTGCCGAAGCACTGGTGATCGATGCCAAGGGCGCCTGGATAGGCCTGGACAACAACAACGGCGCCCGCGCCGATGGCGAAACCCGCCGATCGTCTGGCGTTTTGATGCGCCGCAAGGCGGCTGGAGCGCCAAGCCATGAGCCAGGCGCCGGGCAAGCGCGCGGGCAGGGTGCTGATGGTCGTCGCTTGGGCGGCGGCGCTGTTCCTTGCCACGCGCTTTTTCGGCCAATGGGAAGACAGCCAGCGCAACCCCAATAGCCAGGTGCAGTCCGAGCATGGCGAAGGTTTTATCGAAGTGCGCCTGTTGGGCAACGGCCAAGGGCACTTCGTGCTCGACGGTGCGATCAACGGCCAGGTGGTGCACTTCATGCTCGACACCGGTGCCACCGACGTGGCGATCCCTGAAGCGCTGGCCCGCGAGTTGAACCTCGAACGCGGCAGCCCGGTGCTGCTCAGCACTGCCAACGGCCGTACCGAGGGTTACCGCACGCGTCTGGCAAGCCTGCAATTGGGCGATATCCGCCTGCAGGACGTACGCGCCATCGTGGTACCGGGCCTGGACGGGCCCACCGTATTGCTGGGCATGAGTGCCCTGCAGCAACTTGAATTTACCCAGCGCGGCGGCACCATGCTGTTGCGCCAGAACCTGAAATGACGAGGCCCGCATGAGCGACTCACTGGAACTCAGCCTGGACGGTGTCGAACGCCGCTCGCTGGCTGACTTCACCGAACAGGCCTACCTCAACTACTCCATGTACGTGATCATGGACCGCGCCTTGCCGCACATCGGCGACGGCCTGAAGCCGGTGCAGCGACGCATCGTCTACGCCATGAGCGAGTTGGGGCTCGATGCCGATTCCAAGCACAAGAAGTCGGCGCGTACCGTCGGTGACGTGCTCGGCAAGTTCCATCCCCACGGCGACTCGGCCTGCTACGAGGCCATGGTGCTGATGGCGCAGCCGTTCAGCTACCGCTATACCCTGGTCGATGGCCAGGGCAACTGGGGTGCGCCGGACGATCCGAAGTCATTCGCCGCCATGCGTTACACCGAAGCGCGGTTGTCGCGCTACGCCGAAGTGCTGCTTAGCGAAGTCGGCCAGGGCACCGTGGACTGGGTGCCGAACTTCGACGGCACCTTGCAGGAGCCGGCCGTGTTACCGGCGCGCCTGCCCAATATCCTGCTCAATGGCACCACCGGTATCGCCGTGGGCATGGCCACCGACGTGCCGCCGCACAACCTGCGTGAAGTAGCCAGCGCGTGCGTGCGCCTGCTCGACGAGCCCAAGGCCACCATCGAGCAGCTGTGCGAGCATATCCAGGGGCCGGATTACCCGACCGAGGCCGAAATCGTCACGCCACGGGCCGAAATCCTCAAAATGTACGAAAGTGGCCGTGGCTCGATCCGCATGCGCGCCGTGTACCGTGTCGAGGATGGCGACGTCGTTGTCACCGCGCTGCCGCACCAGGTCTCCGGGGCCAAGGTGCTGGAGCAGATCGCCGCACAGATGCAGGCCAAGAAGCTGCCGATGGTCGCCGACCTGCGCGACGAGTCGGACCACGAAAACCCGTGCCGTATCGTCATCATCCCTCGGTCCAATCGCGTGGATGCCGACGAGCTGATGCAGCACCTGTTTGCCACCACCGACCTGGAGAGCACCTACCGGGTCAACGTGAATATCATCGGCCTCGACGGCCGGCCGCAGTTGAAAAACCTGCGAACCATCCTGGTGGAGTGGCTGGAGTTCCGTACCAATACCGTTCGTCGCCGCTTGCAGCACCGTCTGGATAAGGTCGAGAAGCGCTTGCACCTGTTGGACGGTTTGCTCACCGCGTTCCTCAACCTGGATGAAGTGATCCACATCATCCGTACCGAGGAGCACCCCAAGCAGGCGTTGATCGCCCGCTTCGAACTCACCGAAATCCAGGCCGACTACATCCTCGAGACCCGCCTGCGGCAGTTGGCGCGCCTGGAAGAAATGAAGATCCGCGGCGAACAGGACGAGTTGCTGAAGGAGCAAGCCAAGCTGCAGGCCCTGCTGGGCAGCGAGGCCAAACTGCGCAAGTTGGTGCGCAGCGAGCTGATCAAGGATGCCGAAACCTATGGCGACGATCGCCGTTCGCCAATTGTCGAGCGCGCCGAAGCCAAGGCCCTGTCGGAAAACGAGCTGATGCCGACCGAGCCGGTCACCGTGGTGCTCTCCGAGAAGGGCTGGGTGCGCTGCGCCAAGGGCCATGACATCGACGCCACCGGCCTTTCCTACAAGGCTGGCGACGGCTTCAAGGCCGCTGCGGCCGGGCGCTCCAACCAGTTTGCCGTGCTGATCGATTCCACCGGGCGCAGCTACTCGCTGCCCGCCCACAGCCTGCCATCGGCGCGTGGCCAGGGCGAGCCGCTGACAGGCCGCCTGACACCGCCACCGGGGGCCACTTTCGAATGCGTATTGCTGCCTGATGACGATGCGCTGTACGTGGTGGCTTCGGATGCCGGCTACGGCTTCGTGGTCAAAGGTGAAGACCTGCAGGCCAAGAACAAGGCCGGCAAAGGTTTGCTCAGCCTGCCCAACGGCGCCAAGGTCATGACCCCACGCCCGGTGGCGGACCGCGAGCAGGACTGGCTGGCGGCGGTGACCACCGAAGGTCGCCTGTTGGTGTTCAAGGTCAGCGACCTGCCACAGCTGGGTAAAGGCAAGGGCAACAAGATCATTGGCGTGCCCGGCGATCGGGTGGCCAGCCGTGAAGAATTTGTCACCGATCTGGCCGTGATTCCCGAAGGTGCAACCCTTGTATTGCAGGCCGGCAAGCGTACCCTGTCTTTGAAAGGGGACGATCTGGAGCATTACAAGGGCGAGCGTGGGCGGCGCGGCAGCAAGCTGCCACGCGGGTTCCAGCGCGTCGATGGGTTGCAGGTGGAAGTGCCGGCGTAACGACCAGAAATGTCTGGAACGGCAATTTCAGCGCCGTTCCGGGCAGAAATGCTGGAGTCGGACGGTTATTTCGCGGATGATATGGCCCTTGCGGTGCCGACGTAGTCGTGTGCCCGTTTGAATCTACATGTATCACTGCGGTGTGCCTTGTGGCGGCCGCCTGGATGGGATGATGAAATTTCTGCGCCTTCCATTTGCGCTGTTGATGACTGGCCTGCTGGGCCTTGGCGGGTGCACCATGCATCAGCCGGTTGCCCTGTACCAGCTCGACAGTGGTGATCCTGGCCAGCCTTCGCAGAGTGCGGGCATGGCCGTGGTGCTCGGCCCGGTATCGGTGGCCGATTACCTGCAGCGTGAAACCTTTCTGCAGCGTCAAGCCGATGGCAGCCTGAGTGCGGCGACCGACGGCCGTTGGGCTGGCAGCCTTTCGTCGGATATCGACCAACTGCTGGTGCGCCAACTGGCCTGGCGTCTGGACAGCCAACGCGTTGTGCTGGCACCGGCGACCACGGGCTTCAGCCCGGACGTGCAGGTGTTGTTGTCGATCACTCGCCTGGACTCGGGCAAGGATCAGCCGGCCATACTGGATGCCCAGTGGCGTCTGCTCGACCGCCGTGGCCATGTGCGTGACAACCGTATCGTTCACCTCGAACAGCCGCACGAGGGCAGTGAATCGTCGCAGGTTCAGGCTCAGGGCCAACTGCTGCAGAAGCTGGCCGAACAGCTGAGCACAGCGCTGAAGCCGCTGGCCAACCAGCCGGCGATTGCCGAAGAGTCGCCTAAAAAGCCCGCTGCGCCGGTACAGGTGAAGAAGGCACCGGAGAAATCCAAGATCCCGATGGCCTCCCCGATTCGTACCGATATGGAAGTTTATCGGTTCTGATCGAACTGCCAGGTACGAAAAAGCCCGCGATCATGCGGGCTTTTTTTTGCCTCTACAGAGAGGCCGCTTCCATAGCTGTCAGGCCCTGCGCTCGTGCATCCGCGCCAGCTGCCGTTCCAGCATCGACGGGTAGGGCTCCATCAGGCGCTCTACGCAGCAGGCGCCTTCTGGGCTGGCAATCGGACGAATGCGGGCGCGCTGACGAATCAGCGCGTCATCGCTGATCTGCCGCTCCACCAACAACAGGTTGCGGCTGTGCTGCGACAGTGCCAAAGCATCCTGAACCTTCTCGGCCATCAGCAGATCAACCAGTTCCAGCCCATGCAGGTCGTTGCCCAGCACCAGGCCCAGTTGCAGCTGCAAGGTGATGCCGCTGTCGGCCACTTCGATCTGCAGAGCATGGCCCAGGGCGCGCAACAGCTCGCCGCAACAAATGGCGTTGGTCAGATAGTCTTCGCCACACTCGCGGCTGTGGAACAGCACCAGGGTGCTGCCATCGTCGAGCGTGTGGGTTTCGCCGTCGTAGAGTGAGGCCGCGTGCTCCAGGCAGTCGCGGTAGCGCTCGGTCAGCTCGGTCAGGCGTGTGCGTGGCAGGCGGCGCAGTTGCTCCTGCGAGCCCAGCTGCACGGCCAGTACGGCGCTGTACTGCGGCTCATCGGACTCGACCAGCGCGGCGGCTTTGGGCGCAGGGTCGTCGTCCAGCAGGCCGGCGAAGGCTTCGTCGTCATGCTCGTCTTCCACGGCGACAACCTTGGCGCGCGGCGCGGCCTTGGCGGGGGGGCAGCTTCGTGCAGGTCGTCAAACGACTCGTCGTCGTCTTCCTCGAGCTCTGGTTCTGGCGGCGGCGGTGGAGCCAGGCGTGCATGCAGCTGGCGGGCGATGTCGCCAATCTCGTCCTGGCGGTCGGTGGCCGGGGTATAGGGCTGTGGGTCGCGCAGCCATACCCGCAGTTGCAGCAGCGGCAGGGTGATGTAGCGGCCTTGACGCAAGCTCAGGGCCAAGGCCAGGGCCAGCAGAATCGCGGCCAGAATGCCCATGCTCTGCAGGCTGATCAACATCGGCTGCTGGAACTGGCTCATGTCCAGGCTGATGCGCAACTGCCCGGCTGTCACGTCCTGGAAGGTGATCTTGGTCTGGTACAGGCCTTCGGCTTCGCCCAACAGGCTGTTGCGCGGGCGCTGGCCAGCTTCGGCGAGGATACGGTTGTCCACGCTGTAGATCGCCGCATGGGCCACCAGCGGGTTTTTCACCAGGTTGCCGAGCAGCACATTGAGGCTGAGGATGTCGTTCGACACCAGCAGCTCGGTTGCCGACGTGGCAGTCTGGGTGGTCAGGCTCTGCCCCAGGGCATCGGCCTGCTCATGCATGGCCTGCTTGAACTGCAGGCCCATCACGCAGGCGTAGATCACCAGCGCCAGCGCCACCAGGAAGATGTTGGTGCAGGCGATGCGCAGTGCCAGCGGCACGCGACGTTGACTCAGGGCACGATAGATCATCAGGAAGAAGTTATCTGGTTTGACTGGCGTGGGCCGGTTCACTGAGCTCGGCTCTTAATGGCATGAAAGTGGGGGGAGTATAGCGAGCCGGGTTTTGTCGGCAAAGTATCGTTGGCGCCCGATGGTCATGGAAAATCGGTAGAATGCGCATTTTTCATCGAAGTCGGAGCCAGGTTGTGCGCGAAATCGTCCTGATCAACATCACCGGTGAGGACCGTCCCGGTCTCACTGCGGCTATCACCGGCGTCCTGCTGCAGGGCGGTGTGAGTATCCTCGACATCGGCCTGGCGGTCATGCACGGCACCTTGTCGTTTGGCATCCTGGTCGATATCCCGGACAACGAAGTGGCGACTGCCCTGCTGCAAAGCGTGCAGGCCAAGGCCCACGAGCTGAACCTGCAGGCCCGCTACACCCCGATTTCCGAGGCGGATTACCAGCACTGGGCCGATGGCCATGGCGAAGCGCGCCACATCGTTACGCTGCTCAGCCGCAAGATCACCCCCGAGCAGTTGCAGCGGGTGAGTGCGGTGATCAGCCAGTACGGCCTGACCATCGAGCGCATCGAGCGCCTGTCGGCCCGTGTGGCGCTGGATGCCGAAACCGACAAGGGCAAGGCAGCCGTCGAGATTTCCGTGCGCGGCGTACCGAGCGATGCCCAGGCCCTGCGTGCCGATTTCTTTGCCTTGGCTGAAGCGCTGAGCATCGACATCGCCTTCCAGAAAGACGACCTGTTCCGCCGCAACCGCCGCCTGGCCGTGTTCGACATGGATTCCACGCTGATTGAGGCTGAAGTCATCGACGAGCTGGCCAAGGCGGCCGGTGTGGGCGAGCAGGTCGCGGCGATCACCGAGCGTGCCATGCGCGGGGAGCTGGATTTCCGCGCCAGTTTCAAGGAGCGCATGGCGCTGCTCAAGGGCCTGGATGTGGGGGTGCTGGACGAAATCGGTGCCTCGCTGCGCCTGACCGAGGGTGCCGAAAACCTGTTCGCCGAGCTCAAGCGCCTGGGTTACAAGACTGCGATCCTGTCCGGTGGCTTTACCTACTTCGCCCGCCAGGTGCAGGCGCGCCTGGGTATCGACTATGTGTTCGCCAACGAGCTGGAAGTGGTCGATGGCAAGGTGACCGGGGTGGCGGTAGAGCCGATCGTCGACGCCCAGCGCAAAGCCGAGCTGTTGCAAAAGCTGGCCAACGAAGAAGGCTTGCAGCTGGAGCAGACCATTGCCGTGGGGGATGGTGCCAACGACCTGCCGATGCTGTCGCTGGCTGGGCTGGGTGTCGCGTTCCGTGCCAAGCCGCTGGTGCGCCAATCGGCCAAGCAGGCTATTTCTACCCTGGGGCTGGATGGCGTGCTGTACCTGCTGGGCCTACGCGACCGCGACGCGCGCGGCTAGTTTGTCGTTGTATCTTCAGTGCCTGTGAGATCGAGCGCCGCGCGGGTGGCGCTCGATCTCACAGGCGCTAAATAAACCGCGCCAGCCACTTCAAAGCAAAAACCGCAGTCAAGCCTGTGCAGGCTCTGCCAGCAGTTGCCCCATGCGCACTGCAGAACCAGCACCCAGGCTTTCAGCCCACTTCACCTGCTCCGGCCCGAACAGCACGATGGCGGTCGAGCCCAGCTTGAAGCGGCCCAGCTCGGCGCCCTTTTCCAGATGGATCGGCGCGCGGCTGGCTTCGTCGTAACGGAAGGTTTTCAGCTCACGCTTTGGCGGCGTGACCAGCCCGGCCCATACGGTTTCGATCGAGGCAACGATCATCGCGCCAACCAGCACCACAGCCATTGGCCCACGTTCGGTATCGAACAGGCAGACCACACGCTCGTTGCGAGCGAACAGCTCGGGAACGTTCTCTGCGGTGGTCTGGTTGACCGAGAACAGGCGGCCCGGCACATAGACCATTTCACGCAGGGTGCCGGCCAGCGGCATGTGCACGCGGTGGTAGTCCTTGGGCGACAGGTAAATGGTGGCGAACTCGCCGCCCATGAACGGCGCGGCCATGGCCGGGTCACCGCCCAGCAGCTCTTGCGCGCTGAAACCGTGGCCTTTGGCCTGGAAGATGCGGCCGTGCTCGATCGGGCCGAGCTGGCTGACAGCACCGTCGGCCGGGCACAGGATGGCGCCCGGGGTTTCGTCCAGCGGGCGGGCGCCTGGCTTCAGGGCGCGGGTGAAGAACGCGTTGAAATGCTCGTACGCGCTCAGGTCTTCGACCAGCGCTTCGCTCATGTTGACCTGATAGCGCTTGGCGAACCAGGCAGTGAAGGCATTTTTGAACCAGCGTGCGCGGCACTCGGCGACGCAGCCGGCCAGTCGCGACAGCAGGTGGTGCGGCAGCAGGTACTGGCTGATGATGAACAAACGGGATTTCATGCAGGTTCCTTAAACTTCTACAGGCGTGTCCGGGTGGTTGCCCCATTCGCTCCACGAGCCGGCGTAAGCCTTGACGCGTGGGTAGCCGAGGGCCTTGGCCACCAGATAAGTGAAGCCGGAGCGGCGGTGGGTCTGGCAATGGGTGATCACTTCCTTGTCCGGTGTGATGCCCAGCTCCAGCAGGACGTCGGCGATGTCCTGGCGAATGCGCAGGTGGTCGTTGAGGTCCATGCCGGCGGTCCACTCGAAGTTGATCGCACCGGGGATGTGGCCGCCCTTGGCTGCCAGCACTTTCTCGCCACTGAATTCCTGCGGGCCGCGCGCGTCCCAGATGACCAGGTCATCGGCGCCCAGGCGGCTTTGCAGGTACTCGCGCGTGGCCGTGGGGGCGCTGTCGATACGCAGGCGTACCCGGGCGTTGCCGCTGGCGGGCACTTCAGTGGACAGCGTATCTGCCGGCCAGGCCTGGATACCGCCATTGAGGTAGTGGTAGCCCTTGTGCCCGATCACATCGAGCAGCCAGATGAAACGCCCCGCCCAGCCGCCGCCTTCATCGTCGTACACCACATACACGGCGTCGTCGCGATGGCCGAGTTCGCTGAACAGTTTTTCCAGTTCGCCCAGGGCCGGCAGCAGGCCGGGCGCGGGTGGCTGGCCAAGCTGGGTGCGCTTGCCTTCGACAAAGCGTGCGCCGGGGATATGCCCGCTGACATAGCGGTTGGCGCTGCTCAGGTCGACCAGGATCAGCTGCGGCGAATCCAGGCGTGGCAGCAGGTCTGCAGCTTCGATCACCAGGGGCAGGCCGGAAAAGTCAGTCATCCACGGTCTCCAGTGTGGAAAGAGGGGCGATTGTAGCGCAAGGCTCAGCCCTTGCGGTTGGCAAACACCGACAGGGCGCGCTCGATGCATTGCGCGGTCTTGCCGACAGCTTGCACGCTGATATCGGCCAAGGGCCGACAGCCCTGGTCGGCCACCAGCAGCATCAGCACCTGGTCGTTCACCGCCAATGAGCGCAGCAGTACATGCTCGCTGCGGAACAAGGCACGCAGCGGGGCGGGCAGCAGGGCCGAAAACTGGCTGTGGTTTTCCGGGGTTATGCGCAGTTGCCCAGCCTGGCTCATCAGCTTTTGCAGCAGCTTGTTCTGCGACACCTGCAGGGCCAAAGCCCCGGCTTCCTTGGGCAGGCCGGCAATCTGCTGTACGCGCAGGTAGTCACTGGCCTTGTCCAGGCTCAACAGCATGATGCGTTGCATGCCGCAGGCCAGCAGGGCCTCGCGGGCCTGGGTGGCCAGGTGCACGGTGTTGGTGAACGGGCTGGGTTGGGCCAGCAGGTCCTGGCACAGTGTGCGCCAGCGTGCCAGGTCGTCGCTGCTGGGCGGTGGCGGGGCCAGCATGTCCGGGTGCGGGCGGCGTTGGTGCCACGGCCAGATCAACGCTTCTGCCGGATGGAACAAGGCATGTCGGGCGTGGCGGCGGGCGCTGGCAGCGGCCTGCTGGTGCACCTGATGCTGCACGTCTTCCAGCGAGGTCTGCAGGTACAACGCAGTCAGCAGTTGCCAGCGCAGCAAGTGTGGGTTGTCCCAGCCGACCTGTGCTGCCAGTGCCAGGTTGTTGGCCAGCAACACGGTATTGGCCGGCTGGTTGAACCAGCGCCGCAGGCCGGGCTCGGCGTCCAGGCGGTGCTGCTGGCTGAGCAGGTCTTCGTCGCGGGCGATGTTCAGCACCTGGGCCAGTTGATCGCGTTCTTCCAGCAGCAGGCGGTAACCCTGGGTGACCCATTGTGGCAGGCGCCAGTACTCGGCCATGGTCTGGCACAGCGCCATGATGCGCACGCCAAACAGTTCTTCCTCCACCCCTGCTGCGTCCTCCCCCTTGTGGATTACCCGCAACTCCCAGATATCGAGCAACTTGGGGTAGGCCAGCGCCAGCGGCCACAGTGGCGAAAGGAACAGCAGGCTGCCCCAGTGAATTTCCTGCCAGAGCCGTGCCAGGCGGCTGGCGAACAGACCACTGGCCTGCTGTGCGGCGTGCTGGCTGATCATCTGGAACTGGCACAGTACCGGCGGGATTTCTTCCACAGGCAACGCTGGCAGGCGTCTGAGCAGCTGTTCGCTGCGCTCCAGGCCCAGGCGGTTGAGTGCGACTTCCAGGCTTTCGGCGGGCTCGGCCAGGCTGGCATTGGTGGGGTGATTGGCTTCGCGCATCACCGACAGCACCAGTGCCGGGCTGTCCTGCATCAGTTCGGCGATATCGCGCAGCGAGCGGCGGCTATCGTTTATGGCGGCCATGACCCGGTCGTAGCTGTGCTTCGGCACGGGGATGCGAACACTCTCGAGCAGCTTTACCCAGGCCTCTAACGTACGCGGGGCCTGAGCGGGCACCTTGGTTTCAATTGGCATTTTGACATCAGTCCGAACTGGCTTTTCGCATTGAGTGGCTATAGTCTGGCGCAGTTCTGCCGATAAGTAGAAGAAGAGTTTTAAAGCTTCCCGTCTCTTCCCCTGACCACGACAGCAAGTGCTTTGAACCTATGGCTAAAATTATCGGCATCATCGTCGTATTCGCGAGCGTGCTCGGCGGCTACGTGCTCTCCCACGGCAAAATCGCAGCGCTGATCCAGCCGTTCGAAGTACTGATCATTGGCGGTGCGGCCTTTGGTGCGTTCCTGCAGGCCAACCCTGGCCACATGACCATGCACGTCATCAAGAAGTCGATGAAAATGTTCGGCTCGCGCTTCAGCCATGCCTTCTATCTGGAGGTGTTGGGCCTGGTGTACGAGATCCTCAACAAGAGCCGTCGCGAAGGCATGATGGCCATCGAGGCCGACATCGAGGACGCCGCCGCCAGCCCGATTTTCGCCAAGTACCCGACGGTACTGGCCGATGAACGCATGACTGCGTTCGTCTGCGACTACCTGCGCATCATGTCTACCGGCAACATGGCCCCGCACGAGCTCGAGGGCCTGTTCGACATGGAACTGCTGAGCATGAAAGAAGAGCTGGAGCACCCGTCGCACGCGGTGACCGGCATCGCCGACGGCATGCCGGGCTTCGGCATCGTCGCGGCGGTACTGGGTATCGTGGTGACCATGGCCTCGCTGGGCGAAGGTGACCAGGCGGCCATCGGCATGCACGTGGGTGCGGCGCTGGTCGGTACCTTCTTCGGTATTCTGGCGGCGTACGGCTTCTTCGGCCCGCTGGCCAAGTGCCTGGAGCACGACGCCAAGGAAGAGCTGAACTTGTACGAATCGATCAAGGCTTCGCTGGTGGCCTCTGCCTCGGGCATGCCGCCTTCGTTGGCGGTCGAGTTCGGGCGCAAGGTGCTGTACCCCAAGCACCGCCCAAGCTTCGCCGAACTGGAACAAGCGGTTCGCGGTCGCTGAGTCATGGAAAACAACCAGCCCATTATCGTCAAGCGCGTCAAGCGCTTTGGCGGCGGCCACCACGGCGGCGCCTGGAAAATCGCCTTCGCCGACTTCGCCACGGCGATGATGGCGTTCTTCCTGGTGCTGTGGCTGATGTCCACGGCCACGCCAGAACAGAAGATCGCTATTGCCGGCTACTTCAAAGACCCGATCGGCTTTTCGGAAAGCGGCACGCCCTACGTCATCGACCTGGGCGGCTCGCCTGAGCTGGCACCGGAAAAGACCATCAACCCGGAAGTGAAGGCCGAACCGACGCAAGAGTCCACCACCCAACTGAGCAAGGACCAGGTCGAGACCATGGCCGAGCAGGTGGAGCGTGAGCGCCTGGAACTGCTGCTGCAAGAACTGCAGAACAAGGTGGAAGAGAACCCGCAGTTGCAGAAGTTCAAGGACCAGATTCTGTTCGAGATCACCCAGGACGGCCTGCGTATCCAGATCATGGACGCCGAGAACCGGCCAATGTTCGACATTGGCAGTGCGCGCCTGCAGCCGTACTTCGAAGACATCCTGCTGGCCATGGCCGACACCATCAAGGCGGTGCCGAACAAGATCAGCATCAGCGGCCACACCGATGCCAAGCCGTATGCCGGCACTGGCGAGTTCGGTAACTGGGAGCTGTCGGCCAACCGCGCCAACGCCGCACGTCGTGCGCTGGTGGCCGGTGGTTACCCGGACGGCCAGGTGGCGCGGGTGGTGGGCTACGCCTCGTCGTCGCTGTTCGACCGCAAGGACCCGTTCAACCCGGTCAACCGCCGCATCGACATCATCGTGCTGACCAAGAAGGCCCAGCGCAACATCGAGGGTGAGCAGGGAGCGCCGGAGGCACCGGCCGCCCCGCCTGCCGCACCGCCAGCCAATGACGCTGCGCCAGGGGCTTCGGCACCGGCCGCGCCAGCTGCATCGGGGACGGGTGGCGAGGCCGAACAGGCACCGATGCAGCCGCGCGAACTGCGCCAGAAACTGAACATCTTCGAGGATGGTACGTTGAAGATGGATGACGCCAAGGACCAGTAAGCCCGGCATTTCGCGGGCACAACTGTCTTGCTCAACATCCAGGGGGTTCGCGATCACCGGCGTAGCCGGTGTTTGCGGCTGCATCTCCGTCAGAACCCCCGCCTGATCTTGGCCTTGAGATCAGCATGAAAGAAGGCTGCATTATCCCTGTCAGTGCAAGAGCCGCGCCCCGGCGGCAGTGTCATGGCTCGCTCGAACATGCGTTCGTCATGATAAGCCCGCACGAACAGGTCGATATGCGTACGTTCGCGCATGGCCGGCCATTTGCTCAGGCAAACCGGCAGTGCGCCTGAACCTTTGCGGAAGAAACTCACTCGCCGGCAGGTAATCGCTGCCGCCCCCAGCAGCCAGGCGGTCCACCAGGCGTCGTTGGTATCGGTCGGCAATACTCCGATCCAGTGGGTGGCATCGTTCATCTGCTGGCAGAAACTGCCATACAGGTCGTCATGGGTTTGCCCGTCGCAGTCCAACTGCACCACTTGGGTGGGGATGCCTTCGAGCAGCAGGCGCTCGTTGAGAATAAAGGCGTCGAGCCGCACTTCGTGGCGGTAGCTGATAAGAACCGGCATGGCGGTTACCCTCCCTGATAGAAGCCATGACCATCAGGGAAAGCGGACGTGTGGGCAATAGATGACGGCGAAACCAGAGCCGTCCTACACGGCTCGGTAATAAATCCTACAGATTGCTCTGGCCCGCCGCCCAGTCAGTAGCTGTCTTCTGTGAGGCTGGCGATGATCGAGCGGTAGCTGTTCATGCGCTGCGGCTTGATACGCCCCTCGTCCAGGGCCTTGAGCAACGCACAGCCCGGTTCTCGGTCATGCTTGCAGTCGCGGAAACGGCATGTACCGAACAGGTCACGGAACTCGATGAAGCCATCTTCCACGTCGTCGCGGCTGACGTGGCCAAGGCCGAACTCACGAATACCCGGCGAGTCGATCAGGTCGCCGCCGTTCGGGAAGTGGTACAGCCGCGCCGTGGTGGTGGTGTGAGTGCCTTGGCCCGACCATTCCGACAGGTCGCCGACGCGAGTGCCAGCGTCTGGCAGCAGGCTGTTGACCAGCGATGACTTGCCCACCCCCGACTGGCCGACGAACACGCTGATGTGACCGTCGAGTTGCTGTTGCAGGCGCTGCATGCCGTCACCCTGGTGTGCCGATACTTCCAGCAGCGGGTAGCCCAGTTCGCGGTAGACCTCCAGCAGTGCATGCAGGCCGGGGCCGTTCTCGTCGTTGATCAGGTCGGCTTTGTTCAGCAGCAGCAGCGGGCGCAGGCCGGCGTGCTCGGCAGCTACCAGGTAGCGGTCGATCAGGTTCGGGTGTGGCTCCGGGGCCGGGGCAAAGACAATCACGATCAGGTCGACGTTGGCCGCCACCGGTTTCAGCTGGCCGTGGTTGTTCGGCCGGCAAAGCTCGGTGCTGCGAGGCATCTGCGCCACGATCACGCCAATGCCCTGGTTGCCCGCCCGCCACACGACGCGGTCGCCGGTAACCAGCGCCGGCAGGTTGGCGCGCAGGTGGCAGCGGAATACCTGGCCTGCGCCTTCGCCGTCCTGGGCTTCTACTTCTACCTGCACGCCGAAGTGCGCGATCACCAGGCCCAGTTGCTCCGGCCCCAGGTCGCCTCCCTCCAGTTCCTGCAGCGCATGCTGCTCGCGTTTGGCTGCACGAGCGGCGCGCTCGCCCTGGATTTTTTCGATCCGCCAGTTCTGGCGGCGATTGAGCTGGCGTTTGGCCATGAAGGTACCGTGAGAAAGGCCCGGGGTGGGGCATTGAAAACGGCAGGCAGTTTAGCACGCCAGGCGCTGGACTATTCCGCTAACCTTTGAGCGGTGAATGGGCGTGCCTGGGCCACTAGGCTACTATGACGGGCTATACGAGGAGCCCCTGCATGCAAAACCCACAGAACCTGATCTGGATCGACCTGGAAATGACCGGCCTGGATCCAGACAGCGACGTCATCATCGAAATGGCAACCATCGTCACCGACAGCGAGCTGAACACCCTGGCCGAAGGGCCGGTGATCGCCATCCACCACAGTGACGACGTGCTGGCGCGTATGGATGAGTGGAACACCCGCACCCATGGCGCTTCGGGCCTGACCCAGCGCGTGCGCGAGAGCAAGGTCAGCATGGCTGAAGCCGAGGCGCAGACCATCGCCTTCCTTGAACAGTGGGTACCCAAAGGCAAGTCGCCGATCTGCGGCAACAGCATCTGCCAGGACCGCCGTTTCCTCTACCGTCACATGCGCAACCTGGAAAACTACTTCCACTATCGCAACCTGGATGTTTCCACTCTGAAGGAGCTGGCCGCGCGCTGGGCGCCGAATGTGCGTGACAGCTTCAAGAAGGGCAATACCCACCTGGCGCTGGACGATATTCGCGAGTCGATCGCCGAACTGCGTCACTACCGCGAGCACTTCATCAAGCTGTGATCCGAAACGGCGCAGATATTGTGTCTGCGCCCCCTTTTGGTGCCTTGGGCAACTGGTTAGACTGCGCGCCTTTCCTGCACGGACCCGCACCATGTTGTTGATGCTCTATCTCGTTGCCATCACCGCCGAAGCCATGACTGGCGCGCTGTCTGCCGGGCGTCGCGGCATGGACTGGTTCGGCGTGGTGCTGATTGCCTGCGTCACCGCCCTGGGGGGCGGCTCGGTGCGTGATGTGCTGCTCGGGCACTACCCGCTGACCTGGGTGAAGCACCCCGAGTACCTCGTGTTGACCAGCTTTGCGGCGCTGCTGACTATTTTCATTGCGCCGATGATGCGCCGCCTGCGCTCGCTGTTTCTGGTGCTCGATGCCCTGGGGCTGGTGGCGTTTACCCTGATTGGCTGCATGACGGCGCTGGAAATGGGGCAGGGCATGCTGGTGGCGTCCATCAGCGGGGTGATCACCGGGGTGTTTGGCGGCATCCTGCGGGATATCTTCTGCAACGACATCCCACTGGTGTTCCGTCGCGAGCTGTATGCCAGCGTGTCGTTCGCGGCGGCGTGGTTCTATCTGGGCTGCGTGTATTTCAAGGTGCCGGCGGAGCAGGCGATGCTGCTGACCTTGTTTGGCGGGTTCCTGCTGCGCCTGTTGGCGATTCGCTTCCACTGGGAAATGCCCAAGTTCCACTACAACGACCAGCAGTGAATTCTGGGCCGCGCCGCGGCCCCAGCTATTGAATGTCGTGTCGGGCCAGCGCCCATGCAACGTGCTCGCGCACCAGCTCAGATGCATCCTCGCGCCGCGCCTTCAGTGCCTCTATCACTGGAATCGTGGACGGCGCATTGCCCAACCCCACCGCCAGGTTGCGCAAGAACCGCTCATACCCCGCCCGTCGCAACGGCCCGCCTTCGGTCTTGCGCAGGAAGGTGCGTTCATCCCACAGGAACATTTCCGCCAACTCGGCATTCTCCAGCCCGTGCCGTGGCTGGAAGTCCTGCTCCTGGCTGTGCTTGGCGAAGCGGTTCCAGGGGCAGACGATCTGGCAGTCGTCGCAACCGAACACCCGGTTGCCCATCTTCGCGCGCAGCTCGACAGGGATCGCGCCCCTCAGCTCGATGGTCAGGTACGAGATGCAGCGCCGTGCATCCAGCACATAGGGCCCGACAAACGCCTGGGTCGGGCAGATGTCCAGGCAGGCCTGGCACCGCCCGCAGTGCTCGCTGGTGGTGGCTTCGTCCACCGGCAACGGCAGGTCGACAAACAGTTCGGCAAGGAAGAAATAGCTACCGGCCTTGCGGTTGAGCAACAGCGTGTTCTTGCCGATCCAGCCCAGCCCGGCCTGTTCGGCCAAGGCCTTTTCCAGCACCGGGGCGCTGTCGACGAAGGCGCGGTACCCGAACGGGCCGATGGCTTCCTGAATACGATCGGCAAGGAACTGCACGCGCTTGCGCACCAGTTTGTGGTAGTCCCGGCCCAGCGCATAGCGCGAAATGTAGGCCTTTTCCGGTTGTGCCAGGCGCTGCGCCATTTGTGTGTCGCCAGGCAGGTAGTCCATGCGCAGCGAGACCACGCGTACCGTGCCGGGGATCAGCTGGTCGGGGTGTGACCTTTTGCTGCCGTGGGCGCCCAGGTATTCCATTTCGCCCTGGTAGCCGGCGTCGAGCCAGCGCTGCAGGTGGTGTTCGTGTTCGCCAAGGTCAACCCCGGCGATGCCAACATGGGCAAAACCGAGTTCCTGGCCCCAAATCTTGATCGATTGGGCCAGTTGGGCGAGGTCAGGTGTAGAGGCGGACATGGATGGGCAAGGCAATACGGGCTCGGGTGCGTATAATTCTGCCAGACATTGGAGCCTTTGACCCCATGCCGCAGACCAAACACCCCAGCAATGCCCCTCAATTGCTCAGCAGCGTGACCGTGGCGCACCTGCCGGCACGCCACGCGCTTGCCCATAAAGGTGACTTTGGCCATGTGCTGGTGGTCGGTGGCGACCTCGGCACGGGTGGCGCCGTATTGCTCAGTGCCGAAGCCGCCCTGCGTTGCGGGGCCGGGCTGGTCAGCGTGGCAACCCGGCCGGAGCATGTAGCGGCCAGCCTGGCGCGCCTGCCCGAAGTCATGTGCCTTGGCGCCAGTTCGGCCAACCAGCTGATGGGCGTGCTGGAGCGCGCCTCGGTGCTGGTGGTCGGTCCGGGCCTCGGGCAGGCGGCGTGGGGCCGCAGCCTGTTGTCGGCGGTGGCCAACGCCGAGCGGCCGCAGGTGTGGGATGCCGATGCCCTGAATTTGCTGGCGCGCACCCCGCTGGCCTTGCCCAGTGGCAGTATCCTCACCCCTCACCCGGGGGAGGCGGCGCGGCTGCTGGGCATTTCCACCGAGGCCGTGCAGGCCGACCGCCCAGGGGCTGCGCGCAAGTTGGCGCGCCGTTACAACAGCGTCTGCGTACTCAAAGGTGCCGGCACCCTGGTGGCCGCACCGGCCGGGCAACTGGCGCTATGCGAGCGCGGCCACCCGGCGATGGCTGGCGCCGGGCTGGGCGACGTGCTGACCGGCGTGCTGGCGGCACTGTTGGCCCAAGGCCTGGACGCCTGGAGCGCGGGTTGCTTGGGAACATGGCTGCACGCCTGTGCGGGCGAGCGTCTGGGGGTAAAAGGTAGAGGCCTGGCGGCCAGTGATCTGGCGCCGGTCATTCGTGAGTTGTTGGAGGAGCATTCTGCGTGTCTGGCTTAAATCTGTTTCTGGCCGATGAAGCGGCCACGGTCGACTTCGGTGCAAAAATGGCCGAGGTGACCGGTGGTCGCGGCGTGATCTTTCTTGAAGGCGACCTGGGGGCGGGCAAGACTACGCTTTCCCGGGGGCTGATCCGTGGCCTGGGCCATACTGGTGCAGTGAAAAGCCCGACCTTTACCGTGGTCGAACCCTACGAAATCGGCGAGGTCCGAGCCTTTCACTTCGACCTGTATCGCCTGGTCGACCCGGAGGAGCTTGAGTTCATGGGTATTCGTGATTATTTCGAGGGCGACCCGCTGTGCCTGTTCGAGTGGCCACAAAAGGGTGCGGGCGTTTTGCCAAAGCCTGACCTGACCATTACCATAAGCCCCCAAGCGGGCGGACGCTCGCTGATCCTTTCGCCGCAGGGGGCTCGCGGCGAGGCCTGGTGCGTGGCACTGGCCGAACACTATAAACAGTAAGTGGGGTAGGTATGCGCATACGCGCACTGGTCGCCATCGTTGGGCTGCTGCTGACAACGGTGACCGTTGACGCTCTGGCCGTCACACAAGTCAAGAGCATGCGCCTGTGGCGCGCGCCAGACAACACGCGGCTGGTCTTCGACCTGTCTGGCCCCGTGCAGCACAGCGTCTTCACCTTGAGCGCACCGGATCGTCTGGTTATCGACATCAATGGTGCGACCCTGGCCGCGCCATTGAACGTGGCCACCTCCAACACGCCGATCAGCAGCGTGCGTTCGGCACAACGTACCCCGACCGACCTGCGCGTGGTGGTCGACCTGAAAAAGTCGGTTACCCCAAAAAGCTTCACCTTGGCGCCCAATGCCCAGTACGGCAATCGCCTGGTGGTCGACCTGTACGACCAGGAAGCCGACGCCATTGCAGCCAGCGCGCCACCTCCTGCCCCGACCCCGGTACAAACACCTGCGACCACGCCTGCGGTGCCGGTAAGCCCGGCCCAGCCTGCCATCAAGCTGCCACCGGTGCCGAGCGGCAAGCGTGAAATCGTTGTGGCCATCGATGCCGGTCACGGTGGCGAAGACCCCGGTGCATCCGGTTCGCGTGGCCAGCATGAAAAAGACATCGTGCTGCAGATCGCCAAGGAACTGCAGCGCCAGATCAACAGCGAACGCGGCTTCCGGGCGGAGCTGACCCGCACTGGCGACTACTTCATTCCACTGCGTAAACGCACGGAAATCGCCCGCAAGAAGGGCGCCGACCTGTTCATTTCGATCCACGCCGACGCCGCGCCGTCGCGTGCGGCCTTTGGCGCCTCGGTATTTGCCCTGTCCGACCGCGGCGCCACTTCCGAGACTGCGCGCTGGCTGGCCGACACGGAAAACCGCTCCGACCTGATCGGTGGTGCGGGTAACGTCAGCCTCGACGACAAGGACCGTATGCTCGCGGGGGTGCTGCTCGACCTCTCCATGACCGCCACGCTCAGCTCCAGCCTCAATGTGGGGCAGAAAGTGCTGGGCAACATGGGGCGTGTCACCTCGCTGCACAAACAGCGCGTGGAACAGGCCGGCTTCATGGTGCTGAAGTCGCCGGATATTCCGTCGATCCTGGTTGAAACCGGGTTCATTTCGAACAACAACGAAGCCGCCAAGCTGGCCACTGCGAGCCACCAGCAAGCCCTGGCCCGCTCGATCCACACCGGTGTACGCCAGTACTTCCAGCAGAACCCGCCGCCAGGCACTTATATCGCCTGGCTGCGCGACACCGGCAAGATTGCGGCTGGGCCGCGTGAGCACACCGTCCGGCCTGGCGAAACCCTGGCGATGCTGGCTGTGCGCTACCAGGTCAGCGTGGCCAGCCTGCGCAGCACCAACAGCCTCAAGACCGATGAGCTGAAGGTCGGCCAACGCCTTGATGTACCCGCCACGACCCTGGCGGCGCAATAATGAGCGGCGGTTCGCGCATTCAGCTGCTTAGCCCGCGGCTGGCCAACCAGATTGCCGCCGGCGAGGTTGTCGAGCGGCCGGCTTCTGTCGCCAAGGAATTGCTGGAAAACAGCCTGGACTCCGGTGCCCGGCGCATCGATGTGGAAGTGGAGCAGGGCGGCGTCAAGCTGCTGAAGGTACGGGACGATGGCAGCGGTATTTCTGCCGATGACCTGCCGCTGGCCCTGGCGCGTCACGCCACCAGCAAGATTCGTGAGCTGGAGGACCTGGAACGCGTCATGAGCCTGGGCTTCCGTGGCGAGGCGCTGGCCTCGATCAGCTCGGTGGCGCGTTTGACCATGACCTCCCGTACTGCCAGTGCCAGCGAGGCCTGGCAGGTGGAAACCGAAGGCCGCGACATGACCCCACGGGTGCAGCCAGCGGCGCACCCGGTCGGGACCTCTGTGGAAGTGCGCGACCTGTTCTTCAATACCCCGGCCCGGCGCAAGTTCCTCAAGGCCGAAAAAACCGAATTCGACCACCTGCAGGAAGTGATCCGCCGGCTGGCGCTGGCGCGTTTCGATGTCGGCTTCCACCTGCGCCACAACGGCAAGAGCATCCTCAGCCTGCACGAGGCTCACGACGAAACCGCCCGTGCACGGCGGGTGGGTGCCATCTGCGGCCCTGGCTTCATGGAGCAGGCGCTGCCGATCGACGTCGAGCGCAACGGCCTGCGCCTGTGGGGCTGGGTTGGCCTGCCGACGTTCTCGCGCAGCCAGGCCGACTTGCAGTACTTCTTCGTCAATGGCCGTGCGGTGCGCGACAAGCTGGTCGCCCACGCCGTGCGCCAGGCCTACCGCGATGTGTTGTTCAATGGTCGTCACCCCACGTTCGTGCTGTTCCTGGAGCTGGAGCCCAACGGCGTCGATGTGAACGTGCACCCGACCAAGCATGAAGTGCGCTTCCGCGAAGGGCGCTCGGTGCACGATTTCCTGTATGGCACTTTGCACCGAGCCCTGGCTGATGTTCGCCCGGAAGACCAACTGGCCGCGCCTGCCGCCGTGCCCGAGCTGGCTCGCCCCACTGGCCAGCAGGCTGGTGAGTTCGGCCCCCAGGGTGAAATGCGCCTGGCCTCGCCGGTGCTCGAACAGCCGCGAGCCCCGCAACAGTCATTTTCCAATGGCGGCAGTGGCGCCGGTTACCAGTACCAGTACACCCCGCGTCCTTCGCAGCCGCTGCCGGCCGCCGAGGCGCAGGCGGTGTATCGCGAGTTCTACAAGCCGTTGGACAACGGTGCCGCAGCTGCGACGGCCTTGCCCGAAAGCCAAGGTGACATTCCCCCGCTTGGCTACGCGCTGGCGCAGCTCAAGGGTATCTACATCCTGGCCGAGAATGCCGTCGGCCTGGTGCTGGTGGACATGCACGCCGCCCATGAGCGGATCATGTACGAGCGGCTCAAGGTGGCCATGGCCAGCGAGGGCCTCAGTGGCCAGCCGCTGCTGGTGCCGGAAACCCTGGCCCTGAGCCAGCGTGAGGCCGACTGTGCCGAAGAGCATGCTCAGTGGTTCCAGCGCCTGGGCTTCGAATTGCAACGCCTGGGCCCCGAGACCTTGGCGGTTCGCCAGATCCCGGCCTTGCTCAAGCAGGCCGAGGCCAACCGCCTGGTGCAGGACGTGCTGGCCGACTTGATGGAATACGGCACCAGCGACCGTATTCAGGCGCACCTCAACGAACTGCTCGGTACCATGGCCTGCCATGGCGCCGTGCGCGCCAACCGGCGCCTGGCAATTCCCGAGATGAACGCCCTGCTGCGCGACATGGAAAACACCGAGCGCAGCGGCCAGTGCAACCATGGCCGTCCCACCTGGACCCAGATGGGCCTGGACGACCTGGACAAACTCTTCCTGCGCGGTCGATGAAATGAGCAGCAAGCCCCCTGCAATATTCCTGATGGGTCCGACGGCGGCCGGCAAGACCGACCTGGCCATCGAGCTGACCAAAGTGCTGCCCTGTGAACTGATCAGCGTCGATTCGGCACTGGTCTACCGGGGCATGGACATCGGCTCGGCCAAACCCTCGAAAGAAATCCTCGCCGCCCACCCGCACCGGCTGATCGACATTCGTGACCCGGCCGAGAGCTATTCGGCCGCACAGTTCCGTGCCGATGCCTTGGAGGCCATGGCCGAGATCACTGCGCGCGGCAAGATCCCGTTGCTGGTCGGCGGCACCATGCTCTATTACAAGGCGTTGATCGATGGCCTGGCCGACATGCCGGCGGCCGATGCCGCAGTGCGCGCCGAGCTGGAAGCCCAGGCCGAAGCCTTGGGGCTGGCCGAGTTGCACCGTCAACTGGCCGAGGTCGACCCGGTGTCGGCGGCGCGCATCCACCCCAACGACCCGCAGCGGCTGATCCGGGCGCTGGAGGTATACCGGGTGAGCGGCGAGAGCATGACGGCCCATCGTCAACGTCAATTCGCGGAAAGTCGCGGCGCAGACGCAGGCGCTGGCGGACATTTGCCCTATACTGTCGCCAGTTTGGCGATTGCTCCTACAGATCGTCACATTTTGCATCAGCGAATTGCGTTACGATTTTCGCAGATGCTGGAACAGGGCTTCGTTGAGGAGGTCCGATCGCTGCGAGCCAGAAGTGACTTGCACGCCGGGCTGCCGTCTATACGGGCAGTGGGTTATCGGCAAGTCTGGGATTACCTGGACGGCAAGCTGACTGAGAATGAGATGCGTGAACGCGGTATCATTGCTACTCGGCAGCTGGCCAAACGGCAGTTCACCTGGTTGCGTGGCTGGCCTGAAGTGCACTGGCTTGACAGCCTGGCCTGCGACAATCTGTCCCGCACCTTGAAATACCTTGGGGCCATCTCCATATTGAGCTGAGTCCCTGCTGATTGCCGTCTATTCTTGCGAAGGGGCGGCCTAATTTATCGATTTTATTGATTTTCTATTATTTATCCTTACAGGAGTGCGGCATATGTCAAAAGGGCATTCGCTACAAGACCCTTACTTGAACACCTTGAGAAAAGAAAAGGTCCCGGTATCCATCTACCTGGTCAACGGTATCAAGCTGCAGGGTTCGATCGAATCGTTCGACCAGTTCGTGGTTCTGCTGAAGAACACCGTCAGCCAGATGGTCTACAAGCACGCCATTTCGACCGTGGTTCCGGCCCGTCCGGTCCGCCTGCCAAGCCCGACCGATGGCGAGCACGGCGACAGCGAGCCAGGCAACGCCTGATAGGAGCCTGCATTGTTCTTTGAGCGCCACGGTGGTGGTGAGCGAGCGTTGCTCGTTCACTTGGAAGGTCAGAACCCTGAGGCGCGCGAAGACCCGCAGGAGTTTCAGGAGTTGGCATTGTCGGCCGGTGCCGACATCGTCTCGCTGGTCACGGTGACAAGGCATCAGCCTTCCGCCAAATACCTGATTGGCAGTGGCAAGGTCGAGGAATTGCACGACCTGGTCCATGCCGAGCAGGTAGACCTGGTGATTTTCAATCACACCCTCACGCCCAGTCAGGAGCGCAACCTTGAACGTGTGTTCGAGTGTCGTGTGCTCGACCGTACCGGGCTGATCCTCGATATCTTCGCCCAACGGGCGCGTACCCATGAAGGCAAGCTGCAGGTCGAACTGGCCCAGCTGGAGCACATGAGCACGCGGCTGGTGCGCGGCTGGACTCACCTTGAGCGACAGAAAGGTGGTATCGGCCTGCGCGGCCCGGGTGAAACGCAGCTCGAAACCGACCGCCGACTGTTGCGGGTGCGCATACGCCAGATCAAGTCACGCCTGGAGAAAGTGCGCAGCCAGCGCGAGCAGGCGCGGCGTGGGCGCAAGCGTGCGGATATTCCGTCCGTGTCGCTGGTGGGTTACACCAACGCCGGCAAGTCCACACTGTTCAACGCCCTGACCGAGTCCGAGGTGTACGCTGCGGACCAGCTGTTCGCCACCCTCGACCCGACCCTGCGCCGGCTCGAGCTCAATGACCTGGGGCCAATCGTGCTGGCCGACACCGTGGGCTTCATTCGCCACCTGCCGCACAAGCTGGTCGAGGCATTTCGGGCTACGCTCGAAGAGTCGAGCAACTCCGACCTGTTGCTGCATGTGATCGACGCCCATGAGCCAGAGCGCATGGAGCAGATCGAGCAGGTGCTGGCCGTGTTGGGTGAGATTGGCGCTGAAGGCTTGCCGATCCTCGAGGTGTATAACAAACTCGACCTGCTCGAAGATGTCGAGCCACAGATCCAGCGCAATGCCGATGGCAAGCCGGAACGGGTCTGGGTATCGGCACGCGATGGGCGTGGCCTGGAGCTGGTTGGCCAGGCGGTTGCCGAGTTGCTGGGGGATGATCTGTTTGTCGGTACCCTGTGCCTGGAGCAGCGTTTTGCCCGCTTGCGCGCGCAATTCTTTGCCCTGGGTGCCGTGCAGAGTGAAGAGCATGATGAAGAAGGGCGCAGCCTGCTGAGCGTGCGACTGCCCATGGTCGAACTGAATCGCCTGGTCAGCCGCGAAGGCATGGAGCCGCAAGTGTTTGTCGAGCAACACACTTTGCAATAAATGCTCGTCGAGGTCGCCGGGCAGCAGTGACAGGCATTCTGTAGCATTGGACGGCGCGCCGTGGGCGCGTCTTTGCTTTATCAGATGGAGAGCGCTATGGCTTGGAACGAGCCGGGTGGCAACTCGAACAATCAGGATCCCTGGGGCGGCCGCCGTGGTGGCGGTGGCGGTGGTGGTGACAAAAAGGTCCGCCGGATCTGGACGAGGCCTTCCGCAAACTGCAGGACAGCCTCAACGGCATGTTCGGCGGTAGCAAAAAACGTGGCGGCGGTGACCGCAATGTCGGCAAGGGCGGTGGCCTGGGCCTGCTGGGCATTGGCCTGGCGGTACTGGCGGCCATCTGGCTGTACAGCGCCGTGTACGTGGTCGACGAGCAGGAGCAGGCCGTGGTGCTGCGCTTCGGCAAGTACTACGAGACGGTCGGTCCCGGCCTGAACATCTACTTCCCGCCGATCGATCGCAAGTACATGGAAAACGTCACGCGCGAGCGTGCCTATACCAAGCAGGGCCAGATGCTGACCGAAGACGAGAACATCGTCGAGGTGCCGCTGACCGTCCAGTACAAGATCAGCAACCTTCAGGACTTCGTGCTCAACGTCGACCAGCCTGAGGTGAGCCTGCAGCACGCGACCGACAGTGCCTTGCGCCACGTGGTGGGTTCCACCTCGATGGACCAGGTGCTGACCGAAGGCCGTGAACAGATGGCCGTGGATATCCGCGAACGTCTGCAGCGCTTCCTCGACAACTACCGTACCGGTATCACCGTTACCCAGGTCAACGTACAGAGCGCGGCAGCCCCGCGTGAAGTGCAGGAAGCCTTCGATGACGTGATCCGTGCCCGCGAAGACGAGCAGCGTGCCCGCAACCAGGCCGAATCCTACGCCAATGGCGTGGTGCCGGAAGCCCGTGGTCAGGCCCAGCGCATCATCGAGGACGCCAACGGTTACCGCGACGAAGTCATCGCCCGCGCCAAGGGTGAGGCCGACCGTTTCACCAAGCTGGTTGCCGAGTACCACAAGGCACCTGACGTGACCCGTCAGCGTCTGTACCTGGAGACCATGCAAGAGGTCTACAGCAATTCGAGCAAGGTCATGGTGGCGACCAAGGACGGGCAGAACAACCTGCTCTACCTGCCACTGGACAAGATGGTCGAAGGCAGCCGCAACCCGTCCACGCCAAGCAGCACTGTGTCGCCATCGGTCAACGATGCGGCCGCCCGTGCGGCGCAGGACATGCAACAGCAACAGCAGCCGCTGCGTACTAGGGAGAGCCGCTGATGAGCAATAGATCGCTGATCGCCCTGATCGCCGCCGTGGTCCTGGCCATCGTGGCCTGGAACAGCTTCTACATCGTGTCCCAGACCGAACGTGCGGTACTGCTGCGCTTTGGTAAGGTGGTCCAGGCGGACGTTCAGCCTGGCCTGCACGTGAAGATTCCGTACGTGAACCAGGTGCGCAAGTTCGACGCCCGCCTCATGACCCTCGACGCCCCGACCCAGCGGTTCCTGACCCTGGAGAAGAAAGCCGTGATGGTCGACGCCTACGCCAAGTGGCGCGTCAAGGATGCCGAGCGCTTCTACACTGCCACGTCCGGTATGAAGCAGATCGCCGACGAGCGTCTGTCGCGTCGTCTGGAAAGCGGCCTGCGTGACCAGTTCGGTAAACGTACCTTGCACGAGGTGGTTTCCGGTGAACGTGACGCACTGATGGCTGACATCACTGCATCGCTGAACCGCATGGCCAACAAGGAGCTGGGTATCGAGGTGGTCGACGTGCGCGTCAAGGCCATCGACCTGCCGAAGGAAGTCAACCGCAGCGTGTTCGATCGCATGAGCACCGAGCGTGAGCGTGAAGCCCGCGAGCACCGTGCCAAAGGTAACGAGCTGGCTGAAGGTATCCGTGCCGATGCCGACCGTCAGCGCCGTGTGCTGCTGGCCGAGGCCTATCGCGAAGCAGAAGAAACCCGCGGTGATGGTGACGCCCAGGCGGCCGCCATCTATGCCAAGGCCTACAGCCAGGACGCTGATTTCTATGCGTTCCACCGTAGCCTGCAGGCATACCGCGAAAGCTTCTCGAGCAAGAGCGACGTGCTGGTCCTGGACCCGAAGAACGAGTTCTTCCGTTACCTGGACAAGAGCAAGCCGTGATGCTCAGGCCCTGATTTTAATGCAGCGGCGCCCGCCTGGCAGCTAAAACACCAGGCGGGGTGCATCCTGAATGAAAAGGGGTGTATGATGAGGCAGCCGGGAAATTTCCCGGCTTTTTTGCGTCTGCAAGGTTGATTGGCACCGCGCCAGTTGACGGTTTGGTCAGGTCGCAAGGCAATTCGAGGGTGTCGGGTACGGTGGCTGCGCTGGGATCAGTGCTGCCCGCTGCTGTGCGCGATACCGGCTTTACTGACGGCTCGCCTGCTGGCAAGCCGCCCGGACCAGAGGGGAAATGGCGTAATGGCAACGGTAGACCGCTGGCTGCTGCCAGATGGCATCGAGGAAGTACTGCCACCTGAGGCTGCGCGCATCGAGATCGCGCGTCGCCAGGTGTTGGACCTGTTCCAGAGTTGGGGCTACGAACTGGTCGTCACCCCGCATATCGAGTACCTGGAGTCGCTGCTCACCGGCGCCGGCCAGGACCTGGATCAGCGCACCTTCAAGGTAGTGGACCCGCAGTCCGGCCGCCTGATGGGCTTCCGCGCCGACTTCACTCCGCAGGTGGCGCGTATCGACGCCCATACCCTGCGCCGTGAAGGCCCGAGCCGCCTGTGCTATGCCGGCAGCGTGCTGCACGCTCAGCCGCGTGCACTGTCCACCTCGCGCAGCCCGATCCAGTTGGGCGCTGAACTGTATGGCGATGCCAGCCCGACCAGCGACGTCGAAGTCATCAGCCTGATGCTTGCCACGCTGCAACTGACCGATGTGCCGGACGTGCACATGGACCTGGGCCACGTCGGTATCTACCGCGGCCTGGCCCGTGCTGCCGGCCTGTCCGGCGCGGTCGAGCAGCAGCTGTTCGACGCCCTGCAGCGCAAGGCCGTCGATGAAGTGCAGGCGCTGACCGCTGACCTGCCGAAGGATCTGGGCAACATGCTGCGCGCACTGGTCGAGCTGTGCGGTGGCCGTGAAGTGCTGGCCGACGCCCGCGTGCGCCTGGGCCGTGCCCCGGCCAGCGTGCTGGCGGCGCTGGACGACCTGCTGGCGATCGCTGATCGCCTGGCGTCGCGCTACCCCGACCTGCCGCTGTACTTCGACCTCGGCGAACTGCGCGGTTACAACTATCACACTGGCGTGGTGTTCGCCGTGTTCGTGCCGGGCGAGGGTCAATCGATCGCCCAGGGCGGGCGCTACGACGACATCGGCGCCGACTTTGGCCGGGCACGCCCGGCCACCGGTTTCTCCACGGATTTGAAGACCCTGGTCACACTGGGGCGAGCGGAGGTCGTATTGCCTACGGGCGGCATCTGGATGCCGGACAGTGGCGACGCGGCCCTCTGGCAGCAAGTCTGCCAGTTGCGCAACGAGGGCCAGCGTGTGGTCCAGGCTTTGCCTGGCCAGCCGTTGAGTGCTGCTCTCGAGGCGGATTGTGATCGGCAATTGATTCAGCAAGACGGGCGCTGGCAGGTTCTGCCGCTGGCCCAGTGAGTTTCTGCGTCGGCAACAGGCCGGCAACCAAGTTTGCGTGAATGAGGACCAATGTAATGGGTAAGAATGTCGTCGTCCTGGGCACCCAGTGGGGTGATGAGGGCAAAGGCAAGATCGTCGATCTGCTGACCGAACATGCTGCCGCCGTAGTGCGCTACCAAGGTGGCCACAACGCGGGCCACACCCTGGTGATCAACGGTGAGAAGACCGTTCTGCACCTGATTCCGTCCGGCATCCTGCGTGAAGGCGTACAGTGCCTGATCGGCAACGGCGTGGTCGTTGCCCCGGACGCACTGATGCGTGAAATCACCAAGCTGGAAGAGAAGGGCGTACCGGTGCGCGAGCGCCTGCGCATCTCCCCGGCTGCGCCGCTGATCCTGTCGTACCACGTGGCCCTGGACCAGGCCCGTGAAAAAGCCCGTGGCGAAGCCAAGATCGGCACCACCGGCCGTGGCATCGGCCCAGCCTACGAAGACAAGGTCGCGCGCCGCGGCCTGCGCGTGGGTGACCTGTTCCACCGCGAGCGTTTCGCTGCCAAGCTGGGTGAACTGCTGGACTACCACAACTTCCAGCTGGTGAACTACTACAAAGAGCCGGCCATCGACTTCCAGCAAACCCTGGATGAGTGCATGGCCTACGCCGAACAGCTCAAGCCGATGATGCTCGATGTCACCGCCGAGCTGCACAACCTGCGTCGCGCCGGCAAGGACATCATGTTCGAAGGCGCCCAGGGCTCGCTGCTGGACATCGACCACGGTACCTACCCGTATGTCACCAGCTCCAACACCACTGCTGGCGGTATCTCCACCGGTTCCGGCGTTGGTCCTATGTACCTGGACTACATCCTGGGTATCACCAAGGCCTACACCACTCGCGTAGGTTCCGGTCCGTTCCCGACCGAGCTGTTCGACGAGACCGGCGCTACCCTGGCCAAGCGTGGCCACGAGTTCGGTTCCACCACTGGCCGTGCCCGTCGTTGCGGCTGGTTCGATGCCGTGATCCTGCGTCGCGCCATCGACGTCAACAGCATCTCGGGCATCTGCCTGACCAAGCTGGACGTACTGGAC
This sequence comes from Pseudomonas putida, assembly GCA_041071465.1. Lineage (NCBI taxonomy): Bacteria > Pseudomonadati > Pseudomonadota > Gammaproteobacteria > Pseudomonadales > Pseudomonadaceae > Pseudomonas > Pseudomonas putida. Next base: position 1,582,510 of record CP163498.1, on the reverse strand, counting down.
GGCCTGGAAACCATCAACATCTGCGTGGGCTACAAGAACGAGAACGGTGCGGTCATCGACGCGCCTTCCGACGCCGACAGCTACATTGGCCTGGAGCCGGTGTACGAAGAGATGCCAGGCTGGAGCGAGTCGACCCTGGGCGTGAAAACCCTGGAAGAGCTGCCGCAAGCTGCGCGTGACTACATCAAGCGCATCGAAGCGCTGGTCGGCGCACCGATCGACATCATTTCGACCGGCCCGGACCGCAACGAGACCATCGTGCTGCGTCACCCGTTCGCCTGATCTGCCCTCCAGGCTGATCTGACGCCGTGGCCCTGAAAGGGGCTGCGGCGTTTTCATTTGTGGGGCAGGTAACCGCCTTGCTGAACCTTGGCGTTTATCCCTGCTGCCTCCGGCACAACCCTTGCTGTAAGAAGTTTCTGTAGATGCCATCAAAATAGTGGCGCCAGAAAACACGAGGGTTACACCGTGTCTGCCATCCTCTCACTGTTACGAAGCCGCCTCTTGCGGCCTGTGTTTGTTGCCCTTGGTATCGCTCTTTTGGTGCAGGTGCTGGTGGCCGTTGCGCTTACCCGAAGCACAGTCACTGCTCTGGAGGCCGACCTTGGCGAGCGCCTGGGCAATGACAGCCGCCAGCTCGCCAGCGACCTGGAGCAAGCTGGGCAAGATGTGCGCACGGGGCTCGACGGCCTGTCCAGCAGCACCCGTCAGCGCCTGAGTGCAGGGTTGTCGGAACGCCTGCAAAGCGAACAGCAGCAACTGCGCAACACCCTGGAAAAGAACCTCAAGGACTCCGCCAACGACATGGCCGAGCTACTGGCTTCGGTTGCGCCTAGGGCGATCTGGGACAACGATGTGCCGGTACTCTCCGACTTCGCCCGGCGCGCCCAGCGCAACCCTAACGTGCTGTTCGTGGTGTACGACGACGCCCAGGGCCAGCACCTGACCCGCTACCTCAACCGGCAAAACCCGATCAATCAGGCGCTGATGGAAAAGGGCCAGGGCGAACGTGCGCTGGACAAGGTGATCGACGCCGCCCGGCGCGACCAGGCGGTGTACTTTGTCGAAGCCTCGATCAACCCCAATGGCGCAGAAATCGGCAAGGTGGTGATGGGGGTTTCCACGGCCGGTATCGATCAGGAGCTCAAAGCCCTGGATCAACGCTTTGCGGCACTGATCGCCAGTGGTGAACAGCTGGTTGGTGACAGCCTGGTCGGCGCTGCTGCCGACAGTGGCAAGACCCTGCGCGAACGCCTGGAGAAAGCCCAAGGCAGCGCGGCCGCAATGCAGGCCAATACCGCGCAGACCGTGCGCGAAGCCGCCGCCGAGCTGCGCTGGCGCATCGGTCTGGGCCTGGTGCTGGTTGGCCTGGGCGTACTGTTGGTGGTGGCTTTAGTGCTGGGTCGTCGAGTGTTGAGCAAGCTGCGTTTGTTAATTGGCGCCTTGGACGATCTGGCGGCCGGTGAAGGTGACCTGACCAAGCGTGTGCCGCTCGACAGCCGCGATGAAATTGGCGACATGGCCTCGGCGGTGAACCGCTTTGTCGACAAGCTGCAACCGATCGTGCGCGAGGCGGGTGAAGTGGCGCAGCGCACCGGCGTGGAAATTGGTGCAATGGCCCAGCGCAATGCGGGTGCCGATGCCGCTGCTGCGCTGCAGCGCGATGAAGTGGCGGCTAGCCTGCGTGACCTGTCGAGCATGGCCGATGAGGCTCAGGCCGAAAGCCATGCGATGCAGGCGGCCTTGCAGCAGGTGGTGGATATCCGCCAGGCCACTGACGAGAACAGTCGCACCTCGACCCAGCTCGCCGGCTTGATCGAGAACCTGGCCGGGCAAGTGAATACCGGCTCCCAGGTGATCGAGCGGCTGGCCAAGCAGAGTGAGCAGATCGAAGTGGTGCTGACAGTGATCCATGGCATCGCCGAGCAGACCAATCTGTTGGCCTTGAATGCTGCCATCGAGGCGGCCCGAGCTGGTGAAACCGGGCGCGGTTTTGCCGTGGTAGCCGACGAAGTGCGGGCGCTGGCGAGCAAGACGCAAAGCTCCACCGGGGATATCCAGGCGCATATTGCCGCGTTGCAGAAGGGCGCCAAGGAAGCAGTGGCGACTATCAGCCAGGCCGGGCTCAAGGCCAGCGAAGGGTTGCTGGTGCTGCGTGACAACGAACGCCGGCAACAGTCGGTGCAGGCGGCGGTCGAGCAGGTGCATGCGGCCATTGGCCTTGCTACCCGCGCTGCTGAGCAGCAGGCGAATGGCGCGCAGGCGGTGCGTGGCCGGGTGGAAACCATCCATGCCCAGGCTGAGCGCTCGGCTGAGGTGGTGATGCAGACCACGGCCAGCAGCAAGGTGCTGGATGACTTGGCGGCGCAATTGCGGGCAAGCCTGGGACAATTCAGGGCATAAGGTGAGCGTTGTGGGAGCGGCACACAGGGCCGTTACTCCGTGGGCGGCATTGCTATGATGGCGGCGACACGTGACAAAAGGAGTTGTTCATGTCCGCCCAACTGGTCGCCGCTCCGGCGGAGCTGGATTTTCTTCATAGCGATGGCATAAACGTCACTGCGCCAATGACTGCCATCAAGGCCTATTACGCCATGACCTCGGACGTGCCGGGCTGGTTGGCTGCAGCCTTCCGCCTGCGCGACTTCATCTCGCGCCGGTTCAACGTCGCTGCTATCCACGGCTTCTCGTCACTTAACCCCGAGCGGGCTCCGGTAGTGGGTGGGCTTCTGGATTTCTTCACCGTTGAGGCGATCAGCGACCAGCAACTGGTCCTGACTTCACGTGACACGCACTTGGCGGTCATGGTGAGCATGGACCTGGATGAAGCAGAGCAAGGCCGGCAGCGCCTTAGCGTCACCACCTCGGTGCAGTGCTTCAATCGTTTCGGTCGCTACTACATGCTGCCTGTCGGCATGGCTCACGGGCCAATCGTGCGGCGCATGCTGCGCAATATCGCGTGATGGCTGGGGTGCCCTCATCGCTGCCTTGCAGGTGATGAGGGCTACACGACTCATGCCTTGTTCAGGTACATCCGCGTGGTCAGCAGATAAACCGGCAGCCCCGACACCACAATCAGCAATGCCGCATAAGGCGCCGCTGCGGCGAATTCGACGTTGGCGGTGTGTGCCCATACCTCGGTCGCCAGGGTGGTCATCCCGGTCGGGCTCAGTAGCAGGGTAGCGGTCAGCTCTTTCATGGCATCCAGGAACACCAGCGCAAACGCTGCCGCCATGGCTGGGAAGATGATTGGCAAGGTCACCCGGCAGAACGCCGCGAAGCTGTTGGCACCCAGCGTGCGCGCGGCTTCCTCCAGCGTCGGCGAGGCCTTGTTCAGCGCGGTGCGCACTGGCGACTGGGCCAATGGCAAGAAGAGCAGCGCATAAGCCAGCAGCAGCAATGCCGTGGTCTGGTACAGCGCCGGCACGTAGTGCAGGGCGAAGAACACCAAGGTCAGGGCAATCACTAGGCCGGGGAGGGCGTGCAACAGGTACGGCAGGCGCTCGGCCCAGATCGCCAGGCGACCTTTGTAACGTACCACCAGGAAGCTGATCGGCAGGGCCAGCAACACACAGAAACCTGCACCGCCAAGTGACACCGACAGCGAAGTGAACAGCGCCTTGGAAATGGCTGCCACCGGGAACGCTGCCGATGAACCGACGCTAAGCCAGTAGCCGAGCATGGCCAGCGGAATACCGCTGCCCAGCACTGCCAGGCCAATGCAGAACAGCTGCGCCAGCACCGCCCAGCCCCGCAGCCGCACGGGTTGCGCGCGCCGCGCTACGCCTTGGCCGATGCGCACATGGCGGGCTTTGCCGCGTACGCGCAGTTCCAACCAAAGCATCACCAGGCACATCGCCAGCAGCACAGCAGACAGCATGGCCGCGTTGGCATTGCTGAACTCCAGTTCGAACTGCTGGTAGATGGCCGTGGTGAACGTCTGCAGGCCTAGGATCGACAGCGCGCCAAACTCCACCAGCATATGCAGGGCAATCAGTAGCGCACCACCGAGCATCGACGGCCACAGCAGCGGCAGGGTGACCTTGCTGAACACGCCCCAGCGGCTGCAGCCCAGGGTGCGCGCCGATTCCTCAAGCGAGGTGTCGAGGTTGCGCAGGGTCGCGGCAACAGGCAGGAACACCAGCGGGTACTTGGACAGGGCCATGACCATGATCGCCCCGCCAAGGCCTTCGAAGTTCGAGCTCAGCGACACCCAGGTGAAGCTGCTGACGAACGATGGCACGGCGAACGGCAGGCACAACACCACGCCCCACAGCCGACGGCCGGCCAGGTTGCTGCGCTCCAGCAACCAGGCCAGCGCCAGGCCGACCACCATGCAGGTCAGTGTCACCCCGACCATCAGCATCAGGGTGTTGCGCATCAGCCCCCAGACAAAGGGCCGCCACAGCAGGTGCAAGGCTTCGCGCCAGCCTGCTTCCCAGGCTTTGATGGCGACGTAAGCCAGTGGCAGCAAGCTCATCGCCACCAGGAACAGCACAGGCAGCACCACCCAGATGGACGGGCGCTTGCGGCGCGGAACGAAGCGTACCGGCGCCGGTTCGGACAGGGCGGCAGTCATCAGAGCAGACCGACCTCGCGCTCGAGCTCGATGGCTTCTTCGGCATTACCCAGGTCGGCTGGCGAGATGTTCGGCGGGCGCAGCTCGTTGAACGGCTTCAGGCCACGGTCCGAAACCATGCCCTTGTGCAGCGGGTACTCGGCGGTAGTCTGGGTAATCACGCGTTGGCCCTCTTCGCTGGCCATCCAGTTGAGCAGAGCCTGGGCTTCTTTCGGGTGCTTGCTGGCCTTGACCACGGCCGCGCCAGAGATGGTGACCAGGTTGCCGGCATCGCCGTCGGCCAGGTAGTAGAGCTTGGTGTCCAGCTTGCCGCGCTCGCGTTCAAGCGCGTACCAGTAGTAATTGTTCACCAGGACCGCCGCCACTTCGCCTTTTTCCACGGCTTTGAGGGCGACCATGTTGTTGGTGTAGGTCTTGCCGAAAGCTTTCAGGCCGGTCAGCCATTCTTCGGTGGCTTCGCGGCCATGCATCTTCAGAATGGCCACGGCCTGCTCCTGGAACGCACCACTGGTGGGCACGTAGCCGACGCGGCCTTCCCACTCAGGGTTGGCGAAGTCCATCACCGTGGTTGGCAGGTCTTTTTCGTCGACCTTCTTCGGGTTGTACACCACGATGCGCGTACGGGCCGTGATACCCATCCAGGTACCGTTGGCGCCAACGTACTCCTTGGGCATCATGTTCGCGGTGGCGTCGTCGATCTTGGCCAGCAGGCCCAGTTCGCCCAGGTTGTTCAGGGGTGGGGACTCTTCGGTGTAGATGATGTCGGCCGGCGAACGGTCGCCTTCCTCGATGATCTGGCTGGCCAGCTGGTTGCTGCTGCCCTTGCGGATGTCGATATGAATACCGGTCTTGGCCTCGTAGGCCTTGGCGATGGCTTCGCCGATTTCCTTGTGCTGACCGTTGTACATGGTCAGGCTGACCGGTGCGTCTGCCATGGCGGCCGGAGCGCCGATGACCAGGCTCAGCACGGCGGCGGCCAAGGTGCGCATCAGCGGTTGCGGGCGGATCGTCATGCGGGTACTTCCTCGCTTACGGCTACATATTTGGAAACAATGGTAAACGAAATCGTTTCTCAAGTGGCCGGGTGACGAGAAATTCATGGTCAGACGATGGTGTAACCGTCGAAATGGGTTTGCACCAATGGCCGAAAGGGGAGGGATGCACAAAACGCAGGCAAGAAAAAACCCACTAGCAAGCTAGTGGGTTTTTGTATGGTGCCCAGGAGAAGACTCGAACTTCCACGACCTTGCGGTCACTGATACCTGAAACCAGCGCGTCTACCAATTCCGCCACCTGGGCAAAGCTTTACATCATCTGCAGAAGGCGACTATCGTTCGCTTTCACACAGTAGTAACAGATCCTTGGTCATCTGTTACTTGAAAATATTTGGTGCCCAGGAGAAGACTCGAACTTCCACGACCTTGCGGTCACTGATACCTGAAACCAGCGCGTCTACCAATTCCGCCACCTGGGCACACATTCGAGATTACAAGATGCTTTACAGCGCCGTTCATCTCTACTACAACTTCGGGGTTGTCCGTCGTTGTGGTGCGCACTATACGGACGCTCCCCAAGGCTGTAAAGCCCCCAATCAAAAAAAAATCAAAAAATTCAACTTGTTGATTCCACAGGCCTATTACGGCTGTCTATGCACTGCAGCGGGGGCTGTCCAAGGCAGACATTTCCGGTTTCAATACGCCTATGCCAGAATTCCTATCTATATACCCCAAGGTGAACCCCTTCTGATGGCCGATTGGCAATCCCTCGATCCCGAGGCCGCTCGCGAAGCGGAAAAATACGACAACCCCATTCCCAGCCGTGAGCTGATCCTGCAGCGCCTCGCCGACCGTGGCGAACCCGCTGCCCGCGAGGAGCTGGCGAAAGAGTTTGGTCTGTATGAGGAAGACCAGATCGAAGCCCTGCGCCGCCGCCTGCGTGCCATGGAGCGCGATGGCCAGCTTATCTATACCCGGCGCGGCACTTATGCCCCGGTGGACAAGCTGGACCTGATCTGCGGCCGTATCTCCGGCCACCGCGACGGTTTTGGTTTCCTCATCCCCGATGATGGCAGTGATGACCTGTTCCTTGGCCCGTCGCAGATGCGTCTGGCCTTCGATGGCGACCGCGCGTTGGCGCGGGTTTCCGGCACAGACCGCCGTGGGCGCCGTGAAGGGGTGATCGTCGAGGTCATTTCCCGCGCCCATGAGAGCGTGGTCGGTCGCTATTTCGAAGAAGGCGGCATTGGCTACGTGACGCCGGACAACCCGAAGATCCAGCAGGAAGTGCTGGTGACCGCCGGGCGTAACGGCGGTGCCAAGATCGGTCAGTTCGTCGAAATCAAGATCACCCACTGGCCAACCCCGCGCTTCCAGCCGCAAGGCGATGTGGTCGAGGTCATCGGCAACTACATGGCCCCAGGCATGGAAATCGACGTAGCCCTGCGCAGCTACGACATCCCGCACGTCTGGCCTGCTGATGTGGTCAAGGAAGCACGCAAGTTCCGCTCCGAAGTCGAGGAGAAGGATAAAGAGAAGCGCGTCGACCTGCGCCATCTGCCGTTCGTCACCATTGATGGTGAAGACGCCCGCGACTTCGACGATGCCGTTTATTGCGAGCCCCTGGGCAAGCTGCGCCTGTTCTCCGGTGGCTGGCGTCTGTACGTGGCCATTGCCGACGTTTCCAGCTACGTGCGCCTGGGCTCGGCCCTGGATGTCGAAGCCCAGCAGCGCGGCAACTCGGTGTACTTCCCCGAGCGTGTGGTGCCGATGCTCCCCGAAGAGCTGTCCAACGGCCTGTGCTCGCTGAACCCGCATGTCGACCGGTTGGCCATGGTTTGTGAAATGACCATGAACAAAGCCGGCCAGATGGTCGACTATCAGTTCTACGAAGGCGTGATCCACTCTCACGCCCGCCTGACCTACAACAAGGTCAGCAGCATGCTCGAGCACGCCCGTACCCGTGAGGGCAAAGCGCTGCGCGAAGAGTACAAGGAAGTCGTGCCGGACCTGAAGAACCTGTACAACCTGTACAAGGTGCTGGTGGATGCGCGTCATACGCGTGGTGCCATCGACTTCGAAACCCAGGAAACCCGCATCATCTTCGGTGACCAGCGCAAGATCGCGGAAATTCGCCCGACCGTACGCAATGATGCCCACAAGCTGATCGAGGAATGCATGCTGGCGGCCAACGTGGCCACCGCCGAGTTCCTGCAGAAGCATGGCGTGCCAGCCCTGTACCGCGTGCACGACGGCCCGCCGCCAGAGCGCCTGGAAAAGCTGCGCGCCTTCCTGGGTGAGCTGGGCCTGAGCCTGCACAAGGGCAAGGACCCGTCGCCGAAGGACTACCAGGCTCTGCTGGCGAGCATCGCCGGGCGCCCGGACTTCCACCTGATTCAGACCGTCATGCTGCGCTCGCTGAGCCAGGCGGTGTACAGCACCGAGAACAACGGCCACTTTGGCTTGAACTACGAGGCGTACACCCACTTTACCTCGCCGATCCGCCGTTACCCGGACCTGCTGGTGCACCGCGCCATCCGCAGCATCATCCGTTCCAAGGTAGATACCCCGCACGTCAAGCGTGCCGGTGCCATGAGCATCCCCAAGGCGCGTATCTACCCGTACGACGAAAACACCCTGGAGCAACTCGGCGAACAGTGCTCGATGACCGAGCGCCGGGCCGACGAGGCCACCCGTGACGTGGTCAACTGGCTCAAGTGCGAGTTCATGAAGGACCGTGTGGGCGAGACGTTCCCGGGTGTGATCACTGCGGTGACCGGTTTTGGCCTGTTCGTCGAGCTGACCGATATCTATGTGGAAGGCCTGGTGCACGTCAGTGCGCTGCCGGGCGACTGTTACCACTTCGACCCGGTGCATCACCGCCTGTCCGGCGAGCGCACAGGGCGCAGCTTCCGCCTGGGCGACACCATCGAAGTCAAGGTCATGCGCGTCGATCTGGACGAGCGCAAGATCGACTTCGAAGTGTCGGACAAGACCCTCGCCGCACCGATCGGCCGCAAGCAGCGCGGCGCCGCACAGGCTACCGAAAAGGCCGAGCAGCCGCCGGTTGCCGAAGCGAAAGCCACGCCCAAGCCGCGCAGCCGCAAAAGCGAAGCGTCCGAAGCGTATTTCCCAAGGATGCCGTGCAGCGCAATGCTGAAGTGCGTAAAAGCCGTGAGATGAAAAAAGCCCTGATGACCGACGCGCGCAGCAGCGCTGGCAGCAAGGCGGAAAAAGGTGGCAAACCGTCCGGCAAACCGACCAAGCACCGTAAAGGCCCGCCGAAGTCCGGCGCGCCACGCAAGAGCAAGAGCAAGTCATGAGTCAGCTGGAAAAGATCTACGGCGTGCACGCCGTGCAGGCATTGCTGCAGCACCATCCAAAGCGGGTCAAGCAGATCTGGCTGTCGGAAGGGCGCAGCGAGCCACGCCTCGAAACCTTGCTGGCGCTGGCCGCGGAGAACCGCGTGCCGGTCGGCCAGGCCGAGCGCCGTGAGTTGGATGCCTGGGTAGAGGGCGTGCATCAGGGCGTGGTCGCCGAGGTGAGCCCGAGCCAGGTATGGGGCGAGTTGATGCTCGAGGAGTTGCTCGAGCGCACTGAAACGCCGCCGCTGATCCTGGTGCTGGACGGTGTCACCGATCCGCACAACCTTGGCGCTTGCCTGCGCACGGCCGATGCGGCGGGTGCCACGGCAGTGATCGTGCCCAAGGACAAGTCTGCAACGCTGACGCCGGTTGTGCGCAAGGTGGCATGCGGTGCGGCGGAAGTGATCCCGCTGGTGGCCGTGACCAACCTGGCGCGTACCCTGGAAAAGCTGCAGCAGCGTGGCTTGTGGGTAGTGGGTACCGCTGGCGAGGCCGAGCAGGAGATCTACCAGCAGGACCTGACCGGCCCCCTGGTGATGATCATGGGCGCAGAAGGCAAGGGCATGCGCCGTCTCACCCGCGAGCATTGCGATTTTCTGGTGAAATTGCCGATGGCTGGCAGCGTCAGCAGCCTGAACGTGTCGGTTGCGACCGGGGTTTGCCTGTTCGAAGCGGTGCGTCAGCGTCAAGCCAAGCGCTGATCTTCAGCCAGTTCCACCGTCTTCGCGAGCGCGCCCGCTCCCACTGGTTCACTGTTGCCTTTGGCAATGCGGATTGCTTGTGGGGGCGGGCGCATTCTGAATATGTTTCAGGCTGTTCAAATATTCACCAATTGCCTTGCTTGTGCGCCCCGCCTTCTCTACAATTGCGCCCCTTGCCGAGCTGGCAGGCGCTTATGTGCCTCCCCTCCGTGCAAGACATACAGTGTCATTCACTCCTTGTCTGACCAGATTCGCTGGCAGACTACTAACCCGTAAGGAGCATTCATGCGTCATTACGAAATCATCTTCCTGGTTCACCCGGACCAGAGCGAGCAAGTCGGCGGCATGGTTGAGCGTTACACCAAGCTGATCGAAGAAGACGGTGGCAAGATCCACCGCCTGGAAGACTGGGGCCGTCGTCAACTGGCCTACGCAATCAACAATGTTCACAAGGCTCACTACGTGATGCTGAACGTTGAGTGCACCGGCAAGGCCCTGGCCGAGCTGGAAGACAACTTCCGCTACAACGATGCCGTTATCCGTAACCTGGTCATCCGTCGCGACGAAGCCGTTACCGGCCAGTCCGAGATGCTGAAGGCTGAAGAAAACCGCAGCGAGCGCCGTGAGCGTCGTGAGCGTCCTGAGCATGCTGACTCCGCCGAAGGCGACGACAGCAATGACAGCGACTCCAGCGATAACGCTGACGAGTAATCCACGGACCTTTAGAGGAGCCTATTAAATGGCACGTTTCTTCCGTCGTCGTAAATTCTGCCGCTTCACTGCTGAAGACGTGAAAGAGATCGACTTCAAAGATCTCAACACCCTGAAAGCTTACGTATCCGAAACCGGCAAGATCGTTCCAAGCCGTATCACCGGTACCAAAGCTCGTTATCAGCGTCAGCTGGCTACCGCTATCAAGCGCGCCCGCTTCCTGGCCCTGCTGCCCTACACCGACAGCCACGGCCGCTGAGACCGGGTCGTCGACAAGCAGTAAGGGATTAGCATGCGAGCGTTAGCAAGTTTCATCATGCGCGGTCGTGTGCAGGCCACCCTGGTGGTGGTCATCAGCGCGGTACTGCCGCTGCTGTTCTGGTTGAGTGCCGCTGCCTGCAGCCTTGTGCTGCTGCGGCGTGGGTTCAAGGATGCTACAACGGTCATCGCCGGCGGCCTGCTGGCCGGGCTGGCCGTATGGGTCATGGGCGATCCCATCACCTTTTTGGTGATTGCGGGTGCTGTGGCCTTGGCCGCCCTGTTGCGTGCCGAGCATCCCTGGAGCCGTGTGTTGCTGGTCAGTGCCGTGTTCGCCGTGGCTTTCAGCCTCGTGCTCGATCTGGCGCTGGCGCAAACCTTCGATGTGCTGGCCAAGGCGTTTGCCGAAGCCATGCCGAAAATCGAGGGGCAGCCGGTGCTCTCCGGTGAGCTGATCCGCCCTGTGCTGGTCGCTTCCACAGCAGTGACGGTGCAGTTGTTCAGTGTGCTGGCCTTGGTGCTGGCGCGCTACTGGCAGGCAGCGTTGTACAACCCTGGAGGCTTCGGTCGCGAGTTTCGCGCGCTGAAGTTGCCGAAACAGACCATGGCGGTCTTGGTGGCAGTGATGGTGGTGGCCCCGTTCATCGGGCCGCAGTTCATCATCCTGGCATCGGCCTCAAGCCTGGTTCTGGTGCTGGCCGGCATCGCTTTGATGCATGGGCTGGTGGCACAGGGCCGACTGGCTGGTTTCTGGCTGGTGGGCATGTACGTGACGCTGCCGCTGATCATGCAGCTGATTTACCCCTTGCTGATGGTTTTGGCCATTGTCGACAGCCTGATTGATTTTCGCGGTCGCAAGTCCCCCAAGGGGAATGACTCCGCGAACGGTGAAGGTTAAAAGTTAAGAGGTTTTACCAAATGGAACTGATCCTGCTGGAAAAAGTCGCTAACCTGGGCAACCTGGGCGACAAAGTAAAAGTTAAGGCTGGTTACGGCCGTAACTTCCTGCTGCCATTCGGCAAGGCCACCGTTGCCAACGCCGCCAACCTGGCTGCGTTCGAAGAACGTCGCGCCGAGCTGGAAAAAGCAGCTGCTGACAAGAAATCGTCGGCTGAAAGCCGTGCTGCCCAACTGGCCGAGCTGGAAGTGACCATCACTGCCACCGCTGGCGACGAAGGCAAGCTGTTCGGTTCGATCGGCACCCACGACATCGCTGACGCCCTGACCGCCTCCGGCGTAGAAGTGGCCAAAGCTGAAGTTCGTCTGCCGAACGGCACCATCCGTCAGGTTGGCGAATACGACGTAGCCGTGCACCTGCACAGCGACGTTGAAGCCACCGTACGTGTGGTCGTCGTAGCTGCCTAAGCTGCGCTAACTGGCTGGCTCCTTGCGAGTCAGGCGGTTAACATCGGGCACGGTCCTGTTTTTTACAGGCCGTGCCCTTTGTCTTTTTCATCCTCCAGAATTCTTTCGTGGCCATGAACGAGATCACCACCTCCGAACAGCTAGACCTGCAAACCGCAGCCCTGAAGGTACCGCCGCATTCCATCGAGGCCGAACAGGCCGTGCTCGGTGGCCTGATGCTGGACAACGATGCCTGGGAGCGGGTGCTGGACCAGGTGTCGGATGGTGACTTCTACCGGCATGACCACCGGCTGATCTTCCGCGCCGTGCACAAGTTGGTCGATGCCAACCAGCCATTCGACGTGGTGACCCTGCACGAGCAGTTGGACAAGGAAGGCCTGTCCTCGCAGGTAGGCGGCCTGGCGTACCTGGCCGAGCTGGCCAAGAACACCCCGTCGGTGGCCAACATCAAGGCCTACGCCGCGATCATTCGCGAACGGGCTACGCTGCGCCAGTTGATCAGTATCAGTACCGACATCGCCGACAACGCGTTCAACCCCCAGGGGCGCAACGCTGCAGAGATTCTCGACGATGCCGAGCGGCAAATCTTCCAGATCGCCGAGGCTCGGCCAAAAACCGGTGGCCCGGTAGGCGTCAACGAGCTGTTGACCATGGCCATCGACCGTATCGATACGCTGTTCAATTCCGACAGTGATATCACCGGTATCTCTACCGGGTACACCGACCTGGACGAAAAAACCAGCGGCCTGCAGGCTGCCGACTTGATCATCGTCGCCGGCCGTCCGTCGATGGGTAAAACCACCTTTGCCATGAACCTGGTTGAGAACGCCGTGCTACGCAGCGAAAAGGCGGTGCTGGTGTTCTCCCTCGAAATGCCAGGTGAATCGCTGATCATGCGTATGCTTTCCTCCCTTGGCCGTATCGATCAGACCAAGGTTCGTTCCGGCCAGCTGGACGACGACGACTGGCCACGCCTGACCTCGGCAGTCAACCTGCTTAACGACCGCAAGCTGTTCATCGACGATACCGCCGGCATCAGCCCGTCTGAAATGCGTGCGCGTACGCGGCGCTTGGCGCGTGAGCACGGTGAAATCGGCATGATCATGGTCGACTACCTGCAGCTGATGCAGATCCCGGGCTCTTCCGGTGATAACCGCACCAACGAGATTTCCGAAATTTCCCGCTCGCTCAAGGCCCTGGCCAAGGAATTCAACTGCCCGGTCATCGCCCTGTCGCAGCTGAACCGCTCCCTGGAACAGCGCCCGAACAAACGCCCGGTGAACTCCGACTTGCGTGAATCCGGTGCAATCGAGCAGGACGCCGACGTGATCATGTTCGTGTACCGCGACGAGGTGTACCACCCCGAGACCGAGCACAAGGGTGTGGCGGAAATCATCATCGGTAAACAGCGTAACGGCCCTATTGGCTTTGTGCGCCTGGCGTTTATCGGCAAGTACACCCGCTTCGAGAACCTCGCACCGGGCATGTACAACTTCGACGACGACGAATGAGAAGAGTCGGTAGAGGCTCGCCTCGTTAGAGCGACTCAATGTTCAGGCGGTCCTGATCCGCTTGGATATCTCAGCCTGAATGTCGTCAGTGGCGTCTTGCTGCTTTCTACCTTTACCCGCTCGGGTCTTTGTCGATGTCATTCCATGGTGCGGCAGCACCCTTTGTTTCTCTACAATGTATTCGTTGCCTTGACGGCGCTCCACGACTGCAACTGTGGTCGCGTAGCCAGAAACTTGAAACTTTGTAAGGGCGCTTAGGTCGCTGATATATGAGCTGCCGGTAAGCGGGTCGGGGAAAGCTGTGTCACATGCAAGTACATGAATTTGCCTGTTGTGCAGCTGGATATTGCGGCTTGTCAGTGCCTTGAAAGTGCGTGTTGCATCGTAAATATTGGTGCCGTCAGCACCTATCACGCCTGGAGCGCCATGGGCGCTGATATACAGGGTGGGTAATTTTCCGTCCGGTCGTTCTTGCCCAGTAAAAACAACAATTCCGTCGAACTCCGCCACGATAGGTCCGCGATAGGTCTTGTTGACGAATAGCTTACGAATGAACTCGAAAGCGTGCCCCGTCGGATCACGGCGGTTGATCGGGTCGCAAAGAGCAAATGAGTAGGTATTCAACCCTCCTTTTGCGAATGGGCTGTCGCTGTCTGGACTGTTGAAACGCATGAGATGAGGGTTGTAAGCGCGGTAGCCATTTCCCAGCAGGTAATGGCCGGTGACCAGATCCTCAAGCTCGCCTTTGAAGGCAGGTATTTGTCCGTGGTCGACTCTAGCGCCGTATGCACTGAAGGTCAGCTGGGTGCGGCCGTTTTGGTCAAGTGTGCAAGAGGGTGAATTGGACATTTCACTGCCGATCAAGCGGCTGTGATTTTCCTGGTGCGTGGTAAGGGTGCCTGGCCCTGCATTGAAGATACGGGTGAATCCACGGCCATCCAGCAATAGGGTTGGGCGATGAGACGCGTAGAATATTTTCATCACTTGCTTCCTGGGTTGGGTGTTTCCTAAATGCTAGGTGGGCCAGGAAGTTGATGAAACTGGCAACATTGCCAGATCATTCGAGGGAGATCAGCCGGCCATTGCAGTCGGATTAGGTCAAAATTTGTGCTATATCCCGCACCTGCTAGTTCCTATTACATCAGAGCCGGTTATCTGTTAGTACACCCGCTTCAATAACTTGGCGCCGGGTATGTATAACTTCGATGATGAATAAAGCCTGTTTTCGTGTAGCAGCGCGTAATTCACTGGGTTAGCAGGGACACCTCTGGGAGCGGCTTCAGTCGCGAAGAATCCAGCGCGGAGGATGGCACCGCCTGCGCCGGTGATCGCCGACACCCCGCGCCCCCAACTGTCGTCCCAGCTCATCAATCCCCACGAATCCAGTCGGATTTGGTCAAAATTTGTGCTATATTCCGCGCCCGCGATTTCCCTGCACACCAGAACCGGTCACTGACATGCAAGCAGCCAAACCACTCTACGACTATCCCAAGTACTGGGCCGAATGCTTCGGGCCAGCACCTTTCCTGCCGATGAGCAGGGAGGAGATGGATCTGCTCGGCTGGGATTCCTGCGACATCATCATCGTGACCGGTGATGCCTACGTCGACCACCCATCGTTCGGCATGGCCATCATCGGCCGTCTGCTGGAGGCCCAGGGCTTCCGCGTGGGCATCATCGCCCAGCCGAACTGGCAGTCGAAAGACGACTTCATGAAGCTCGGCGAGCCGAACCTGTTCTTCGGCGTGGCCGCCGGCAACATGGACTCGATGATCAACCGTTACACCGCAGACAAGAAGATCCGTTCCGACGACGCCTACACCCCAGGTGGCCTGGCCGGCAGCCGTCCGGACCGCGCCAGCCTGGTGTACAGCCAGCGCTGCAAGGAAGCCTACAAGCATGTGCCGATCGTGCTCGGCGGCATCGAGGCTTCGCTGCGCCGCATTGCCCACTACGACTACTGGCAGGACAAGGTTCGCCATTCGATCCTGATCGACGCCAGCGCCGATATCCTGCTGTTCGGCAACGCCGAGCGCGCGGTGGTCGAAGTGGCCCAGCGCCTGTCCAACGGCGAGAAGATCGAGACCATCACCGACGTGCGTGGCACCGCCTTCGTGCGCCGTGATACACCACAAGGCTGGTACGAAATCGACTCCACCCGTATCGACCGCCCGGGCCGCGTCGACAAGATCATCAACCCGTACGTGAACACCCAGGACACCCAGGCCTGCGCCATCGAGCAGGCCAAGGGCGACCAGGAAGACCCGAACGAAGCCAAGGTGGTGCAGATTCTCGACAGCCCGAGCGTGACCCGGGAAAAGTCGGTGATCCGCCTGCCGTCGTTCGAAAAGGTGCGTAACGACCCGGTACTCTACGCCCACGCCAACCGCGTGCTGCACCTGGAGACCAACCCAGGCAACGCCCGCGCACTGGTGCAGAAGCATGGCGAAGTGGATGTGTGGTTCAACCCGCCACCCATCCCCATGAGCACCGAAGAAATGGACTACGTGTTCGGCATGCCTTACGCCCGTGTGCCGCACCCGGCCTATGGCAAGGAGCGCATCCCGGCCTACGAAATGATCCGTTTCTCGGTGAACATCATGCGTGGCTGCTTTGGTGGCTGCACCTTCTGCTCGATCACCGAGCACGAAGGCCGCATCATCCAGAACCGCTCGCACGAATCGATCCTGAACGAGATCGAAGAGATGCGCGACAAGGTGCCGGGCTTCACCGGCGTGGTCTCCGACCTTGGCGGCCCGACTGCCAACATGTACCGCATCGCCTGCAAGAGCCACGACATCGAGAAGCACTGCCGCAAGCCGTCGTGCGTGTTCCCGGGCATCTGCGAAAACCTCAACACCGACCACAGCTCGCTGATCGAGCTGTACCGCAAGGCCCGTGCCTTGCCGGGTGTGAAGAAGATCCTGATCGCCTCCGGCCTGCGCTACGACCTGGCGGTGGAATCACCGGAGTACGTCAAGGAGCTGGTGACCCACCACGTTGGTGGTTACCTGAAGATTGCCCCGGAGCACACCGAGCGTGGCCCGTTGGACAAGATGATGAAGCCGGGTATCGGCACCTACGACCGCTTCAAGCGCATGTTCGAGAAGTTCTCGAAGGAAGCGGGCAAGGAGCAGTACCTGATCCCGTACTTCATCGCCGCCCACCCAGGCACCACCGACGAAGACATGATGAACCTGGCCCTGTGGCTGAAGGGCAACGGCTTCCGCGCCGACCAGGTGCAGGCGTTCTACCCGTCACCGATGGCGTCGGCTACGGCCATGTACCACTCGGGCAAGAACCCGCTGCGCAAGGTGACCTACAAGAGCGAAGGGGTGGAGATCGTCAAGAGCGACGAGCAACGCCGCCTGCACAAGGCGTTCTTGCGCTACCACGACCCGAAAGGCTGGCCAATGCTGCGTGAAGCGCTGGAGCGCATGGGCCGCGCCGACCTGATCGGGCCGGGTAAGCACCAACTGATCCCGCTGCACCAGCCGCAGAGCGATACCTACCAGAGCGCGCGCCGCAAGAACTCGACGCCGGCGGGTAGCCACAAGGTGGGCAAGGACCAGAAGATCCTGACCCAGCACACCGGTCTGCCGCCGCGTGCCAGCGATGGCAGCAAGCCTTGGGACAAGCGTGAGAAGGCCAAGGCCGAAGCGTTTGCCCGAAACGAGAAGGCGGCCAAGGAGCGCAAGGAAGCGGCCAAGGGTGGCAAGGGCAACAAGAAGCCACGTCAGCCTGTTATCCCGCGCTGATCGATCCATGTTGGGACCGCAAAGCGGTCCCAACATCTCAAGGTCAATCAGGCTTCTTGTCGACCCACTTCGGCGCCACCGGCGCGACGAAGCTGTCCATGCCATTTAGCAGCTCATCTGGCTGCTGCGCCAGCAGCAACATCGCCCGGTGCTGCGGGCGCACAAAGCCTTCTTCGACGATATGGTCGAGGAAGCCGCCCAGCTTGTCGTAGAAGCCATTCACATCGAGCAGCCCCAGCGGCTTGGCGTGATAGCCCAACTGCCCCCAGGTCCACACTTCGAACAACTCCTCCAGCGTACCGAGCCCGCCCGGCAAGGCAATGAAGGCATCGCTCAGCTCGGCCATGCGGGCCTTGCGTGCGTGCATGCCATCAACCACTTCAAGGCGGGTCAGGCCTTTGTGGCCGACTTCAGCGTCCAGCAGGCTCTGCGGAATGATCCCTACCACCTCGCCACCTGCTGCCATGGCCGCGTCGGCCACAACACCCATCAGGCCTACGGCACCTCCGCCATACACCAAGGTCAGGCCGCGACGCGCAATGGCCTGGCCCAGTGCGACGGCCGCTTCACGGTAGGCGGGGTTGGCGCCGATGCTGGCGCCGCAGAACACACAAACGGAACGTACGGGCATTGCTCATCTCCTGTCACTCAGGTGCACAGGGTACGGTGCATGTCCGTCGCTTCCAAGGCCGCTTTCACTCCGGCCGGGAGAATTCGCAGATGGCGCCGGTGGCTCCATGGGCGTAGGCAGCGAGCAGGCTATTCAGGAAGTTGGAGATGGGCATTTGGTATTGCTCCTAAATGAGAGGTTGTCCCATCGTCCAATAAAAGGGCATGATGTGCCCTTAGATTGGTTGTATACAATCCATTGAACAATTCTACTGGCTGGCCACTTGACACCCCCTTGACCCATATCAGCAAGGGGCTGAACGGGTTCAGGCAGTCTCGCAATTGATAAAACCCTGCCAAGGAGATTCATGATGTTTGCGAAAGCTGTAGCGGTATCCCTGCTGACCCTCGCCAGCGCCTCTGTCTTCGCCGCCGAGTGCTCGGTAACTGTCGAATCGACGGACCAAATGTCCTATACCACCAAGGAATTCACCGTCGACAAGAGCTGCAAGGAATTCACCGTCAAACTGACCCACTCCGGCAACCTGCCGAAGAACGTCATGGGCCACAACCTGGTGATCAGCAAGACTGCCGACATGCAGGGCATTGCTACCGAAGGCATGAGCCAGGGCATTGAAAAGGGTTACCTTAAGGAAGATAACGCCAACATCATCGCCCACACCGCAATGATCGGTGCGCCAGAAAAAGAAACCGAAGTGAAGTTCGACACTTCCAAGCTGGAAGCCGGTGGTGACTACAGCTTCTTCTGCACCTTCCCGGGCCACATCTCGATGATGAAAGGCAAGGTCATCGTCAAGTAACGATAGCGCTGCAGGGCTTTCGGGCCTATTCGCGGGCACGCCCGCTCCCACAGGTACACCACAAGGTTCAGCTTGCGTGGTGTATCTGTGGGTGCGGGCGTGCCCGCGAAGCTTTCATGGGGCGAACGGCAGTTCGCGCTTGTGCTGGGTCTTGCGGTAGGTGGCGACGATGATGTCGAACGCTGCCTGGTCAACCGGCTGCCCATGCAGGAAGGCATCGATCTGCTGGTAGGTCACGCCATGCGACGCTTCGTCCGGCTTGCCCGGCTCCAGGTCTTCCAGGTCCGCCGTCGGCACTTTCTCCACCAGTGACTCCGGTGCGCCGAAGCTGCGTGCAATCGCTCGCACCTGGTTCTTCACCAGCCCGCTCAGCGGCGCCAGGTCGCAGGCACCATCACCAAACTTGGTGAAGAAGCCCATCACCGCCTCGGCAGCGTGGTCGGTACCGATCACCAGGCCTGCGCGGGCGCCAGCGATGGTGTATTGGGCGACCATGCGCGTACGCGCCTTGACGTTGCCGACCACGAAGTCCACCAACGTCGGCGAGCCGTTCTTCAACTCCACCACTTCAGCCGCCAAAGCCCGTACCGCCGGGGCAATGTCCACGGTGTGCACTTCATCGGCCTTGATCACGTCCAGGCAGGCCTGGGCGTCATGCTCGTCATGCTGCACCTGGTACGGCAGGCGCACGGCTATGAAGGTGTAGGCCTTGTCGCCGGTCTCGGCGCGCAACTCGTTGATGGCGCGCTGGGCGAGCAGGGCGGCAGTCAGCGAGTCGACGCCACCGCTGATGCCCAGCACCAGGGTCTTGAGCCGGGCGTTGGCCAGGCAGCCCTTGATGAACGCCACGCGCCGGGCAACTTCGGCCTCAAGCGCTGCAGCGTCGGCGAACGGCGGCTGTACCTTCAGCGCCTGGGCAATCTCTTGCTGAACCGCTTGCATGGGTTACTCCTTGCTGGGGACTTTGAATACGTGGCGCATGTAGGCGACGAAGTTCTCGTCGCGGCACTG
Organism: Pseudomonas putida; assembly: GCA_041071465.1. Lineage (NCBI taxonomy): Bacteria > Pseudomonadati > Pseudomonadota > Gammaproteobacteria > Pseudomonadales > Pseudomonadaceae > Pseudomonas > Pseudomonas putida. The sequence goes on along the minus strand of CP163498.1, from coordinate 1,562,826 downwards.
GGTCTTGGCGGCTTCGTCCGAGATCTTGGCCACCGGCGCGCCGTTGCAGTCGGTCATTTTAAGCACGATGCTCATTGGCGCCACACCCGGGATGTCGCAGGTCAGGTTGGTGCCGATGCCAAAACTGACGTTGATGCGACCGCGCAGGGCACGGAAGATCTCCAGCGAGCGGGTCAGGTTGAGGCCATCGGAAAACACCAGGGTCTTGGTCATCGGGTCGATACCCAGTTTCTGGTAATGGGCGATGGCCTTTTCTGCCCAGGCCACCGGCTCGCCCGAGTCGTGGCGCAGGCCGTCGAACAGCTTGGCGAAGTACAGATCGAAGTCGCCGAGGAAGGCATCCATGGTGATGCAGTCGGTCAGTGCGATGCCGAGCAGGCCGCGGTACTCGCGCACCCAGCAGTCCAGCGCGGCAATCTGGCTGTCGATCAGCCGTGGGCCGAGCTGCTGGTGGGCCATGATCCATTCATGGGCCATGGTGCCTAGCGGCTTGATATCCAGTTTCCATGCCAGGTCGACATTGCTGGTGCCGACGAAGCGGGCCGGAAAATCATCGCGCAACACGCGAACCACTTCTTCCTGCACGCGGCTGGAGAAGCGTCTACGGGTACCGAAGTCGGCTACCTGCAGTTCGGCCAGTTCTTCGTCGCTGGCATGCGCGCGCAGCCAGTCGAACTTGCGGTACAGCTGGTCGCGCGCCTCGGCCAGGCGCATGTGCGGGTGCAGCTGGCGGTTGCGCACTTCGCTGATGATGGCCAGCAGCGGCACTTCGAACAGGATTACATGCAGCCATGGGCCTTTCAGGCGCAGGAACAGCTGGTCGTTCTCGATGCCGACGCGCACATAGCGCAAGTTGAAGCGAAACAGGCGCAGAAAGCGCAGGAAGTCGGGCTTGAGGAAGCTGATGCGTTCCAGGAAAGGCAGTTGGCCATCGTCCAGCGTAAGGTCGTTGAGCCGTTCCAGCTGGTTGCGGATCTCGCCGAGGTAAGGGCGCAAGTCCTCGCCGTTGCGGCAGCGGAATTCCCATTCGACGTCGGCGTCCGGGTAGTTGTGCAGCACACCCTGCATCATGGTGAGTTTGTAGAAGTCGGTGTCGAGCAGGTTGTGCACGATGCGCTCGGCGAATGCGCTTTCGCTCATCAAGGGGGCTCCGGAAGCGGCGAATGGCCGACATTGTGCCAGCCTTTTGCGCCTTGTTGTGCCTGTTCCGGCCCGCGAAGAAGCCAGAACAGCCAAAACAGAGGTGTTTTTCCGTGCACCGGCTAGCCTTCAAACGGTGCCGCCTGTAGCAGTCGCGCACCAGCGGTGTGCACTTCGGTGACGTCCGCTGTTACAGGGCGGTTGCACGTAAACACTTGCCGAGGTTGCAATGATGGCACCAGGCGGTTGCTCCTTGTCTGTACGTGTGGTGGCGCCCGCCGCACGGCAGACGGTTGCACGCTCAATAAAGAAAAGGCCGCCGGTCGCCTGCTGGCACCCTGCACAGTGTGTTTTCCCGGAAGACAAAACCTATGGCACGGCCCTTGCTCAGAGCACAGGGCTGAGAAGTTGTAGTGCCAACCAAAAAAAACTCTAGGAGCACCACCTCATGTCGCAGACGTTTTACAAGAAAGGTTTCCTGGCTCTGGCCGTAGCTACGGCACTGGGTGTTTCTTCGTATGTTCAGGCCGACGTCAAGATCGGTGTAGCGGGCCCCATGACCGGGGCAAACGCAGCGTTTGGCGAGCAGTACATGAAAGGTGCGCAGGCAGCGGCCGACAAGATCAACGCCGCCGGTGGCGTGAACGGCGAGAAAATCGTCCTGGTCAAAGGCGATGACGCCTGTGAACCGAAGCAGGCCGTGGCCGTGGCCAACCGCCTGGTGGATCAGGACAAGGTGATCGGCGTGGTCGGCCACTTCTGTTCCTCCAACACCATCCCGGCGTCCGAGGTGTATGACGAGGCGGGTGTCATCGCCATTACTCCGGGCTCCACCAACCCACAGGTTACCGAGCGCGGCCTGAGCGCCATGTTCCGCATGTGCGGCCGTGACGACCAGCAGGGTATCGTCGCTGGCGACTACATCGTCGACGTGCTCAAGGGCAAGAAAGTCGCGGTACTGCACGACAAGGACACCTATGGCCAGGGCCTGGCGGACGCGACCAAGGCGCAGCTGGAAAAACGCGGCGTGAAGCCAGTGTTGTACGAAGGCCTGACCCGTGGCGAGAAAGACTTCAGCGCCGTAGTGACCAAGATCCGCTCCACCGGCGCCGACGTGGTCTACTTCGGTGGTCTGCACCCGGAAGCCGGCCCGCTGGTACGCCAGATGCGCGAGCAGGGCCTGAAGGACGTCAAGTTCATGTCCGATGACGGCATCGTCACCGACGAACTGGTGTCCACCGCTGGCGGTGCGCAGTACGTCGATGGCGTGTACATGACCTTCGGTGCCGACCCGCGCCTGCTGCCAGACAGCAAGGCGGTGGTGGAGGAGTTCCGTAAGGCCGGTACCGAACCTGAAGGCTACACCCTGTACGCTTATGCCTCGCTGCAGGCCCTGGCCGCCGCGTTCAATGGCGCCAAGTCGAACAAAGGCGAAGACGCTGCCAAGTGGCTCAAGGCCAACCCGGTGCAGACCGTCATGGGCGAGAAAAAGTGGGACAGCAAAGGTGACCTGACCGTCTCCGACTATGTGGTCTACCAGTGGGACGAGACCGGTAAATACCACCAGCTGGAAAAACAAAAATAAAAACGGCCCACGGCCCGGGCTGATGCTCGGGCCCAAGCCCCGCGGTACCAGTCTTTATTCGTAGATCTGCACAGTTCTGCGCTGCGAGGGCCCCGCTCAGGTGGCCCGCGCCGTGGTCGGCGCTCGTGCAATCTCAATCAGGTGAGATTGCGTTATGGATGGTATTTTCCTGCAGCAACTGGTCAACGGCCTGACCCTCGGGTCGGTCTATGGCCTGATCGCCATCGGCTACACAATGGTCTATGGCATCATCGGCATGATCAACTTCGCGCACGGCGAGGTGTATATGATTTCCGCGTACCTCGCGGCAATCAGCCTGGCATTGCTGGCTTACTTCGGCGTCGAGTCGTTCCCGCTACTGATGTTGGGCACGCTGTTGTTCACCGTCGTCGTCACGGGCGTCTATGGCTTCACCATCGAGCGCATCGCCTACAAACCCCTGCGTAACTCCACCCGTCTGGCGCCGCTGATCAGTGCCATCGGCATTTCGCTGATCCTGCAGAACTACGCTCAGATCAGCCAGGGCGCCCGCCAGCAAGGCGTGCCAACCTTGCTGGAAGGTGCCATGCGTGTCGAAGTCGGCACCGGCTTCGTGCAACTGACCTATACCAAGATCTTCATTCTGGTGGCAGCCTTCGTCGGCATGGGCCTGCTGACCTACGTGATCAAGTACACCAAGCTCGGCCGCATGTGCCGTGCCACCCAGCAAGACCGCAAGATGGCCTCGATCCTGGGCATCAACACCGACCGGGTAATCTCCTACGTGTTCGTCATCGGTGCAGTGATGGCCGCCCTGGCCGGCGTGCTGATCACCATGAACTACGGCACGTTCGACTTCTATGCCGGCTTCATCATCGGTATCAAGGCATTCACCGCCGCGGTGCTCGGGGGGATCGGCTCACTGCCTGGCGCCATGCTCGGCGGCATCATCCTGGGTATTTCCGAGTCGCTGTTCTCTGGCTTGATCAACTCCGACTACAAGGATGTGTTCAGCTTCTCGCTGCTGGTGATGATCCTTATCTTCCGCCCACAAGGCCTGCTGGGTCGCCCGCTCGTGGCTAAGGTGTGATGAACATGTCCGTTGCCAAAACTGCCTCTGTTAGCGAAACCAAGGGTTTCGACATTAAACGCAGCCTGCTGGAGACCCTCGTCGCTGGCCTGCTGGCACTCATCGTGTTTGGCCCGGTCGTTGGCGTGGTGCTCGACGGCTACACCTTCAATGCCGAGCCGCGCCGCGTGGCGTGGCTGGTCGGTGGTGTGATGGTCGGGCGCTTCCTGCTCAGCCTGTTCCTGCAGACTGCCCCTGGGCAGCGCATGCTCCAGGGCTTCGACAGCGGTGGCTCGGGCGTGCATGTGAATGCCCCGGACTACAAGTCGCGCCTGCGCTACATCATCCCTGCACTGATCGTGATTGCCATCGTCTTCCCGATCTTCGCCAACAAGTACCTGCTGACCGTGGTCATCCTCGGCCTGATCTACGTGCTGCTGGGCCTTGGCCTGAACATCGTGGTCGGCTTGGCCGGCCTGCTCGACCTGGGCTACGTGGCGTTCTACGCCATCGGTGCCTACGGCCTGGCGCTGGGTTACCAGTACCTCGGCCTGGGCTTCTGGAGCGTGCTGCCGCTGGCGGCCATCGCTGCGGCGCTGGCGGGGTGCATCCTTGGTTTCCCGGTGCTACGAATGCACGGTGACTACCTGGCGATCGTGACCCTGGGCTTTGGCGAGATCATCCGCCTGGTGCTGAACAACTGGCTGTCGTTCACCGGTGGCCCCAACGGCATGCCGGCGCCTTCGCCAACCTTCTTCGGCCTGGAGTTCGGCCGCCGGGCCAAGGATGGCGGGGTGCCGATCCACGAGTTCTTCGGCTTCGAGTACAACGTCAACCTCAAGTTCGTGTTCATCTACGCCGTGCTGTTCCTGGTTGTGCTGGCCGTGCTGTACATCAAGCACCGCCTGACTCGCATGCCGGTCGGCCGGGCCTGGGAAGCGCTGCGCGAAGACGAAATCGCCTGCCGTTCGATGGGCTTGAACCACGTGCTGGTCAAGCTTTCGGCGTTTACCTTGGGTGCCTCCACCGCCGGCTTGGCCGGGGTGTTCTTCGCCACCTACCAGGGCTTCGTCAACCCGTCGTCATTCACCTTCTTCGAGTCGGCGCTGATCTTGGCCATCGTCGTACTGGGTGGCATGGGGTCGACCGTGGGCGTGGTCATCGCGGCGTTCGTGCTTACAGTGGCGCCGGAGCTGCTGCGCAGCTTCTCCGAGTACCGGGTGTTGCTGTTCGGCGTGTTGATGGTGCTGATGATGATCTGGCGACCGCGTGGGCTGATCCGCATCAGCCGTACCGGTGTGACCCCGCGTAAAGGAGTGGCGCCATGAGCGACGATATCATTCTCTCGGTCGACAACCTGATGATGCAGTTCGGTGGCATCAAGGCGCTCAGCGACGTCAGCCTCAAGGTCCGGCGCAATCAGATCTTTGCCTTGATCGGCCCCAACGGCGCCGGCAAGACCACGGTATTCAACTGCCTGACCGGCTTCTACAAGGCCAGTGGCGGGCGTATCGAGCTGAACGTGCGCGGCAGCCACACCAACGTCATCCAGCTGCTTGGCGAACGCTTCCAGGCGGCCGATTTCGTGTCGCCTGCGCGCTTTGCCAACCGCATGTACTACAAGATGTTCGGCGGCACCCACCTGGTCAACCGCGCGGGCCTGGCACGCACCTTCCAGAACATTCGCCTGTTCAAGGAAATGTCGGTGGTGGAGAACCTGCTGGTGGCCCAGCACATGTGGGTCAATCGCAACCTGCTGGCCGGGGTGCTCAACACCAAGGCCTACCGCAAGGCCGAAAGCGATGCGTTGGACCACGCGTTCTACTGGCTTGAAGTGGTCGACCTGGTCGACTGCGCCAACCGCCTGGCCGGCGAGTTGTCGTACGGCCAGCAGCGGCGCCTGGAAATTGCCCGAGCCATGTGCACACGGCCGAAAATCATCTGCCTGGATGAACCGGCGGCGGGCCTGAACCCCCAGGAAACCGAAGCCCTCAGCCGCATGATCCGCGTACTGCGTGACGAGCACGACATCACCGTGGTGCTGATCGAGCATGACATGGGCATGGTCATGAGCATTTCCGACCATATCGTGGTGCTGGACCATGGCAACGTGATTGCCGAAGGCGCGCCGCAGGACATCCGCCACAACCCGACGGTGATCGCCGCCTACCTGGGTGCAGACGAAGAGGAACTGGTATGAGTGCACCCATTCTGGAGCTGAAGGACCTGGACGTGTTCTATGGGCCGATCCAGGCGTTGAAAAAGGTCTCGATGCACATCAACGAAGGTGAGACGGTCAGCCTGATTGGTGCCAACGGTGCCGGTAAGTCGACCCTGCTGATGTCGATTTTCGGCCAGCCGCGGGCAGCGTCTGGGCATATCGTCTATCGCGGCACCGACATTACCCGCAAGTCGTCGCACTACATCGCCTCCAACGGTATTGCCCAGTCGCCGGAAGGGCGCCGGGTGTTCCCTGACATGACCGTCGAGGAAAACCTGATGATGGGTACCATCCCCATCGGCGACAAACATGCCGACGAAGACATGCAGCGCATGTACGAGTTGTTCCCACGCTTGAAGGAGCGGCGTAACCAGCGGGCCATGACCATGTCCGGTGGCGAGCAGCAGATGTTGGCGATTGCCCGGGCGCTGATGAGCCGGCCGAAGTTGTTGTTGCTGGACGAGCCCTCGCTGGGGCTGGCGCCGATCGTGGTCAAGCAGATCTTCTCGACCTTGCGAGAGCTGGCCAAGACCGGGATGACCATCTTCCTGGTGGAGCAGAACGCCAACCATGCGCTGAAACTGTCGGACCGGGCGTATGTGATGGTCAACGGGCAGATTCGCATGACCGGTACCGGGCAGGAGCTGTTGGTCAACGAGGAGGTGCGTAACGCCTACCTTGGCGGGCACTGAGTTGTATTCGGGGGCTGCAAGGCAGCCCCATTCTCAATGTGGACAACTTGCCGCGTCTTGCTCTCGACACACACCAATACTCCCTCACAAACCCTTGTTTCCACAAAGTTGATCTTGTCCACGGATAATGTGGAACCGCCTGTGGAAAACATGGTGGCATCTCGCTCCAGCCCACTGATACCAGGCTCTGCAGCGATGCGATCATTTTTTGATCACATCCCCGTTGTGGATGATTTTCCAAGGTTTCCCACAGCCCTGAAAGCACCCCGGAATTAGCGCCGAACCTGTGCATAACTCTGTGCAAAAACCTTGGACAGACCGCTGCAGGCGGCATGCTTGAAAGCCTTGCGCCATCACCTGAAAGATATCCACCGACCACGGAGCGCTGAATGGGTTCCGCACGGTGGAAAAGTTGCCCCCAATCCGTGGGGAAAGCCTTGTGGATAACATGCGCATACCTGTCGGCGAGCCCTCTGCCACAAGGGTTTGCCGAATATGAACAAAAAATGATCAGTGCCTTGAACGGCTTGCTGCCGGCGCTTGGCGAGGGCATGCTGCAAAGCTGCCATGAGAACCTACCTTGAGGAACAGAGCATGACGTCCACCGTATTCATCACTGGTGCCACTTCCGGTTTCGGTGAGGCCACCGCCCGCCGCTTCGCTGAGGCTGGCTGGAAGCTGGTGCTCACTGGCCGCCGCAAGGAGCGCCTGGACGCCCTGTGCGCCGAGCTGTCGGCAAAGACCGAAGTGCATGGCCTGGTGCTCGACGTACGTGACCGCAAGGCCATGGAGCAGGCCATCGCCAATCTGCCGGCCGGGTTCGAAAAGATTCGCGGCCTGGTCAACAACGCCGGCCTTGCATTGGGTGTGGATGCGGCGCAGAACTGTAGCCTGGACGACTGGGAAACCATGGTCGATACCAACATCAAGGGCCTGATGTACACCACCCGGCTGCTGCTGCCACGGCTGATCGCCCATGGCCGCGGCGCTTCGATCCTCAACGTAGGTTCCGTGGCGGGCAACTACCCGTACCCGGGCAGCAACGTCTACGGTGGCACCAAGGCCTTCGTCGGCCAGTTCTCGTTGAGCCTGCGCTGCGACCTGCGCGGCACCGGCGTGCGCGTGAGCAACATCGAGCCGGGCCTGTGCGAGAGCGAGTTCTCGCTGGTGCGTTTCGGCGGTGACCAGGCCAAGTACGACGCCACCTACGCAGGTGCCGAGCCGATCCAGCCGCAGGACATTGCCGAGACCATCTTCTGGATCCTTAACCAGCCGGCGCACATCAACATCAACAGCCTGGAGCTGATGCCGGTGAGTCAGGACTGGGCAGGCTTCTCGATCGACCGGTCGGCCAAGGGCTGATCCAAGGGCCTTTTCGCGGGTAAACCCGCTCCCACAGGTACTGTGCAATCCTTGTGGGAGCACCGGTCTTGCACAAAACCTAAAAGCTGGCGCGATCACTGTGGGAGCGGGTTTACCCGCGAATGCGTCAGTTCAGGCGCTGCAACCCTTCCAGGCAGGTCGCCAAATGATAGGGCGTAGTAGAGGGCATATCATGCCGACTCACCGCCCCCTCACCATCGCGGCACTCATACCAGCCCGCTTCCCGCAGGAACCGCGTTTGCAGCGCCTGCAACTGCCCCGACAGCTTCGCCTCGCCCCCCGCGCGCAACACAAGCGCCCGCAGGTATTCCGCCTGTGCCCAGATGCGCTGGGTGGCATCAAGCACCTGACCGTCCACATTCAGCATCGCCAACACCGCCGCATCGTTCACCCCGAACTGTTCGGCAAAGCCGAAAGCCCGGTCGATGGACGCATAAAGCGGCGTGTCACGTAGCAGCGGCGAGGTGTGCAGCAAGTAGAACCATTCGAACTGGTGCCCCGGTTCGAACCAGTTATCCACAGCCCCGCGTGGCTTTTCCAGCATCAGGCCGTGGGCCGGTTCGATGAAGTGCGCCTCAAGCGCCTCGCACAGTTGCAGCAGTGACTGGCGGACATGTTCATCGTCACGCACTGCCAGTACCTGCAGAAACGCCTCGGCCAAGTGCATCTGCGGGTTCTGCAGTGGGCCGCTGCCCAGGTCGGCCCAGTCTTCGCCCAGGCTGGCTTCGTACAGGCCGTCGTCACGGGCGAACTGCTGGTCGATGATGTCGAGCGCGGCGTTGAGGGTGGATTCCACCAGGCTTTCACGCACCTTGCCCCAGTAGTGCGCGCAGGCGAACACGATGAAGGCATGGGTGTACAGGTCTTTGCGCCGGTCCAGCGGCTTGCCCTGGGCGTCGATGCTGTAGAACCAGCCACCGTGCTCGGCATCGTGGAAGTGCTTTTGCAGCGAACGGAACAGGGCTGATGCGCGCTCGGCGGCGCCCGGTTGCCCGATACGGCTGCTGAACAGGTACAGCTGGCGTGCGCAGGCCATGGCCCGGTAGCGCTGCACCGGCAAGGGTTGGTGCTGGGCGTCCAGCGCCTCGTAGGGCAGGGCCATGTCGGCGTTCCAGCCTGGGCCTTGCCACATTGGCACGATGCGTTCGGCGAAGTGCTGGTTGAAACGGGCCAGTTCGGGCAGGGTGGGGCGGGGGTCGGACATGTCGGCGCTCGTCGCTGTCGGGCAGGGCGCCATGTTAGCAGAACTAGGGTTGAGGGTTGCCCAAGCCCTGCCAATGCCGCGCCCCGACGAAGATGAAGCGCAACTGCTGGGTGATCTTTTCCTGCGGCGTCAGCGCCTGTGGGTAACCCGCTTCCGGGCTGTCGATAAGTTCGGGCAGGGTGGCGAACACGGTCTTCACCACCAGGTCGGCCATCACCGCCAGCGCGGCGCTGTCCAGGTGCTGCCAGCGCTTCATGCGCGCAAGGTCGGTGGCTAGGTCGTCGCTTATGTCCTGGCGCAGGCGGGCAATGGCCTGGCGCACGGCCTGCGAACCGCCGTACTGTTCGCGGGCCAGGAACAGGAACTGCGCGCGGTGGGCGGCTACCACGTCGAGGAAGATGCGCACCGAAGCGTCGGTGATGCCGCCCAGTTCGAATTCGTTTTGCCGCACCAGGCGGATGGTCTGGCGGAAGGTGGTGTCGATTTCGGCCACCAAGGCCAGGCCCAGGGCATCCATGTCGGAAAAATGCCGGTAGAAGCCGGTCGGTACGATGCCAGCGGTCTTCGCCACTTCGCGCAGGCTGACACTGCCGAAACCACGGCCACTCTCCATGAGCAGGCAGGCTGCATCGAGCAGGGCCTGGCGGGTCTGAAGCTTCTGTTCGGCGCGCGGTAGCATGATGCGGGCTTCTGTGACGGTAAGGCTGGGCACTCTAGATAAAAAAACAAAGCCCGGTCAATGGACCGGGCCTGGAGGGGAGCAAGCGTTGTGACAGAGGTTGTTCTTTTCGGCCATGGTGATCAGCTCACACGGCTGAGTTCAACCAGACGATCCGAGCCACCTTCGGCAACGCGGCCATTGCGTTCGATCAGGCGATCCGAGCCACCTTCGGCGACGCGGCCATTGCGTTCGATCAGGCGATCGGAACCACCTTCGGCAACGCGGCCACTGCGTTCGATCAGGCGATCCGAGCCACCTTCGGCAACGCGGCCACTGCGTTCGATCAGGCGATCCGAGCCACCTTCGGCAACGCGGCCACTGCGTTCGATCAGACGATCCGAGCCACCTTCGGCAACGCGGCCACTGCGTTCGATCAGGCGATCGGAACCACCTTCGGCAACGCGGCCACTGCGTTCGATCAACCGATCGGAACCACCTTCAGCTACGGTTTTCAGTGGCTGGGCGATTTCGGCAGCGCTGGAGCGCGATTCGGCGGTCAGGTGTTGCTCGGAAGCCGGCAGGGCAAAAGCGTTGGCGGCCAAAAGGGACAGGGTCAGGGTCAGCAGGTGGCGTTTCATGATTTCGGTGCTCCTCTCGGGGGCTGGAAAGTGGGTACGAAGCCAATGCTACGCCGCGTAACGCCAGAGAGAAGTTCATACGGGTAATGGTAACAATCGACCGTATTGATAGAGGTTCGCAACGCCTCTAACCAGCGCCTTTCAGGCGCGCAGGCAAACCGCTGGCCGTGCCTCCGTTGGGTAACATGTACAGCCTGGCGCGATAAATTGCTGAGCAAAGGGCCAGGAAAAACTTCGCTATCATGGCGCCATCGATAAAACCCCATGGGTTTTCATGAGTCCGAGATATTGAGTGCCACTGAAGTGCCTGTTCTGTGTCATACCGCAAGGAGATTCACGCAATGACGCGTCCCGCCAGAATTCTCGTCTGGACCCTCACCAGCCTGTTCACCCTGCTGGCAATCCTGGTGGTGGTGATCGCCACCTTCGACTGGAACCGCGTCAAGCCGCTGCTCAACGAGAAGGTCTCCGAGGCCTTGCACCGGCCTTTCGCAATCAATGGCAACCTCGCTGTGCATTGGCGTACCGAGCCCGAAGAGGGTGGCTGGCGTGCCTGGGTGCCGTGGCCACACTTCATTGCCGAGGACCTGACCTTGGGCAACCCGGAGTGGCTCAAGGAGCCTGATATGGTCGGCCTGGCGCGCGTGGAGTTCCGCCTGGCGCCGCTACCGCTGGTGTTCCAGCAGATCAGCATCCCCCGCATCAACCTTACCAAGCCTACCGCCAACCTCACCCGCCTGGCCGATGGACGCGCTAACTGGGTGTTCGACTTCGGCCCCAAGGATGAAAACGCAGAACCTTCAAAGTGGCAGTTGGATATTGGCGCCATCGGCTTCGACCAGGGCAACGTCAGCTTCGACGACCAAACACTGAAAACCAGCATGAAGGTGCAGATCGACCCGCTGGGCAAGCCAATCCCGTTCAGCGACATTGTCGGCAAGGCCAGCGCCGAAAAGGCTGGCGCTGCACAGGACTATGCCTTCGGCCTCAAGGCCCAGGGCCGCTACAAAGGCCAGCCAGTGTCCGGCACTGGCAAGATCGGCGGCCTGCTGGCGCTGCAGGACGCCAGCCAGCCGTTCCCGCTGCAGGCCGATGTGCGCATCGCCGACACCCACGTGGTGCTAGCCGGCACCCTGACCGACCCGCGCAACCTCGGCGCCCTCGACCTGCGCTTGCGCCTGTCGGGTGCCAGCCTGGGCAACCTCTACCCGTTGACCGGGGTAACCCTGCCGGACACGCCGGCCTACTCCACCGATGGCCGCCTCAGCGCCAACCTGCACGCGGCGCAAGGGGCGTCGTTCAATTACCAGGGCTTCAACGGCAAGATCGGCGACAGCGATATTCACGGTGACCTGGCCTTCGTCGCCAGCCAGCCACGGCCCAAACTGTCCGGCAAACTGGTATCGAACCAGTTACTGTTCAAAGACCTGGCGCCGCTGATCGGCGCCGATTCCAACGCCGAGCAGAAGGCCCGGGGTGGTGCCAGCAAGCAGCCGACGGGCAAGGTGCTACCGGTTGAAGAGTTCCGCACCGAGCGCTGGCGCGCGATGGATGCTGACGTCACTTTTGCTGGCAAGCGCATCGTGCACAGCACGCAACTGCCGTTCAATGACCTGTCGGCCCACGTGATACTCGATGACGGCCTGCTGCGCCTGGAGCCCCTGCGTTTTGGCGTGGCCGGTGGCAGCCTGGCCTCCAATATCCGCCTTGACGGGCGCAGCGTGCCCTTGCAGGGCCGGGCACAGTTGACGGCACGGGGTTTCAAGCTCAAGCAACTGTTCCCCACGTTTGCGCCGATGCAGACCAGCTTTGGCGAATTGAACGGCGATGCCGACATCACGGGCCGTGGCAACTCGGTGGCAGCCTTGCTGGGTACGGCCAATGGCGACCTGCGCATGCTGATCAACGATGGCGCCATCAGCCGCAGCCTGATGGAGATTGCCGGTTTGAACGTGGGTAACTATGTGGTCGGCAAGCTGTTCGGTGATGAGGACGTGAAGATCAACTGCGCGGCAGCCGATGTGGGTATCAAGGATGGCCTGGCGACTACGCGGCTGTTCATCTTCGATACCGAGAACGCGATCATCTACATCAACGGCACCGCCAATTTTGCCTCCGAGCAGTTGGACTTGAAGATCACCCCGGAGTCGAAAGGGCTGCGGTTGTTCTCGCTGCGCTCGCCGTTGTACGTGCGTGGACCGTTTGCCAAACCGAGTGCCGGTGTGCAGGCGCTGCCGCTGGCGTTGCGCGGCGCGGGAATGGTGGCGCTGGGTGTGGTGGCCGGGCCGGCGGCAGGGTTGCTGGCACTGATTGCGCCCAGCAGCGGGGATGATCCAAACCAGTGCACGCCGTTGTTGCAGCAGATGAAAGCGGGCAAGGCACCGGCGGCGGTGAAAGGGCGGAAATAGCAGGGGGCCGCTGCGCGGCCCATCGCGACACAAGGCCGCTCCTACAGGGGTACGCGATCCCTTGTAGGAGCGGCCTTGTGTCGCGATGGGCTGCACAGCAGCCCCTAACGATTACAACCCTTGCAACAGGTCGGACATGTCGTCCGCGTGCTCTTCTTCCTGCGCCAGAATGTCTTCGAAGATGCGCCGCGTAGTCGGGTCTTTATCGCCAATGTACTGAATGATCTCGCGGTAGCTATCAATGGCAATCCGCTCCGCCACCAGGTCTTCCAGCACCATCTCTTTCAACGAATTGCCTGCCACGTACTGGGCATGCGAATTCTTGGTCAGGTTATCGGGGTTGAAGTCTGGCTCGCCGCCCAGCTGCACGATGCGCTCGGCCAGCTTGTCGGCGTGTTCGGCTTCCTGGGTGGCATGCTCCAGAAACTCCTCGGCTGCCACGCTGGCCTTGATGCCGCTGGCCATGAAGTAGTGGCGCTTGTAGCGCAGTACGCAGACCAGCTCGGTGGCCAGCGACTCGTTCAGCAGGCGCAGGATCTCTTTGCGATCGGCATGATAGCCCTCGGTCACGGCGCCTTGCTCTACATGCTGGCGGGCACGTTCGCGCAGGGTTTTCACATCGGTGAGTTCAACGTTGCTCATGGTTATCTCCAGCAGGGGTCAGGTTTGGGCATTGGCTTATGCGCCATGCAAGGCGTCGCTGTCTTCCTGGCGTTGCTTGCAGGTTTTGAAACCTTTGGCGTCGACATGGCCGGTGGCGTCGAAGCGCACGTAGTAGGGCTGCTGTTTGCCATCGCGGTTGAGGATGTAGTCGTTGCAGGTGCCCCCGTGCGGCAGGTCGATCACGTTCGACGGGCTGCCGCCAATGGCGATGACCTTCTGCATGGTCATACCGTTCTCTACCTGCTTGACCAGCGGCTCGTCGCGGTAGGTGACGTAGTCCACCGGGTTTTCCGGGCGGCTGCCGCAGGCGGCCAGGGTGGCGCTTGCCAGAAGGATTGCCAGGGTCTGCTTGTACATGGTCCCGCTCCTTGCAAAGGGTCTGTGTGGTTTGGAACCACAGCGCACGCCGGGAGTTCGATTGCGATGGCCATGATGGCCGCTGTAGTGTTGGCCGGTCGTTCACGCAAAGGGGCTGGGTGATGCCACAGGAATTGGCCACGCGATACCCGTTGGTGCTGGTGCCGGGCATGCTCGGGTTTGTCCGGGTGGTGCTCTACCCCTACTGGTTCGGCATCGTGCCGGCCCTGCGCAAGGGTGGGGCGCAGGTATTTCCGGTGCAGGTTTCGCCGCTGCATTGCAGCGAGGTGCGCGGTGAGCAGTTGCTGGCGATCATCGAAGACATCTGCCAACGCACCGGCGCCGACAAGGTCAACCTCATCGGCCACAGCCAGGGCGCCCTGAGTGCACGCTACGCCGCGGCCAAGCGGCCTGAGCGGGTGGCTTCGGTCACCTCGGTGGCCGGGCCCAACCATGGCTCGGAACTGGCCGACCACCTGGCGCGTACGGCACCGGGCGATTCACCCCAGGGGCGCATCCTCAAGGCCGTGCTGCATGGTTTTGCCGTTTTGCTGGTATGGCTGGAAACGGGCTGGCGCCGCGAGCCGCTGCCGGTGGATGTGCATGCCTCGCACCAGTCGCTGACCAGTGCCGGGGTGGCACTGTTCAACCAGGCTTATCCACAGGGCCTGCCGCAGACCTGGGGTGGGGAAGGGGCCCATGAGGTCAACGGCGTGCGCTATTACTCTTGGTCGGGCACCTTGCAGCCTGGCCTGACCGACCAGGGGCGTAACCGTTTTGACGGCAGCAACCGTTTCTGCCGCCTGTTCGCGCGCAGTTTCATCAAGGAAAAGGGCCAGTGCGACGGTATGGTCGGGCGTTTCAGTTCGCACCTGGGGCAGGTGATCGGCGACGATTACCCGCTCGATCACCTGGACATCGTCAACCAGTCGCTCGGCGCTGTGGGCAAGGGCGCCGAGCCCGTGCGGCTGTTTACCGAACATGCCGCCCGGCTCAAGGCCGCCGGGCTTTAGCGGCGGATCGGCGTGGTCCAGCGCTCGGCCAGCACTACGCCGGCCAGGGTCAGCAAGCCGCCGACCAGGTGATAACTGGCCAGTTGCTCGTCGAGCACACCGGCGGCGATCAGCGCAGTGACCAACGGCAGCAGGTTGAAGAACAGCGTGGTGCGGCTTGGCCCTAGGCGGTGCACGGCCTGCATCCACACCCGTGGCGCGATCATCGAAGCCAGCACGCAGGCATACAACACCAGGCCGATGTTGTGGCTGTTCAGGCCGGTTTTGTCCGACAGCAGGAACAGCGGCAGCAACACGACGATGGCCACCAGCACCTGCAGGTACAGCAACTGCATCGGCGGCAGGCGGAGCTGCCATTTCTTCAGCAGGAAGCTGTACAGCGCATAGGCCAGGGTAGCCACCAGCATCAGCAGGTCGCCGCTGTTCAGCCCTTGTTGCAGCAGGCTGGCGGGGTGGCCGGCGCTGACCACCTCCAGTACCCCGAAGAACGATACCAGCGCACCCAACAGGGCGCCGTAGCTCAGGCGCTGGCCCAGCCAGGCGATGGACAGTGCCAGTGACATCAGCGGCATCAGCGAGAGAATGATGCCCATGTTGGTGGCGCTGGTGATGCCGGCGGCGAAGTAGGCCAGGCTTTGGTACATCGCCATGCCCAGTACGCCGAGCACGAACACCTTGCCCAGGTGCGGGCGGATGGCCGCTCGGTTGCGCCACACGGCGGGCAGCAGGAACGGGGTGAACAGCAAGGCAGCCAGCAGCCAGCGATAAAAGCCGATCTCGGCGGGGTGGATGGCGCCGGCGGACATCTTGGTGACCACGGTGTTACCGGCCCAGATGAGGATGGCGGTGAGGGGAACAGGTAATTCATGTTGCAGAGATTCTCTGAAGTATCGCGATGATTTTTGGAGCGCTGTGCGCCCCTTTTGCGACACAAGGCCTGCGCAGCAGGCCCCGATGGCAGCCATTATCAACTGTCTGTCTAAAAGCCTATACTTCCATCCAGACAACCCACCCTGCCAAGCAGACAGCATGCCGCGCAAATACCTGGACATCCCTCAGTTCACCCAGCTCCCGGCCCCGGTGTACTTCCGCCACGATGAGTTCGTTGCCGACACCCACAGCGCCGTGCACTGCCACGCCTGGGGTCAACTGAACTACACCGCTCACGGCGTGATGCATCTGGACGTTGCCGGCCAGCGCTTCCTGTCACCGCCAAGCTACGCCGTGTGGGTGCCGCCCGACACCGCGCATGGTTGCTACAACCCGCAGGCCATCGTCTACCGCTCCATCTACCTCGACCGCAGCCTGTGCGCCGCGCTGCCACGGCAACCGTGCAGCTTGATGATCAGTGACATTCTCAAGGCCATCCTCGCCGACTTCGCCCGCCGCGACCTCAAGGTGGCCGAAGACCCGCGCGACCAACGCCTGGTGCAGGTTCTGCTCGATCAATTGCTGCTGGCACCCACCCAGGCCTGCTACCTGCCGTTTGCCCACAGCGATGGCTTGCGCCAGGTGCTCGACGCGCTCAGCGCCGAGCCTGGCGACAACCGCCCGTTGGCCGACTGGGCTGCCCGAGTGCATGTCAGCGAACGCACCCTGGCCCGCCAGTTTCTGCGCGAATTGGGCATCAGTTTTGGCGAATGGCGCTTGCGCCTGCGTTTTTTGCGCGCCATCGAAGCGCTGGAAGCTGGCCTGCCGATTCAGGCCATCGCCTTCGACCTGGGCTACAGCAGCGCTTCGGCGTTCATCGCCATGTTCCAGCGCCAGGCCCAATGCACGCCCGAGCAATACCGCCGGCAGGCGCGGGCGGGGCGCTGAGAATTCTTGGCTACACTCAGCTCGACCCCCGTGCATCGGGCGCGGAGCCAAGGAGACCACTCCATGAAAGTGCTGCACATTCCATTGCTGGCGTTGGCTGTGTTGTTCAGCGCCCAAGGCTTCGCGGCCAATACCGCGCAGCAGGAAAAAATGAAAACCTGCAATGCCGACGCCACCACCAAGGCCCTGAAGGGCGATGAGCGCAAAGCCTTCATGAGCACCTGCCTGAAGAAGGATGTGCCGCAAACCCAACAAGAGAAGATGAAAACCTGCAACGCCGACGCCACCACCAAAGCCCTGAAGGGTGACGAGCGTAAAGCCTACATGAGCGACTGCCTGAAGAAGAAATGACCTGCGCCTATGCCTGCGCCGCCAAGGCTGGCAGACTGCGGGCATTCCCGCTGTCTGCCGTCGAGGCTGTATGACCTTTACCCCCCGTCAGATCACCCTGGCCAGCCTGATCATCGTCATGGCCGGGCTGCTGCTGGCTTTGCCCCTGAAGTTGCTGCCCAGCCTGCTGGCCGGCCTGCTGGTGTTCGAACTGGTCAACATGCTGACCCCGCGCCTGCAGCCGCTGTTGGCTGGGCAACGCGCGCGCTGGCTGGCGGTGGCCCTGCTCGGCACGCTGGTGGTCAGCACCCTGACGCTGCTGATTGCCGGTGCCTTCAGCTTTTTGCTGCACGAGGCGGAGAACCCCGGCGCCTCGCTGGACAAGTTCATGGCCTTGGTCGAGCGTGCCCGCGGCCAGCTGCCACCCTTCATCGAAGGCTACCTGCCCGCCAGTGCCGCAGAGTTCAAGGTCGCCATCGGCGACTGGATCAAGAGCCACCTGAGCGATTTGCAATTGGTGGGCAAGGGCATGGCGCACATGTTCGTCACGCTGCTGATCGGCATGATCCTCGGCGCCATCATCGCCTTGCAGCGCATTCCCGATGTTTCCCGGCGCAAGCCCCTGGCGGCGGCGCTGTTCGAGCGCCTCAATCTGCTGGTGAAGGCGTTTCGCAACATCGTCTTCGCGCAGATCAAGATTTCGCTGCTCAACACGGCCTTCACCGGCATCTTCCTGGCGGTGGTGATGCCGTTGTTCGGTGTGCACCTGCCGTTGACCAAGACGCTGATCGTGCTGACCTTCCTGTTGGGCCTGCTACCGGTGATCGGCAACCTGATGTCCAACACCCTGATCACCATCGTCGGCTTGTCGCTGTCGATCTGGGTGGCGGCGGCGGCGCTGGGTTACCTGATCGTCATCCACAAGGTCGAGTATTTCCTCAACGCGCGGATCGTGGGCGGGCAGATCAGTGCCAAGGCGTGGGAACTGCTGTTGGCGATGCTGGTGTTCGAGGCGGCGTTCGGGCTGCCTGGGGTGGTGGCAGGGCCGATCTACTATGCCTACCTGAAGAGTGAGCTGAAGCGGGCGGAGCTGGTCTGACAGCGTGCTGGGGCTGCAAAGCAGCCCCAAGATGGCTCAGGCTGCGCCGTAACGCTTGCGGGCCTCGATGGCCAGGCCGCTACCAATGCTGCCAAAGATGTTGCCTTCCACATGCCGCGCATTCGGCAGCATCGCCGACACGCTGTTGCGCAGCGCCGGAATTCCGCTGGAACCCCCGGTGAAGAACACCGTGTCGACCTGCCCTTCGCTCACGCCAGCCTTGGCCAACAGCTCGGTCACGCTACCGCGCACCCGCTCCAGCAGGCCGTCGATGGCCTCTTCGAACAGCGCACGTGTCAGTTCTGCCGTCAGCTCGGGCTCGACGCGGCGCAGGTCGATGCGGCGGCTGTCGTGCTCGGTCAGTTCGATCTTGCTGGCTTCCACTTCCATCGCCAGCCAGTGCCCGGCGCGTTGCTCGATCAGTTTGAACAGGCGGTCGATACCGAAGCTGTCCTCGATGTCGTAGCGCATGCTGCCCAGCGCCAACTGCGACTTTTGCGAGTACAGGGCGTTGATGGTGTGCCATGTGGCCAGGTTGAGGTGGTAGCTGGTGGGCATCAGCGCGCCGCTCTTCATGCGGCTGCCGTAGCCGAACAGCGGCATCACGCCCTGCAGGCTCAGCTGTTTGTCGAAGTCGGTACCGCCGATGTGCACGCCGCCGGTGGCGAGGATGTCGCTCTGGCGTTCGGCGACCAAGTGGCGCTCGGGCGACAGACGGATCAGGGTGAAGTCCGAAGTACCACCGCCGATGTCGACGATCAGCACCAGCTCTTCGCGGCTGATGCTCGACTCGTAGTCGAAGGCTGCGGCAATCGGCTCGTACTGGAACGAGACGTCCTTGAAGCCGATCTTGCGCGCTACTTCGGCAAGGGTATCTTCTGCTTCCTGGTCGGCGGCCGGGTCTTCGTCGACGAAGAACACCGGGCGGCCCAGCACCACCTGGTCGAATTCACGGCCCGCAGCGGCTTCGGCACGTTTTTTCAGCTCGCCGATGAACATGCCCAGCAGGTCCTTGAACGGCAGGGCGCTGCCCAGCACGCTGGTGTCGTGCTTGATCAGCTTCGAGCCCAGCAGGCTTTTCAGCGAGCGCATCAGGCGGCCTTCGTAGCCTTCCAGGTACTCGTGCAGCGCCAGGCGGCCATACACCGGGCGCCGCTCTTCGATATTGAAGAACACCACCGAGGGCAAGGTGATCTTGCCGTCTTCCAGGGCAATCAGCGACTCCACGCCAGGGCGGTGCCAGCCGACCGTGGAGTTGGAGGTGCCAAAATCGATGCCCAGGGCGCGGGCCGGGATACGTCAGACATGGGAAATCAGCTTCCGGAGCGAAAACGGCCGCGCAGTTTATGCCACTTGGCTACAGAATCAAGACCAGTCGTCTGCCATGGGGCAAACCCAAGGCGGTCTTGAAAGGCTATGCTTGACCCCTATCTTCTGTTGCAACACGCACATTCACATTGGTGATCCACAGATGGACTTCAAAGACTATTACAAGATACTCGGCGTAGAGCCCACGGCGGACGACAAGGCGATCAAGGCCGCGTACCGTAAGCTGGCGCGCAAGTATCACCCCGATGTCAGCAAGGAGCGCGACGCCGAGGACAAGTTCAAAGAGGCCAACGAGGCCTACGAAGTGCTGGGCGACGCGCAGAAACGTGCCGAGTTCGATGAAATTCGCAAGTACGGCGGCCAGCATGGCCGGCCGTTCCAGGCGCCACCGGGCTGGGAAAACCGTGGCGGTGGCGGTGGCTTCGAAGGCGGCGATTTCTCCGACTTCTTCAGCTCGATCTTCGGTGGGCGCGGGGGCGGCAACCCCTTCGGTGGCGCTCGGCAGCAGCAACGCAGTGCAGGCAGGCGGGGGCAGGACGTGGAGCTTGAACTGGCAGTGTTCCTTGAAGAAACCCTGAGCAAGGAGTCCAAGCAGATCAGCTTCCAGGTGCCGCAAACCAATGCCATGGGCCAGCGCACCGGCTTTACCACCAAGACCCTGAACGTGAAGATTCCGGCCGGGGTGACCGACGGCGAGCGCATTCGCCTCAAGGGCCAGGGCGCACCGGGCAGCGGTGGCGGGGCCAATGGCGACTTGTTCCTGACCCTTCGCATGGCGCCGCACCCACTGTTCGATGTCGAAGGCCATGACCTGATCATCACCGTGCCCTTGGCACCGTGGGAGGCTGCCCTGGGCGCCAAGGTGGCGGTACCGACCCTGGAGGGCAAGATCAACCTGACCATCCGCCCGGACAGCCAGAGCGGGCAGCGCCTGCGCGTACCCGGCAAGGGCCTGGCGAACAAGCAGGGCGAGCGCGGCAACCTTTACGCGCAGCTCAAAGTGGTGATGCCGACCACGTCTGACGAGTCTACCCGTGAACTGTGGGCCAAGCTTTCCGAAAAGGCCGCGTTCAACCCGAGGGCACAATGGAGTAAGTGATCATGAGCAGCACCCTGATCGTTCAATTGGACATGCGTACCCTGTGTCAGGAAGCCGATGTCACGGCGGACTGCGTGATCGAAATCGTCGAGCACGGCATTGTCGAACCTTCCGGGCGAACGCCGGAGGACTGGTTGTTCGACGATCAGGCGCCGCTGCTGACCAGGCGTGCGGCCAAGCTGCACCAGGAGCTGGAACTGGAGTGGGAAGGGGTGGCGCTGGCGCTGGAGCTGTTGCAGGAAGTGCAGCAGTTGCGCAGCGAGAACAGCATGCTGCGCCAGCGGCTGGGCAGGTTTACCCAGATGTAGGCGATCATGCTGGCGCCTGTGGGAGCGGCCTTGCGTCGCGCAAGGCCGTTCCCACAATGGGCCGTATTTCAGGTTGGTTCGGCCCCTGGGTTCAACACCAGTTGCATGAAGGTCAAATCCAGCCAGCGGCCAAACTTCACCCCCACTTGCGGCATTTGCCCGGTCTCCACGAAGCCCAGTCGCTCATGCAGGCGCACCGAGGCCGCATTGCCACTCTCGATGGCCGCCACCATCACATGTTTGCCGCAACCACGCGCACGCTCGACCAGCGCTGCCATCAACACCGGTCCCAGCCCTTTTCCGCGCTGGTCACCCCGGATATACACCGAGTGCTCCACGGTCAGGCGAAAGCCCTCGAACGGCCGCCAGTCGCCAAACGAGGCATAGCCCAGCACGCCTGTCTCATCTACCGCGACCAGGATCGGATAACCCTGCTGCGCCCGCGCTTCGAACCAGGCCTGGCGGTTGGCCAGGTCTACCGGCGTTTCGTTCCAGATCGCCGTGGTGTTGCGCACGGCGTCGTTGTAGATGTCGAGGATGCCGGGCACGTCGGTGGGCAGGGCATCGCGGATTTCGTAACTCATGACAGCGTCTCGCAGGGTCGTTGAATGCAGATTAAATGGTTACCAGCCCGCGCACACCTTCGGCTTGCATGTTTTCACCGCGGCCGCGCTGGACGATTTCGCCGCGGGACATGACCAGGTATTGGTCGGCCAGTTCTTCGGCAAAGTCGTAGAACTGCTCCACCAGCAGAATCGCCATGTCGCCGCGCTGCGCCAGGCGGCGGATTACGGCGCCGATTTCCTTGATCACCGAAGGTTGGATGCCTTCGGTGGGCTCGTCGAGAATCAGCAGGCGCGGGCGGCTGGCCAGGGCGCGGCCGATGGCCAGCTGTTGCTGCTGGCCGCCAGACAAATCGCCGCCACGGCGTTGCTTCATCTGCTCCAGCACCGGGAACAGCTCGTAGATGAAGGTCGGCACTTCGCGGGCTTCACGGGCGGGGAAGCGCGACAGGCCCATCAGCAGGTTTTCCTCGACGGTAAGGCGCGGGAATATCTCGCGGCCCTGGGGCACGTAGGCGATACCAGCGTGGACCCGTTGCTGGGGCTTGAGGCTGGTGATGGGCTTGCCTTCCCATTCGATACGCCCGTCACGGGCGGGTACCAGGCCCATCAGGCAGCGCAGCAGGGTGGTCTTGCCCACGCCGTTGCGGCCCAGCAGGCAGGTAACCTCGCCGACCTTGGCTTCGAAAGACAGGCCACGCAGGATGTGGCTGCCGCCGTAGTACTGGTGCAGGGTGTCGATTTTAAGCATGTCATGTCCTCGATTGATCATCGGCCCAGATACACCTCGACCACCCGCTCATCCGCCTGCACCTGCTCCAGCGACCCTTCTGCCAGCACACTGCCCTGGTGCAGCACCGTGACATGGTCGGCGATGCTGCCGACAAAGCCCATGTCATGCTCCACCACCATCAACGAATGCGTGCCAGCCAGGCCCTTGAACAACTCGGCGGTGAACTCGGTCTCGGCATCGGTCATGCCCGCCACCGGTTCATCCAGCAATAGCAACTTCGGCTCCTGCACCAGCAGCATGCCTATCTCCAGAAACTGCTTCTGTCCGTGCGACAGCAAGCCAGCCTGGCGCTGGGCCAGGGGCAGCAGGCGCAAGGTGCTCAGCACCTCTTCGATGCGCTGGCGTTGCTCGCCGCTCAGCCGCGCTGCCAGGCTGGCCCATACCGACTTGTCGGCCTTCAGCGCCAGCTCCAGGTTTTCGAACGCTGTCAGCGCCTCGAATACCGTGGGCTTCTGGAACTTGCGGCCAATGCCGGCCTGGGCGATCTGGTATTCGCTCATGCGGGTCAGGTCGAGGGTGTCGCCAAAGAAAGCGCTGCCGGTGTCAGGGCGAGTCTTGCCGGTGATCACGTCCATCATCGTAGTCTTGCCGGCGCCGTTGGGACCGATGATGCAGCGCAGCTCGCCCACACCGATGTACAGGTTCAGCGCGTTGAGCGCCTTGAAACCATCGAAGCTGACGCTGATGTCTTCAAGGCTCAGCACCGTGCCGTGGCGGGTGTCGAGGCCAGCCTTGCGGCTTTGGCCCAGGCCGATGGCGTCGCGACCGGCGCCGAGGTGGTCGAACACCGGCTCCAACATGAATTCCGGGTGAACCGGGGGCACGCCTCTCATGGCTGGCTCCTTTTCTTCAACAGGCCGACCACGCCCTTGGGCAGGTACAGGGTGACAAGAATGAACAGTGCGCCCAGGAAGAACAGCCAGAACTCCGGGAAGGCCACGGTGAACCAGCTTTTCATGCCATTGACCAGGCCGGCGCCGAGCAACGGGCCGATCAGCGTGCCGCGCCCGCCCAAGGCCACCCACACGGCGGCTTCGATGGAGTTGGTCGGCGACATTTCGCTGGGGTTGATGATGCCCACCTGTGGCACATACAACGCCCCGGCCAGGCCGCACAGCACGGCGCTCAGGACCCACACCAGCAGCTTGAAGCCGCGTGGGTCGTAGCCGCAGAACATCATGCGGTTTTCGGCATCGCGCACCGCCGTGAGCAGGCGGCCGAACTTGCTGCGGGTCAGGCGCCAGCACAGGTACAAGCTGGCCAGCAAAAGGCCGACCGTGAGCAGGAACAGCACCGCGCGAGTGCCTTGCGCGGTAATGTCGAAGCCGAGGATGGTGCGGAAGTTGGTAAACCCGTTGTTGCCGCCAAAACCGGTTTCGTTGCGGAAGAACAGCAGCATGCCGGCGAAGGTCAGGGCTTGGGTCATGATCGAGAAGTACACGCCCTTGATCCGCGAGCGGAAGGCGAACCAGCCGAACACCAGCGCCAGCAGCCCCGGTGCCAGCACCACCAGGCACAGGGCCCAGGCAAAATGCTGGGTGCCGGCCCAGTACCACGGCAGCTCGGTCCACGACAGAAAGGTCATGAACCCCGGCAGGCCGTCGCCGGCCGCCTGGCGCATCAGGTACATGCCCATGGCATAGCCGCCCAGGGCGAAGAACAGGCCATGGCCCAGCGACAGCAGCCCGGCATAGCCCCAGACCAGGTCCAGGGCCAGGGCGACGATGGCGTAACAGAGGATCTTGCCGACCAGGGTCAGGGTGTAGGCCGACACCTGCAGGGCATGGTCCGCCGGCAGCAGCGAGAGCAGCGGCAGGGCGACGAGCAGCAGCACGACGACGGCGCCGATGGCCAGGGTCAGGCGTGGCCCGGCCTTTTGCGTAGCGGTGACAAGCAGTGGCTGGTTCATCAGTCGATTACCCGTCCCTTGAGGGCGAACAGGCCTTGCGGACGCTTCTGGATGAACAGAATGATCAACGCAAGGATGAGGATCTTGCCGAGCACGGCACCGATCTGCGGCTCCAGCAGCTTGTTGGCGATGCCAAGGCCGAAGGCGGCCCACAGGCTGCCGGCCAGTTGCCCCACGCCGCCCAGCACCACCACCAGGAACGAATCGATGATGTAGCTTTGGCCCAGATCGGGGCCGACGTTGCCGACCTGGCTCAGGGCTACGCCGCCGAGCCCGGCGATGCCAGAACCCAGGCCAAAGGCGAGCATGTCGACGCGCCCGGTGGACACCCCGCAGCAAGCCGCCATGTTGCGGTTCTGGGTGACTGCGCGCACGTTCAGGCCCAGCCGCGTGCGGTTGAGCAGCAGCCAGGTGAGCAGGACCACGGCCAGGGCGAAACCGATGATCACCAGGCGGTTGTACGGCAGCACCAGGTTGGGCAGCAGTTGGATACCGCCGGACAGCCAGGCCGGGTTGCTCACCTCGACGTTCTGCGCGCCGAACAGCAGGCGAATGGCCTGGATCAGGATCAGGCTGATGCCCCAGGTAGCCAGCAGGGTTTCCAGTGGGCGGCCGTACAGGTGGCGGATGACCGCGCGCTCCAGCGCCATGCCCACACCGGCACTGACCGCGAAGGCCACCGGCAGGGCGATCAGCGGGTAGAACTCAATGGCGCCTGGGCGTAGCGCTGCAGCAGCACCTGGACCATGTAGGTGCTGTACGCGCCGAGCATCAGCATCTCGCCGTGGGCCATGTTGATCACCCCGAGCAGGCCAAAGGTGATCGCCAGGCCGAGCGCCGCCAGCAGCAGGATCGAACCCAACGAAAGGCCACTGAATGCCTGGCCGAGCAGTTCGCCGACCAGCAGCTTGCGCTTGACCTGGGCCAGGCTGGTTTCGGCGGCGGTGCGTACGCCGGCATCGGCTTCCGCATCCGGTTGCAGCAGCGCTTCGAGGCGGGTGCGGGCCAGCGGGTCGCCGGTTTCACCCAGCAGGCGCACGGCGGCCAGGCGAACGGCGGGTTCGCTGGCGCCCAGTTGCAGGTTGGCCAGGGCCAGGCCCAGGGCGGCGTGGACGGCGGCGTCCGGCTCGGCGGCGAAGCGCCGGTCGAGGAAGGCCATCTGCGCCGGTTGTGCGCTTTTTTGCAGGTGTTGGGCGGCGGCCAGGCGGGTGTCGCTGTTGTCGCTGAGCAACTGGTGGCTGGCCAGGGCGTTGTCGATCAGGCCGCGCAGGCGGTTGTTCAGGCGTAACTTGCGGGTGTCATCGGCGGCGATGCGGCCTTGGCGCAGTTCATTCAGCAGTGGCAGGCGCGCGGCATCTGGTTGCGCCGCCCAGCCTTCGAGCAGACGGGCTTGCTCGGCGGGCTTGGCGGTAAGGAAGAATTCGCCCTCGCTGGCCTGGGTTGCCAGCGGCAGTAGCAGGAGCAGGGTGAGCAGGAGTCTGAGCATGCGGGTAATCCTGGAGATCGGCGGTGGATACATCGCGAGCCAGCTCGCTCCTACAGGGGAAGCACTTCATTTGTAGGAGCGAGCTGGCTCGCGATGGGGCCGCATGGCGGCCCCAGTGCTCAGTTACCTTTCACTGCATAGTCCGGGCGCTTGTCGTTGCCTGGGATGAACGGGCTCCATGGCTGCGCCCGCAGCGGCTGCTCGGTTTCCCACACCACGCTGAACTGCCCGTCATCCTGGATCTCGCCGATCATCACCGGCTTGTGCAGGTGGTGGTTGGTCTTGTCCATGGTCAGGGTGAAGCCCGAGGGCGCCTTGAAGCTCTGCCCGGCCAGCGCCTCACGCACCTTGTCGACGTCGGTGGACTTGGCTTTTTCCACTGCTTGCGCCCACATGTGGATGCCCACATAGGTGGCTTCCATCGGGTCGTTGGTTACGGCCTTGTCGGCACCCGGCAGGCCCTTGGCTTTGGCATAGGCCTTCCAGTCGGCGACGAACTTCTGGTTCACCGGGTTATCCACCGATTCGAAGTAGTTCCACGCCGCCAGGTGGCCCACCAGTGGCTTGGTGTCGATGCCGCGCAGCTCCTCTTCGCCCACCGAGAAGGCCACCACTGGCACGTCGGTAGCCTTCAGGCCCTGGTTGGCCAGCTCCTTGTAGAACGGCACGTTGGAGTCGCCGTTGACCGTGGAAATGACCGCCGTCTTGCCACCGGCGGAGAACTTCTTGATGTTGGCGACGATGGTCTGGTAATCGGCGTGGCCGAACGGCGTGTACACCTCTTCGATATCCTTGTCGGCCACACCCTTGCTATGCAGGAAGGCGCGCAGAATCTTGTTGGTGGTGCGCGGGTAGACGTAGTCGGTGCCCAGCAGGAAGAAGCGTTTGGCGCTACCGCCGTCCTCGCTCATCAAATATTCCACGGCCGGAATCGCCTGCTGGTTGGGCGCGGCGCCGGTGTAGAACACGTTCGGCGACATCTCTTCACCTTCGTACTGCACCGGGTAGAACAGCAGGCCGTTGAGCTCTTCGAACACCGGCAGCACTGACTTGCGCGACACCGAGGTCCAGCAGCCGAACACCACGGCGACCTTGTCCTGGGTCAGCAACTGACGGCTCTTTTCAGCGAACAGCGGCCAGTTGGAGGCTGGGTCGACCACTACCGGCTCGAGCATCTTGCCGTTCACGCCACCCTTGGCGTTGATCTCGTCGATGGTCATCAGCGCCATGTCCTTGAGCGAGGTCTCGGAAATGGCCATGGTCCCCGACAGCGAATGCAGGATGCCAACCTTGATGGTCTCGGCGGCCTGGATGCTCCAGCTCAGGCCCATCGCCGCAATCGATGCGCTGAGGGTAAAAGCCTTGATCAGACTGCGACGCTTCATGTGCTCTCTCCGCTGAGTTCTTTTAGGGTGTTGGGCAGCGGGGAGGGGCGTTGCAAGGGGTGTGCCTAGTGGCGAAACTGGCGTAATAGAAGGGTTGTGCGAGGTGATGGGGCGTTGGCGAGGTCCAGCTTGGTGCCTGGAATATTTGTGTGCACAGGATTGGGGCCGCATAGCGGCCCCCGAGGCCATCAGCCGTTACGCACAGCCGTGCGTGGATGGCGTCTGCTGCGCACGAACTGATACGTCACCGCCAGAATCATGAACCAGATCGGCGTCACTACCAGCGCCGAGCGGGTGTCGGCCTCCAGGCTCAGCAGCACCAGGATGCCGGCGAAGAACACCAGGCACACGTAGCACATGAAGCGCCCGCCGGGCATCTTGTACTTCGACGCCTGGTGCAGCGCTGCGCGGTTTTTGCGGTACTTCAGGTACGACAGCAGGATCAGCGTCCAGACGAACATGAACAGCACCGCCGACACCGTGGTCACCAGGGTGAACGCCTCGACCACGTCCGGTACCAGGTAGATCAGTACCGCGCCCAGCAGCAGGCAGGTGCAGGAGAAGTACAGGCCGTTGGCCGGTACCGAGCGGCTCGACAGCTTCTCGAAGGCCTTGGGCGCATCACCCTCCTGGCTCAGGCCGTAGAGCATGCGGCTGGTGGAGAACACGCCGCTGTTGGCCGACGAGGCCGCCGAGGTCAGTACCACGAAGTTGATGATGCTCGCCGCTGCCGGCAGGCCCGCCAGCACGAACAGTTCGACGAACGGGCTCTTGCCTGGCACCACGTCGCGCCATGGGGTCACGGCCATGATCGCGATCAGCGCCAGCACATAGAACACGATGATGCGGATCGGGATCGAGTTGATCGCCCGCGGCAGGGTGCGCTCCGGGTTCTTCGCTTCGGCGGCGGTGGTACCCACCAGCTCGATGCCGACGAAGGCGAACACCGCGATCTGGAAACCGGCGAAGAAGCCCATCAGGCCATGGGGGAACATGCCGCTGTCATTCCACAGGTTGGCCAGCTGTGCGGTGCGCCCGCTGGGCGAGGTGAAGCCGGTGATCACCATGTACAGGCCAGTCGCGACCAGGCCAAGGATGGCGACGATCTTGACCAGGGCGAACCAGAATTCCAGCTCGCCGAACATTTTCACCGTCACCAGGTTCAGCGACAGCAGCAGCCCGACGCAGGTCAGCGCCGGTATCCACTGTGGCAAGTCGGGAAACCAGAACTGTGTGTAGGCGGCGATGGCGACCACGTCGGCGATGCCGGTGACCACCCAGCAGAACCAGTAGGTCCAGCCGGTGAAATAGCCGGCCCAGGGGCCGAGCAGGTCGGCGGAGAAGTCGATGAACGACTTGTAGTTCAGGTTCGACAGCAGCAGTTCGCCCATGGCGCGCATGACGAAGAACAGCATGAAGCCGATGATCATGTAGACGAAGATGATCGACGGCCCGGCCAGGCTGATGGTTTTGCCCGAGCCCATGAACAGGCCGGTACCGATCGCGCCGCCGATGGCGATCAGCTGGATGTGGCGGTTGGTCAGGTTGCGCTGCAGATGCTGTTCATCTGGCGTTGAGTGTGAGGTTTGCGTCATAGGCTGCATTCCCTTGTAAGGTCGGTCTTCTTGTCTGAGGTAGCCGGCTAGGCTAACACGCGCGTTCCAGTTCAGGGCGCGACAGATCGACTCTACTTTTGGGTGGCAGCTGTGGGCTGCTGTGCAGCCCTTTCGCGACACAAGGCCGCTCCTACAATGATCGCGCATTCCTGTAGGAGCGGCCTTGTGTCGCGAAAGGGGCGCAAAGCGCCCCCGGCAATCTCAAGCCTGAACCAGCATCCGACGGCGCCTTACCACCAGGCTATCGACAACCCACATCACCACCATCGATACCCCCACCAGCGGGAACATCACCCCCAGCACCAGCATTACCCCCACCGCCGTCTTCCAGCGCGGCAGGTCATGACGCAGCGGCGGCACGCCCAGCCCACCGGCTGGCCGGCGCTTCCACCACATCACCAGGCCGCTCACCGAGCCCAGCAGAATCATCAGGCACACCAGCAGTATGACGACCTGGTTGAACGCCCCGAACATCTTGCCTTCATGCAGCATCACGCCCATCTCGGTGGCGCGGGCGACCGGGCTGTAGTCCTGCCAGCGCACATCGGCCAGAACCTTGGCGGTGTATTGATCGACATGCAAGGTAGCGTCGTTGCGCGGGTCGTCGGCGAACACGGCAATGGTGAACACCCCGTCGGCAGTGGTGGGCAGGGTGATGCTGTAGCCCGGCTCGACCTGGCGCGAAGTGGCGATGTCCTCGACCTGCTGCACGCTCACCTGAGGCGCTGCGGGCATGTCTGACATCATGGAGTGGCCGGCGTGTTCGGCGTGTGCGCCAGACTGCGGCATTGGCGTGTTTTCCATCGCCCAGGGCACGGTTTGGCGGTGTGCGTTGTTCAGCTCACCCGCCTGTTGGTCCGACTTGGGCACGTCGTTCCACATGGCGGCCGGGAAGCGGTTCCACAAATCGGCATACTGCTTGCCCCACAGGCCGGTCCAGGTCATGCCGCTGACCAGCATCAGCAACAACAGGGCCGAACCCCAGAAGCCAGTTACCGCATGCAGGTCGCGCCAGAACAAGCGGCCGCGCGCACTGAACCGGGGCCACAGCACGCCAGCGCCATTGCGTCCGCGTGGCCACCACAGGTACAGGCCCGACACCACCAGCACGATGCCCCAGCCGGCGGCCAGTTCCACCAGGCGGTCGCCGAGCGTGCCGACCATCAGTTCACCATGCAGCGCACGGGCGATGGCCTGCAGGTTCTGCTTGCCGTCCTGCTCACCGAGGACCTTGCCGTTGTAGGGGTCGACGAAAACGTTCAGTTCGCGCCCGCCGTCATGCACCACGAACTGTGCACTGCGCTCGGCGCTCAGTGGCGGCAGGTACTGGCCGACATGGCCCTTGGGGTAAGCCTGGCGTACTTCGGCCAGCATCATGTCCGCGCCCTGCCGGTGGTGGCCGGCTTCGACCACCATCAAGTCGCGGTACAGCAGCGGGTCGAGCTGCGGCTTGAACAGGTAGATGATCCCGGTGATCGCCAACAGGATCATGAACGGGGCCACGAACAGCCCCGCATAGAAGTGCCAACGCCAGGCCAGGTTATAGAAATTGCTGCGTGTTCCTCTCATGGGAACCTCCTGTTTGACCAGCTGATGGGCGCAACCGAAGCTGCGCCCGTTGTTGTTGTCAGAAGCTGAAATCGACCTTGGTCCAGAAGGTCCTGCCTGGCTCGTTGACCGGCTGAGGATCGGTAGCCGGGTAGCCGAACCCGGCGTTCCCGGCCAGGTTCAAGTGCTCGGCGTAGGTTTTGTCGAACAGGTTGTCGACCCCTGCGCTGAGCTTGAGGTTGTTGTTCACCTTGTAGGCGCCGTTGAGCGAGAACACGCCGAAGCCGGCGCTCTTGTCGTAGTCCTTGCCGACCACGTTGCCTTGGTTCTCGGCAATGCGGTTTTGCGCCGCCACCAGCCGCCACAGTGCGCCGACGCTCCACACATCGCGGCTGTAGGTCAAGCCCAGACGGCTTTCCAGTGGTGGCATTTGGGGTAGCGCTTTGCCATCACTGCTGTTCTTGCCCCAAGCGTAGGCCAGCGTGGCGTCGGCCTTCCAGTTTTCGGTCAGCAGGTAGGCCGCGCCCAGTTCGCCGCCCATGATGCGGGCGTCGATGTTCTGTGCCCGGGAAGTGCTCATGCCCATCATGCCGGTGCGGTAGTCGAACAGGATGTAGTCGCGGATCTGCCCGACATAGCCCGACGCCCAGGCCTCCAGGCGTTCGGTGCGGTACTGGATGCCGAAGTCGAGTTGGGTGGTCTTCTCTGGCTTGATGCCGTCGAAGGCGTTGGCCGCCCCAGGCGGTGCCAGCTTGGGCGAGAACAGCTCCCAGTAGTCAGGGAAGCGCTGGGCATGGCCGAGGCCAATGTAAGTGGTGGCCGGGAGGGCTGCCAGGTCGTGCTCGTAGCGGATAAAACCGCTGGGCAGGGTGTCGGCGCGGGTATCGCCTTCGGTGGCGCTGCCTTTACGGAAGTCACGGGCTGAGGCGCGGTCCAGGCGGGCGCCGGTAATCAGCCGGTCTTCACCGCTGACATACCAGGTCAGTTCGCTGAAAGCGCCGTAGTTGTGGAAGTCGGCGTCCTTGGTCCAGGCCTGGCCCTTGTGTGCGTCCACACCCATGCCGCCACGCTGGCGATGTTCGTTGGTTTGCGCGTCGATGCCGCTGATCAGCTGCACATCGGCCCAGCGCCAGGTGGCTTTGATGCGTGCGCCCAGGGTGCGCCGGTCGACGTTGCTGACCATCGGCATGCCCATCATGCCGCTGCCCGACGGGGTACGCAGGCTGTAGTTGTCCATCACATGGTCGGCGTAGTTGTAGTAGACCTGCGCCTCGACCTTGTCGAGCACTTCGCCGAGGTTGGACTTTTCAAAGCGCAGGCCCAGGCTTTCGCGCTTGAACTGCGAGCCGTCCATGCCACGCCCGGCGTAGCGGGCCTCGCCATCGCCCTTGCCGGCCGTGAGTTCCAGCAAGGTGTCCTGGTCGGGAGTCCAGCCTAGGGCGACATCGCCGTTCCACTTTTCCCAGCGCGATGGCACGGTGTCGTCGTTGCCGTCGTGGTAATCGTCCGAGCGTGACTGGTTGCCGACAAAGCGGGCATAGGCCTGGCTGTTACCGGCAGCGGCATCCAGCACCTTGTCGAAACGGCCGTTGGAGCCGGCCAGCAGGCTGGCGTTGACCCGGCTGCCGAGGGTGCCGAACTTCTCCGGTTCGCGCTCGAAAAGGATGGTACCTGCCGAGCCGCCCGGGCCCCAGATCACGCTTTGCGGGCCTTTGATGACGGTCAGGCGGTCGTAGGTTTCCGGCGAGATGTAGGACGTGGGTGCGTCCATGCGATTGGGGCAGGCACCGAGCATCAGGCCGCCATTGGTGAGGATGTTCAGGCGCGAGCCGAACATGCCGCGCAATACCGGGTCACCGTTGGTGCCACCGGCACGGATCGCCGAGAAGCCGGGGATGGTCTTCAGGTAGTCGGCGCCGTCGCTGGCCGGCACTGGCTGGCGCGGGTCTTTCGGGTTGGTGACCACGGTCAGTGGCGAGCTTGGGGCCACGGCGGTGATCACCGTCGGGCTCAGCTCGGGTGCGTCGTGCGCATGGCCTTCATGGCCAGGGTCGGCGGCCAGGGCCACGGGCGCGAGCAGCGAGCCGCACACGGCGGCGAGAGTCCCACGCAGGGACAAGGCAAAAACAGGGGTGCAGCCGGACATAATGATTCCAGTCGATCAGTCATGAGTTAGCGCGAAGCCTCCTGGCTCCGTGCGCAAAATGTGGGTTCAGACGCTGATCGAGGAAGGCGGGGCGCGGCTGCGCGCACCGGGGAATACAGCCTGCCGGGCATGGCCTTGGTGCGTTGGCGCAAGCAGATGGCTGGTGGGGATTACGCTGCCGGCACTGAGCGGGCTGAGGGCCTGGGGCAGGGCCGGGCAATTGAACAACAGGCTGCAGTAACCGCACTTTTCCCACATCACGTGCAGTTGGCCATCGCCGCCATGGCCGTGATGGCTGTCGCCGCCATGCTGATGGGCAGCCGCCATCGGCATGTCCATTGGCATGCTCATGCCGGCGTGGTGGTCCATCGGCATCGACTGGGAAATCAGCGGGCCGATGAAGATCATCCACATGGCGAACAGGCTCAGCCATCCGCCACCGGCGCGCCTGCGGTCAGGGCGGGTGGTACGGCTGATGCTGTTGCGCGGCAGGCTCATGGCGAGTGCCTGTCAGCAGGTGTCAGTGCGCGTGTTCGTGGGCTTGCGGCTGGTCCGCTGGCGCCTGCTTCTGCACAGCCACTTCGACGGTGATGTCGCCGGCCTTTTCGAAATGCAGGGTCAACGGGAAGCGTTTGCCATCCGTGAGCAGGCTGCGGTCCTTGGGCTGCATCAGCATCACATGGTAGGCGCTGGGGGCGAAGGTCAGGTCCTTGCCGGCAGGCACCACCACGCTGGGCACCTGTTGCATCTTCATGGCGCCGCTGGCGCTCATGGCATGTTCGTGCAGTTGCGCGTCATCGCTGATGGGGCTGTCGACACTGAGCAGGCGGTCGTCGGCCTGGCCATTGTTGTGCACCACGAAATACGCGGCGACGTTGGGCGCGTTGGGTGGCAGCTGCAGCGACCAGGGGTGGGCAATGTGCAGGTCACCCACGCTGTATTCGTGGGCATTGGCAAAGGCGCCAGGCAGCAGCAGGGCGGCCATGACGAGGGCGTGCTTGAGCATGGTGAATCTCCGTTTCTGTTCAGGTTCAGGCAGACAGCGTGATGAACTCAGGCCAGCGGAGAGGCACGGGGGTTTAGCGCAGGCCAGAGTTGGCGCGGCGTGGGTTGGTACTTGGCAGGCGGCGGCAACAGGCCGGCGAGCAGTGTCGGCGGGTTGTGCAACTGTGGCGGGTAGCCGGGCAGGGCCAGCAGCGGCGCGGCGCCAGAGCAGCACCAGCAATTCATCATGCTGGCGCTGTCGTCGCTTTGCGGGCCGAGGTCGATCTTGGCCAGGGCCTGGACATCGACGTTGGCCTTGTTGGCCATGCTGGAACAGAAAGCCCCCCACAGCAGCTGTTCGGCCGGGCCCTTGGGCGCAGCAGAGGACAGCGGCATGGCCAGCAGGTTGAACAGCACTGCAAGGCAGGCTATCCAGGCAATGTGCCGACGTGGGGGCATGGAGAGATCCGGTCAGGAATCGTGGTGGGTATTGTAAGGCGGAGTATAGGTAAAAATGACGGGGTGCGGTGAAGTGACGCAGGTGGTCGGGTAACGGGGCTGCTGCGCAGCCCATCGCGACACAAGGCCGCTCCCACAAGGACCGCGTACCGTTGGGCAGCGGTCCCTGTAGGAGCGGCCTTGTGTCGCGATGGGGCGCAAAGCGCCCCCGACAATCTCAAGCCTTGTTACGGCCCATCAACCCGCGCACGGTCTCTTGCAGGTCCGCCGGCAACACCACCACCTTGGCATTGTTGCTGCCCGCCAGGTTCTCCATGGCCCCGATATAGCGCTCGCCCAGCAGGTACATGGCCGGCACGGTCTCGTTGCCCACCGCTTCCTTGACCAGCGAAATCGCCCGCGCCGAGGCCTCGGCCAGGCTGATCTGCGCCTCTGCATCCAGCCTGGCTGCCTGCAGGCGTGCTTCGGCTTCAAGGATCGCTGCCTGCTTGGCACCTTCGGCGCGGGTTACATCGGCCTTGCGCTCACGCTCGGCGGCGGCCTGGCGTTCCATGGCCAGTTGCATGTTTTCCGAAGGCTTGATGTCCTGGATTTCCACCGAACGCACGGTAACGCCCCAGTCTTCGGTCTGCTCGGACATTGCCTCGCGCAGGCGGGCCTTGATCTGCTCGCGGCTGGACAACGCTTCGTCCAGGTCCATGGCGCCGACGATGGCGCGCAGCGAGGTCATCGTCAGGCTGGTGACAGCGAACGAGAAATTCTGCACGCCATACGAGGCTTTCTGCGGGTCGACCACCTTGGCGAAGCACAGGGCGTTGGCGACGATTACGGCGTTGTCCCTGGTGATGATTTCCTGCTGTTGCACATCGAGGATGATGTCCTTGGTCGGCAGGCGGTAGGCGACCACGTCCATGTACGGGATGAGAATGTTCAGGCCCGGTTTGAGCGTGCTGTGATAGCGGCCCAGGCGCTCGACGATCCATTCCTCGCCTTGGGGCACGATGCGCACCCCTTTGAACACGGTGATCAGGACGAACAGGGCGATGGCGCCGACGACGATGAGGCTGGTCATGGTGCTTTAATTCCTTTTTTTGCGGATTCAGGCCCGGACGACGCGGGCGGTGTTCCCCTCGATGGCGGTCAGGCGCACCCGTTCGCCGGCCGGGATTTCGCTGTCAGCGATGCAGGTCCATTCTTCGTTGCCGAGAATCGGCTTCTGGAAACGCACACGGCCTTTGTGGAACTCCGACACCCCAGCGGTCAGCAGGCCCACTTCGCCGATCACGCTGTCGGCGGTCCAGCGCACATCTGGCTGCTTGCGTCGGAACAGCTTGAACCAGAGCGCCGTGGTGACTGATGACAGCAGTACCCACAGCAGCACCTGCATGTCCAGTTGCAGGCTGGGAGCAGCGAGCGAGATCAGCGAGACCAACACGGCACCGATGCCGAACCAGAGGATGAAGAACGTCGGCAGGACCAGTTCGAGCAGGATCAGCGCGATGCCGAAGACCAGCCAGATCCACCATTGCATTTCCATATGGGTGAAACCTTGCGGGGGAGGGGTGTTGAGTTTAAGGGAGGACAGTGATGCAGCGCCATTTGACAAGTTGCCAGAAAGATCCGAAATGGTTGTAGGACCGCCGCCGTACGTAGTTTGAGATTACAGGTCGAGCGCTGCAGCCAGGTCTGAGGGTGATTCGAAAGCGCGGTCCACATCCGGTAAAGCTGGCCGCTTCAGTACCAACACCGGTACGCCCAGCTCCCGTGCTACCTCCAGCTTTGGTTCGGTCGCCACGCTGCCGCTGTTCTTGCTGATCAGCACATCGATGCTGCGACGCTGGAACAATGCCCGTTCATCCTCGATATGGAACGGCCCGCGTGCACCGATCACTTCGCAGCGCTCATTGCCTGGGCAGGCTTCCAGCGCTCGCAACGTCCAGAACTGCTCCGGCGGAATCTCGTCCAGGTGTTGCAACGGCTCGCGGCCTAGCGTGAACAGAGGCCTGCGGAACGGCTTGAGTGCCTCTCTCAGCCCCGCCCAGTCCTCGACCTCACGCCAGTCGTCCCCGCTTGCGCTTGCCAGGCCGGGCGGCGCAAGGCCCAGCACGTGACGCCGGCGCTACGCGCAGCGCTGGCAGCATTGCGGCTGATCTGTGCAGCGTAGGGGTGGGTGGCATCGACCAGTAGGGTGATACACGCCTCGCGCAGGTAGTTGGCCAAGCCCTCGGCGCCGCCAAAGCCGCCGACCCGTACCTGGCATTGCAGGTCCTGCGGTACGCGGCCGATACCGGCCAGGCTG
This sequence comes from Pseudomonas putida, assembly GCA_041071465.1. Lineage (NCBI taxonomy): Bacteria > Pseudomonadati > Pseudomonadota > Gammaproteobacteria > Pseudomonadales > Pseudomonadaceae > Pseudomonas > Pseudomonas putida. The sequence goes on along the minus strand of CP163498.1, from coordinate 1,526,642 downwards.
TAGACATGCTGCGGGCCGAGGCGACGAGCGATGGCCAGGGCTTCAGTGACACCGCCCAGCAGCAGGATGCGCGCAGTCATTGCACACCTGCCCGGCCAACGATACCGCCTTGGCGGTCGATGGCGAACACTTCCACTTGCACCTGCGCCGGCACCACGCTGCGGGCGAACGCCAGGGCGTGGGCGCATACCGCGTCCCCGAGGGCAATGCCGGCCGCATGCGCCAGCGCGAGCGCTTGCTGGCTAGTGTTGGCGCCGATGATGGCGGCCTGCAGCGCTGCGTCAGCACCAATGTCTGCGGCCCAGCCCGCCAGTTGCGGCAGATCGATGCTGGAATGGCGGCTGTGCAGGTCCATGTGCCCGGCGGCCAGTTTGCTGATCTTGCCAAAACCACCACACAGGGTCAGGCGCGGCACCGGCACCTTGCGCAGGTGCTTGAGCACCGCGCCGACAAAGTCGCCCATTTCGATCAGGGCGATTTCCGGCAGGCCGTAGACCCGGCGCATGGTGTCTTCGCTGGCGTTGCCAGTGCAGGCGGCGATATGCGTGTAGCCGTTGGTGTGGGCCACGTCGATACCTTGGTGGATCGAGGCGATATAGGCCGCACAGGAGAACGGCCGCACGATGCCGCTGGTGCCGAGGATCGACAGCCCGCCGAGGATGCCCAGGCGCGGGTTCATGGTCTTGAGTGCCAGCTGTTCGCCGCCCTGCACGTTGACCGTGACCTCGAAGCCGCCGAAGTAGCCGCATTCGTCGGCCAGGCGTTGCAGGTGCTCGCTGATCATGCGGCGCGGCACCGGGTTGATGGCCGGCTCACCCACCGCAAGCACCAGCCCCGGCCGGGTCACGGTGCCGACACCGCTGCCGGCGACAAAGCGGATGCTTGGCTCGTCCAGCAAGCGCACCTGGCTGTAGAGCAGGGCGCCGTGGGTCACGTCCGGGTCGTCGCCAGCGTCCTTGAGTGTGCCGGCTTCGGCGCTTTCGCCGGCTAATCGGCAGAACTCCAGGCGCATCTGCACCACCTTGCCCTTGGGCAAGGTAATGCTGACGGCATCGCTGGTTTCGCCGCTCAGCAGCAAGCGAGCGGCCGCCAGGCTGGTGGCGGTGGCGCAGCTGCCGGTGGTCAGGCCGCTGCGCAGGGGCGCGGGCTGTTCGCGGGTCTCTTCACGCATCGGCGGGCTTCACCACATCCAGCAGGGTGATCGGCAGCGCCTGGCGCCAGGTGTCGAACGCACCCAAGGGCTGGGCGTGGGCGACATGGATGCGGGTCAGCTCACCACCGTGCTGCTCGCGAAAAGACGCCAGGGCCAGTTCGCTTTGCAGGGTTACCGCGTTGGCTACCAGCCGGCCACCGGGGCGCAGGCTGGCCCAGCACAGGTCAAGCACACCCTCGCGGGTGACGCCGCCGCCGATGAAGATCGCATCCGGGCGTTCCAGGCCTTGCAGTGCCGCTGGGACCTTGCCGCGCACCAGCTGCAGGCCGGGTACACCCAATGCATCGCGGTTATGTTCGATGAAGCCTTGGCGGCCTTCGTCGGCCTCGATGGCCAGCGCGCGGCAGGCCGGGTGGGCGCGCATCCATTCGATGCCGATCGAGCCGCAGCCCGCGCCCACGTCCCACAGCAGTTCACCGGGCTGCGGCGCCAGGCGCGCCAGGGTGATGGCGCGGACATCGCGTTTGGTCAGTTGGCCGTCATGCCGGAAGGCGCTGTCCGGCAGCCCGGCCAGCCGGTGCAGACGCGGCGCTTCGGGCGTGGCCAGGCATTCGATGGCCACCAGGTTGAGCGCTGCGATATCGGCGTGTGGCCAGTCTTGGGCGGTGCCGGCCAACACACGTTCGTGCGGGCCTCCCAGGTGTTCGAACACACGCAGGCGGCTTGGCCCGTAGCCACGCTCGCGCAGCAGCGTGGCAATGGCCGCCGGGCTGTCGCCGTCGTTGCTCAGCACCAGCAAACGTACGCCGCTGTGCAGGTGAGCATTGAGCGCCGCCAGGGGGCGGGCTACCAGAGACACCACCTGCACATCCTGCAGCGGCCAGCCCAGGCGGGCGGCGGCCAGTGCGCAGGAGGTGGGCATCGACAGTACGCGCATTTCATCGGCGGGTACCTGGCGTGCAAGGCTGGCACCGACGCCGTAGAACATCGGGTCGCCGCTGGCCAGTACGCACACGGGCTCGCCACGCAGGGCCAGCACCGGGGCCAGCGAAAACGGGCTTGGCCAGCCCAGCCGCTCGCCGGGCACGCAGCGCGGTAGCAGGGCCAGCTGGCGTGGGCTGCCGAAGATCTGCGCAGCGCCCAACAGCGCACGCCGGGCCTGTTTGCCCAGGCCACTGAAGCCGTCTTCGCCGATGCCTACTACTGTCAGCCAGGGTGCCATGTGTACCTCTTCAATATGTTGGAGCTGCATGGCAGCCCCAACATTTCAGCTAAAACTCGAACGGTGCTCGACCACCGGCTTTTCATGCCGCCGGACAAAGCAGGCATAATACCGCGCCTTCTACACTCAAGCGCATTTTCACAGATTGCCGGATACCCCTTTGACGCAGGCCCATGCCCCCAACGTTTCGTCTCGCCCCTCGGCCTGCCCGGGGTTGTGGCGCATCGTCAGTGCCCGTGATGGCGGCATCTGCCGCATCAAGCTGCCTGGCGGCCTGCTGCTGGCCGAGCAGGCCGAAGCGGTAGCGGCGGCAGCTGAGCGTTTTGCCGGTGGTGTGATCGAGGCCACCAACCGTGGCAACCTGCAGATCCGCGGCATTGGCAGCGAGCATCGTGCTTTGGTCGAGACCCTGCTCGCAGCCGGCCTGGGCCCGCGCGAGGCGGCCGGTGACGATGTGCGCAACCTGATGCTCAGCCCGCTGGCCGGGCATGACCCGGCAATGCTGCTGGACGCGCGGCCGCTGGCCGGGCAGATCCTCGACCTGCTGGAAGGCACCCCGCGCTTTCACCAGTTGTCGGCCAAGTTCGCCGTGCAACTGGATGCTGGCGAACGCCTGGCCATGCTTGAGCACCCCCATGACTTGTGGCTATCGCCCCTACGCCTGCTGCAGCAGACCTGGCTGGCGTTTGGTTTGGCGGGCTGCCCGGCGGACGGCAAAGTGCTCGGCGCGGTGCCGCTGGCGCAGGGCCTGGCGCTGGTGCGCGCAGTGCTGGAACGCTTCCTCGACCTGGCAACCCCGACGCAGTCGCGCATGCGCCAGTTGCTTGAAGTGCACTCGGCAACTGATTTCGTCGACGGGCTGGGCCTGGATATCCGCCGTGATGCCGCCGTGCTCGGATGGCGCCGTGAAGAGCACCGCGCCTCGTGGTTGGGCACGCTGCCCCAGACGCACGGTGTTGCCCTTGGCGTGGCCCCGCCGCAAGGCCGCCTGACCCCCGCCATGCTGCGTGGTGCCGCGCGCATTGCCCGCGAACTGGGCGATGGCAGCCTGCGTCTGAGCCCCTGGCAAAGCCTGGTGCTGACCAACCTGCAAGCACAACACATCGACCAAGCCCAAGCCGAACTGTCTGCGCTGGGTTTGCTGTGCCATGACCACGAACCCCTGGCGCGCATCAGCGCCTGCACCGGTGCCAGCGGCTGCGCCAAGGCCCTTGGCGAGACCAAGGCCGACGCCGTTGCCTTGGCCGCGCTGCTGGGCCCTGGCGTGCCCGCCAGCGTGCACCTGTCCGGTTGCCCTCGTTCCTGCGCCGTGGCCCATGTTGCCCCGGCCACGCTGCTGGCCCGTTCGCCGGGCCGTTACGACCTGTACCTGCGTGATGCGCGCCAGCCGGGCTTCGGTGCCCTGCGCGCCACCGACCTTACCTTGAATGAAGCAGGCGCCATGCTCGACCTGCCGACGGAGCACCTTGATGATTGACTACATCCGCGATGGTCAGGAGATCTATCGCAATTCCTTTCGGATCATCCGAGAGGAAGCCAAGCTTGAGCGGATCCCCGCCGACCTGGAAAAGCTCGCCGTGCGCGTGATCCACGCCTGCGGCATGGTCGACGCCATCGATGGCCTGCAGTTTTCCGAAGGTGCCGGACGGGCCGGGCGAGAGGCGCTGCTCAACGGCGCGCCGATCCTGTGCGATGCGCACATGGTGGCCGAAGGCATTACCCGGGCCCGGCTGCCAGCAGACAACAAAGTCATTTGCACCCTGCGCGACCCCAGCGTGCCGGGCTTGGCCAAAGACGCCGGCAACACCCGTTCCGCCGTGGCCCTGGAGCTGTGGCGGCCGTACCTGGAAGGCAGCGTGGTGGTGATCGGCAACGCCCCCACCGCCCTGTTCTACCTATTGGAAATGCTCGATGCTGGCGCACCCAAGCCTGCGCTGATCCTCGGCTTTCCGGTCGGTTTCGTCGGTGCTGCCGAGTCCAAGGCCATGCTCGCCGCTGACAGCCGCGGCGTGCCGTTCGTGATCATGCAAGGCCGCCTGGGCGGTAGCGCGATGGCTGCCGCCGCGGTCAACGCCCTGGCCACGGAGGTGGAATGATGCTGCCGCGTGGACGACTGCTGGGCCTGGGCGTGGGCCCTGGCGACCCGGAACTGATTACCCTCAAGGCCTTGCGCCTGCTGCGCGAGGCGCCGGTGGTCGGTTACTTCGTGGCCAAGGGCAAGCGTGGTAACGCTTTTGGGATCATCGAAGCACACCTGCAGCCCGAGCAGACCCTGCTGCCGCTGGTCTACCCGGTAACCACCGAAGCCCTGCCGGCGCCGCTGTCCTATGAGCAGGTGATCAGCGACTTCTACGACGAAGCCAGCGTGCAAGTGGCCGAGCACCTGGATGCCGGCCGCGACGTGGCGGTGATCTGCGAAGGTGACCCGTTCTTCTACGGCTCCTACATGTACCTGCATGACCGCCTGGCGCAGCGCTATGAGGCCGAAGTGATCCCCGGTGTCTGCTCGATGCTTGGTGGTGCTTCGGTACTGGGCGCGCCGCTGGTGTACCGCAACCAGAGCCTGTCGGTATTGTCTGGTGTGTTGCCCGCCGAAGAGCTCAAGCGCCGCCTGGCCGATGCCGATGCAGCGGTGATCATGAAGCTTGGCGCAATTTCCCCAAGGTGCGCGAAGTGCTGGCCGAACTGGGCCTGGACGGGCGTGCGCTGTATGTGGAGCGGGCGACCATGGCCAACCAGAAGATCGTGCCGCTGGACCAGGTCGACCCGCAGTCGTCGCCGTACTTCTCGCTGATCATCGTGCCGGGGAAAAATGGCAGGGTTGAACATGCACAAGGCACCGGCAATCGTCATCCTTGGCCCGGGTAGCCTGGCCACCGCGCAGCGAATCCAGCAGTGCTACCCACAGGCCACAATCCATGGCCTGCAGGGGCGTGTCGAGGGGCAGACCAGTCGTACACCGCGTTCGGCGATACCCTGCGCGGGCTGTACCAGCAGGACATGCCGATCATTGCCCTGTGTGCTGCCGGTATCGTCATTCGCAGCCTGGCCAGCGTGCTTAGCGAGAAGGGCAGCGAGCCGCCGGTACTGGCCGTGGCCGAGGATGGCAGCGCGGTAGTGCCGTTGCTCGGTGGCCTCGGTGGGGTCAACCTGATGGCGCGCGAAATCGCAGAAGCGCTGGGCGTTGCCGCCGCCATTACCACCAGTGGTGAGCTGCGCTTCGGCACTTGCCTGTTGAACCCGCCGCAAGGTTACGCACTGGCGGACATCGAGCAAGGCAAGCGTTTCGTTTCCGATTTGCTGGCAGGTGAGTCGGTGCGCATCGAGGGTGACGCCCCGTGGTTGCAGCAGGTGCAGTTGCCCGCCAGCGAAGCGGCGCAGCGCACCATCCATGTGGGGCATCAGGTGCGCCCGGCCAACCGCGACGAACTGCTGATCCACCCGCGCTCGGTGGTCGTGGGTGTTGCCGGTGGCAACCTGCACAGCATGCGTGCGGCATTGCAGCAGGCCGGCATCGCCGAGCCATCGGTAGCCTGCGTGCTGGCGGACGAGCGCGCCATGGCCGACAGTGCCTTGCACGAGGCTGCGCAGACCTTGGGTGTCGCCTTGCGCTTTGCCAGCAACCCAGGCGACGTGGCCAGCATGGTTGCTGCGGCATTGCCCAATGCCGAGTTGATAACGCATGGGGATGTAGTCATCGCGGTGGCGCCTGCGCCGGTCGATGTAGCACAAATCGGCCGCCGTCGCGGTCGTCTGGCGGTTATCGGCCTTGGTCCAGGTGCGGCGCAATTGATGGTGCCGGCGGTCAAGGCCGAACTGGCACAGGCTGAGGATGTGCTCGGCTACGAAACCTACGTGCGCATGGCCGGGCCGTTCCGTGATGACCAGATCCTGCACTGCACCGACAACCGTGAAGAGATGCAGCGCGCCCGGCATGCCTTCGAGCTGGCGGCCCAGGGCCGTTCGGTGGTGGTGGTTTCGTCGGGTGACCCGGGCGTGTTCGCCATGGCCGCTGCGGTGCTTGAAGCGTTGCATGAGTCCAGCGATCCCGCCTGGCACCGCGTGGACCTTGAGATTCTGCCAGGGGTGTCGGCCTCGCTGGCAACCGCCGCCCAGGCGGGAGCACCGCTGGGGCATGACTTCTGCGTGATGTCGCTGTCGGACAACCTCAAGCCCTGGTCGATCATCGAAAAGCGCCTGGACCTGGCGGCTCAGGCCGACCTGGTGCTGGCGTTCTACAACCCGATCTCCAAAGCCAGGCCGCACCAGCTAGGGGTGGCGCTGGAGGTGGTGCGTCGGCACCGCGACGGGAGCACGCCTGTAGTCCTTGGGCGTGACATCGGTAGGCCGGGGCAGACGCTGAAGGTAGTCACCTTGGCCGAGCTGCAGCCAGAAATGGTCGATATGCGCACCATGGTGTTGGTCGGCTCCTCTACAACCTGCGTATTCCCTCGTCTGTCGGGCGGGGTATGGGCCTACACCCCGCGTTGGTACCCCACCACCAACTAGTTGCGTCGGAAACTCTTCAGCGCGCTGAATCGCCAGCGGGCTGGATAAGGTGATTGCCCCTGACTCAAGGGGCAACCATCAAGGAGTTTCTACATGTCCGATGAAACACAAGTCACCACCAACAACACCGCCATCCTGGTCGAAGGCAACCTGCTGGCCTGCGGCGCAGGTATGTCTGCGAAAAGCCGTCACGACGTCAAGAACGCCTTCCACTTCGCCACATTAGTGGCCGACAAAGCGTTCGATGCCGAAAAGCAGAGCCGGGAGTGGTACGACAAATTCATCGATGTGATGCGTGATCTTGGCTTTACCATCCCTCGACGCACCTTCGAGCTGGAAACGTCGGCGGAGCTGTCTGTCACCGTAGGCGCCGTTGCCGTCCGGGCGATCGGTGTTGCTGGCAACGCACTGCTGGGGGGCACCAAGCTGGGTGCTCTGGCCAAGATGGCCTTCGATAAAATGACCACCGTCGAAAACGACGCCAAGGTGCTCGACCACAAACGCAAGAACAAATCCAGGGGCATGGTTGGCCTGGCTGCCTGCATCGAAACAGAGAGCAACGATGTGGTCATGGTCGTGAGCTGCATCCAGGCATCTGCCCCGACACTGGACGATGACGTGCTGGGCATCCAGTGGAAGCTGGACAAGACCCACTACTACGCCGGCACCGCGGTGCTCACGCTCAACAACTTCGTGTACGACAAAGTTCGCGAAACCGTGGAAAACAAACTCGGCGTGCGCAGCGTCGAGAGCGTACTCCAATACGACATCTGATAGCGCGGCGGCGTTGCACCAACGCCGCCTTGTTCGCTTGTTTGCAATGAGACAAGACTATGAATAGTTCAGTTGAACAGCTGATGTTGATTGGTGGGACGGCATTGCTGTATTCCACAGGCGCCACCGAGGAGCAACGCCAAGCTGCGTTCGATTCGATACTTTATGCGCAGTTGCTGGCCAACAAGAATGCCGGGCCACGCTTCAACGACTACGAGCGTTGGTACTCCGCCTACAGGGATGCATACCGCCAACTTGGCTGGATCAAACTGGCCACTACCCACGACCTCAAGCACTTGGGGCAGCCCTTGCGCACCGCGCCGGTGCAGCCACTTGAGGCATGGCTGAGAATGCGCTCTATCCGTCACGAGGCCGTGCTGGCAGCGGTGAAAACGGGTTTGAGCCGATCACTGGAAGGTTTTGGCCACTTGCTGAAGTACAGCACGCAGGAGCAGACGCAGGGGGCGAAGCTTGTGATCGAGCTGGGCGTGCTCAAGGCAGGGCCGGTGCTGGATCTGTGCAGCATCTCGATGCAGGTCGGCAAGTCGATTTCGAATATCCCGCTGGGCACTTGGCTGAGTGAACAGGTGCTTCAAGGAGAGGCAGAGTTCAACGGCGTTTCCCTGGCATTGGATAACATTCGGTTTCAACCCCAGCGCGATGAACTGCAGGCGTTGATGAAAACCAAGGATGCACAAGGCGCTTACCGGTTTGACCCTTATGCGCCGATAACGGGAGCACATCATGAGTGACGCCACGTCTGCCGTGATCGGCGCGGGCATCGTTTCGTTCTTGCCAGGTATTCCGGCCGCTTTGCAAAACAAGGTGAAACTGGCCCTGGCAATGGCCGAACGTGCTACCGAGACGGCGTTTCGAGAAGGGTTGATCGAGGACTGGTTTGCCTACTACCGCAACCAGCTCAAATATATGGGCTGGGATGCAGTGTCTGCCGAGCAGGTTCATTGGCCGGATGGACAGCGCGCCCGTCAGGCCGACCAGGTGCTGGAAACCATTGCGGCAACGGCTGGCGAGCACTTTGCCTCGGCGATCGGCATTTCCATGCGCAAGCTGTTGGCCAACCCGTCGGTGCTGCAGTCGCTTGAGCGGTGCGCCTACGAACGCCAGCATTTCCAGCTGCTGCCTTGCGCTCCGGCCGGTGCCAACCGGGTGGACATGGTGCTTTACCATGAAGCGGATGTGCGTTCGGCCTTCCGTGCAGGCTTCATCAGCCATAGGCGCAGCCATCGGAATGTGCGTGCGGAGTTGATACGTTTCAACATGCTGGCGTTCGAGCACAGCTTTTTGCCAAAAGTGCAGGAACGTGTCGTTCAGGTCTCTTTGCAACGCATTCTGGATTACGCCCTTTAGGGCACCAGGTAGCCCTTGATGCCGGTAAAGATGATTTGCGCAGCCAAGGCGCAGACGAACAACCCCATCAGCCGGCTGACGATCTGCAGCCCTTGGTCGCCAAGGATGCGTTCGATGCCGTGTGACAAGTACAGCACCAGGCCGACGGTAAAGCTGGCCAGCGCGATGCTGACGATGGCCAGCAATTTGTCATCCCAATGCGGCTGGCCCACGCCCATGACCAGCAGGGCGCCGATGGTGCCAGGGCCGACAGTCAGTGGAATGGTCAGCGGCACGATGGTCACATCCTGCTGCACGTTGTCGGCCTGCACCGCCGGCTTGCCCTGGGCCATACCCAAGGCAGAAATGAACAGCACGCTACCGGCCCCGATGCGGAAGGCGTCGGCGGTGATGCCGAAAATGCCGAAGATCACCCGCCCGAACAGGTACAGCAGCACGCTGGCGACCAAGGCTGCGAAGGCGACCTTCCAGGCCAGTTGCTTGCGCTCCTTGCTGGAGTGGCCGCGGGTCAGGCTGATGAAGCACGACAGCACGAAGAACGGGCTGTAGAGCACGAGCATTTTCAGGTAGACGCTGAACAACTCATGGAGCATGAGCACTATTCCTTGGGCAATCTGAAGCTTGCGCTCCCACAGGGGCCGTATCGGGCTTTCGAATACTGTTCTCTGTGCGACAGCGTAGCCTAGGAAGTATGCGCCGGGTCTGCCTTGGCTTCGCGCTGGTTGGCCCAATACTGGATCAGTTCGCGTAACTGCGACAATTCCACCGGTTTGGCCATGTGGCCGTCCATGCCCGCCAGCCGCGCGCGTTCCTTGTGCTCGGCAAGAATGTGCGCGGTCAGCGCCACCACCGGTGTGCGTTGGCGCTGGTTGGCCGTTTCCCAGGCCCGCAGCTGCTGGGTGGCCGAGAAGCCGTCCAGCACCGGCATTTCGCAGTCCATCAACACCAGGTCATAGTGCTGCGCTTTCATCGCCTGCAAGGCTTCTTCGCCATTGCAGGCAGTGTCGGGTTCAAGGTTGAGTTTGCCGAGCATACCGCGGATAACCTTGGTGGAAATGCTGTTGTCTTCGGCGACCAGCACGCGGAAGTCGCCAGGCAGGTCCAGCGCCTGCGGGATGCCAGGCAGGCTGGCAGGCACTGCCTGCTCGCGGCCGCGCTGGGCCAGTTCCTCGGCCAGGGTGGTCTTCAGCGTGTAGCCGGCCACTGGTTTGGCAAGGATCCGCTTGACCCCAGCGTTGCGCGCGATGACCTTGCTCGGCGCATTGCTGATGCCGGTGAGCATCACCACCAGGATGTCGTGGTTCAGGCTTGGGTCTTCCTTGATCTTGGCGGCCAGTTGCATGCCGGTCATGCCGGGCATGTTCTGGTCCAGCAGTACGGCGTCGAAGTAGTCGCGCAGGTGCGCCTTGGTGCGCAGCAGGGCCAGGGCTTCCTTGCCAGACGGCACCGCGCTGACGTTCATGCCCCAGGCGCTGCACTGCTGGACCAGTACCTTGCGGCAGGTGTCGTTGTCGTCCACCACCAGCACGCGGGCATCGCGCAGCGGGCTGTCGAGGTCGGCGGGCGGCTGTTCCAGGCGCGAAGGGTCCAGCGGCAAGGTCAGCCACAGGGTGTTGCCCATGCCAGTGCTGCTCTTGATGCCGAACTCGCCCTGCATCAGGCCGATCAGTTGCTTGGCGATGACCAGGCCCAGATGCCCGCCCAGCTTGTTGCTGGACAGGAAGTGGTGGCTGTGCAGTTCGGCTTGCAGCAAAGCGTCGCGGTCGGCGGCGGGCAGCGGCTCGCCGCTGTCCTGCACGGCAATGCGCAGGCGTGGCAGCTCGCCGCGTTGATCCAGTGCCACCACCAGCAGAATTTCACCCTGGTCGGTGTTTTTCAGGGCGTTTTCCAGCAGGCTCGACAAGGCCTGGCGCAGCCGCGTCGGGTCACCGCTGATGACCCGTGGTACTTGCGGCTGGGTGAAGCTGATCAGTTCGATGTTTTGTTGCTCGGCCTTGGCGCGGAAGATGTTCAGGCAATCCTCGATCAGCGCGTTGAGATCGAACTGCACGTCATCCAGCTCGATCTGCCGGGATTCCAGTTTGGAAATATCGAGAATTTCGTTGATCAGCGTGAGCAACTCGTTGCCGGCGCTGTGGATGGTCTGCACGTAGTCGCGCTGCTTGACCGACAGCGGTGTGCCCAGCAACAGCTCGGTCATGCCCAGCACACCGTTCATGGGGGTGCGGATTTCGTGGCTGATCTTAGCCAGGAACTCGGCCTTGGCATTGATTTCGGCGTCGCTGGCGGCCAGCGCGCGGCTGGCGCTGAAACGCTCCTCGCTCATGCGCCGCAGGCGTTCACTGACGGCCAGGTTGAGCAGCAGGCCGCTGACCACGGTCAGGCCCAGCAGGATACACAACAGCCAGGGCGTCGAGGTGCGGGTCAGGCCCAGCAGGGCTGGCAGCAGCACCAGGCCACCGAGGTTGAACACCACCATGGCCAGGCTGAACAGGCGACCGGGTGCATAGCCTTTGTACCAGTGATAGCTGCTGACCAGCAGCATGCTCACACTGCCCAGCGCCATCAGGGCGTAGGTCATCAGGTTGAGGGGCAGCGTATCGACGAACAGCAACACCAGGCCGCTGACCCCGACAATCAACATTTCACCCTGCAGCAAGCGGTTAAGCCGTGGCGAGTTGCATGGCGAGAAGAAATGCTGGGTGAAATACAGCCCGGACAGGCCAGCCAGGACCAGCGTCAGGTAGGCAGCAGGCGTTTGTGCACTGTGCCACACATGCCACCAGGGGCCGCTGAGGTTCAGCAGGATCAGGCCGCTGAGCAGCATAAGGCCGTGGTACAGCGCCAGGATCAGGGTGGTGCTGGAGCGGCTGTAAAGGAAGCGGATCAGGTTGTGCATGATCAGCATCACCAGGCCGCCGAACAGCATGCCGAACAGCAGCGGCTGGCGTTGGTCCGACGCGGCCTCGGCCGCCGGCTCCAGGCTGATGGCCGGGCGCAGCTGGTGCTCGGAAACCAGGCGCAGGTAGATGTCCAGCGGCTGCTTGCTGTTGGGCAGGGGCAGTACATGGTCGCTGCCGCGCAGGGTAGGGCTGGCATTGCCTGCCTGCCGCCCGTGGTGCAGCTGACGCAGAAGTTGGTCGCCTTCCAGGGCGTAGAGGTCCAGGCCAGACAGGTCTGGGGCGAATACCCGCAGCAGTTGTTCCTGGTCGCCTGGTTGCAGGCGATAGTGCAGCCACAGGGCCTGTTCTGCTGGGGCAGCATCCAGCTCGGCGAGGACCAGGGGGCTGAACTGGTTGCGGTAGCGCTCGGAGCGCACATCGCTCAGTTGCAGGTTGGCCTGTTCGTCAAGCAGTACGGTCCAGCCTCCGTCATGTTCGGCCGCAGCCGGAAACATGAAGAGCAGGGTCAGCAAGCTGACGATCAGAGCTGAGGCAATCCGAAGCCGACGCACTACGAAATCCCTTCTTAGCCGATGTGCCGGGTACTAACTATGCGCGGCGCGCCAAGTCGAAGGCAAGGCCCATGCCGGGCCCTGTCGACGAGCCGGATGCCACAGCCTGAAAGTGCTGCGGCATTCCGGTGTTTCTTACTGCTGGTGCTCACCGCGCTCGCGGGCGATGGCCCGATAGCCGATGTCGGTACGGTAGAAACTGCCGTTCCAGCTGACTTCCTTGGCCAGGCGATAAGCCTGCTGCTGCGCGTCGGCGACAGTACTGCCCATGGCGGTGGCACACAGCACGCGCCCACCGTTGGTGGTCACCTGGCCATCCTTGAGCGCGGTACCGGCATGGAACACCTTGCCTTCGATCTTTGCGGCAGCGTCCAGACCGTTGATCACGTCGCCCTTGGCATAGTCGCCTGGGTAACCGCCAGCGGCCAGGACCACGCCCAGGCTCGGGCGCGGGTCCCACTGTGCTTCGACCTTGTCCAGCGCTTTGGCGAAGGCAGCTTCGATCAACAACACCAGGCTCGACTCCAGGCGCAGCATGACTGGCTGGGTCTCTGGGTCGCCGAAGCGGCAGTTGAACTCGATGACCTTGGGGTTGCCCGCTTTGTCGATCATCAGGCCGGCATAGAGGAAGCCAGTGTAGACGTTGCCTTCCTCGGCCATGCCGCGCACGGTTGGCCAGATCACCTGGTCCATCACGCGCTGGTGCACGTCGGCAGTAACCACCGGGGCAGGGGAGTAGGCACCCATGCCGCCGGTGTTCGGGCCGGTGTCCTGGTCGCCGACGCGCTTGTGGTCCTGGCTGGTGGCCATGGGCAGCACGTTGTGGCCGTCGACCATGACGATGAAGCTGGCTTCCTCGCCGTCGAGGAACTCTTCGATCACCACACGCGAACCGGCTTCACCGAAGGCGTTGCCAGCCAGCATGTCACGCACGGCGGCTTCGGCTTCGTCCAGGGTCATGGCGACGATCACGCCCTTGCCCGCGGCCAGGCCGTCGGCCTTGATCACGATCGGCGCGCCTTTTTCCTGCAGGTAGGCCAGGGCCGGTTCGATTTCGGTGAAGTTCTGGTAGTCGGCGGTCGGGATCTTGTGACGCGCCAGGAAGTCCTTGGTAAAGGCCTTGGAACCTTCCAGCTGGGCCGCGCCCTTGGTTGGGCCGAAGCAGTCCAGGCCACGGCTGCGGAACAGGTCGACCACACCGATGACCAGTGGTGCTTCCGGGCCGACGATGGTCAGGTCGACGTTTTTCTCGGCGAAGTCGGCCAGTTGCTCCAGGGCGCAGACGTCGATGGCGACGTTCTCGCACTTGGCTTCAATGGCGGTGCCGGCGTTGCCAGGGGCAACGAAGACTTTTTCGACGCGTGGGTCCTGGGCGACTTTCCAGGCCAGGGCGTGCTCACGGCCGCCGCTACCGATGATCAAAACTTTCATGTCAAAACCTCGAATTCTGTTTGGCGCCGATCCCGCTTTCTGTAGGAGCGGCCTTGTGTCGCGAAAGGGGCGCGTAGCGGCCCCTGGGTTTCAGCTTCGCAGCAGAACTTGCTGGGGCCGCTCTGCGGCCCTATCGCGACACAAGGGTCGGGATTGGCCCGACAACTATATTAGTGGCGGAAGTGGCGCATACCGGTGAACACCATGGCGATGCCGGCTTCGTCGGCAGCGGCAATGACTTCAGCATCACGCATCGAGCCACCCGGCTGGATCACGGCGCTGATACCCACTTTAGCCGCATTGTCGATGCCATCACGGAACGGGAAGAACGCATCCGATGCCATGACCGCGCCCTGCACCTGCAGGCCAGCATGCTCGGCCTTGATTGCAGCGATGCGAGCGGAGTTGACGCGGCTCATCTGGCCAGCGCCGACGCCGATGGTCTGGCGCTGCTTGGCGTAGACGATGGCGTTGGACTTGACGAACTTGGCCACTTTCCAGGCGAATACCAGGTCGTGGATTTCTTGCTCGGTCGGGGCACGCTTGGTGACGATCTTCAGGTCATCGGCGGTGATCATGCCGATATCGCGGCTTTGCACCAGCAGGCCACCGTTGACGCGCTTGAAGTCCCAGCCGGCAGCGCGCTCGGCTGGCCACTCGCCGCACTCCAGCAGGCGTACGTTCTGCTTGGCCGCTACCACGTCGCGGGCAGCCTGAGAAATTTTCGGGGCGATGATCACTTCGACGAACTGGCGGTCGACGATGGCCTTGGCGGTTTCGCCGTCCAGTTCGCGGTTGAAGGCAATGATGCCGCCGAATGCCGACTCGGTGTCGGTGGCGTAGGCCAGGTCGTAGGCCTTACGGATGCCGCCTTCCTCTTCAGGCACAACGGCCACGCCGCATGGGTTGGCGTGCTTGACGATGACACAGGCTGGCTTGACGAAGCTCTTCACGCACTCCAGCGCGGCGTCGGTGTCGGCCACGTTGTTGAACGACAGTTCCTTGCCTTGCAGCTGGATGGCGGTGGAAATGCTGGCTTCGCCTTTTTTGGCTTCGACGTAGAACGCCGCGCTCTGGTGCGGGTTTTCGCCGTAGCGCATTTCCTGGGCTTTGACGAACTGGCTGTTGAAGGTGCGCGGGAATTCGCTGCGATCGGCAGTCGAAAGGGTGTCCTTGGCCTGGTCGATGGTGCCCATGTAGTTGGCGATCATGCCGTCGTAGGCGGCGGTGTGTTCGAACGCCTTGAGCATCAGGTCGAAGCGCTGGGCGTAGGTCAGGCCGCCGGCCTTGAGGCCTTCGACGATGCCGGCGTAGTCGCTGGCGTTGACCACGATGGCGACGTCTTTGTGGTTCTTGGCTGCCGAGCGGACCATGGTCGGGCCGCCGATGTCGATGTTCTCGATGGCGGTCGGCAGGTCACAGCCAGGCTTGGAAATGGTGGCTTCGAACGGGTACAGGTTGACCGCAACCAGGTCGATCGGCTTGATGCCGTGCTCGTTCATGATGGCGTCGTCGGTACCGCGACGGCCGAGGATGCCGCCGTGGATTTTCGGGTGCAGGGTCTTGACCCGGCCATCCATCATTTCGGCGAAGCCGGTGTAGTCGGCCACTTCCACCGCGTTCACGCCGTTGTCCTTGAGCAGCTTGTAGGTGCCGCCGGTGGACAGGATCTCGACACCGAGCTGCTGCAGCTCACGGGCGAATTCGAGGATACCGGTCTTGTCGGAGACGCTGATCAGGGCGCGGCGGACTGGCAGGCGGGTAGTCTGGTCGGTCATTTCGGGTTCCAATAACGCGGTGGAGTCAGCAAAAAAGGCGCCTCTGTTCAGGGAGCCGCCTTTTCTGGATGGGATTCTGGCTTACAACAAGTCGTACTGCTTGAGCTTCTTGCGCAGGGTGCCTCGGTTCAGCCCGAGCATCTCGCTGGCCTTGGTCTGGTTGCCCTTCACGTAGTTCATCACGCTTTCGAGCAGGGGCGCCTCGACTTCGGAGAGCACCAGGTTGTACACGTCCGTCACGGTCGCGCCTTCCAGGTGGGCGAAGTAGTTGTGCAGCGCCTTCTCGACGCTGTCGCGAAGGGTCTGGCCCTCTTCGCTCGGCGTGTTGAGGTGCTGTTTCAGGTTGGCGTTGTCGCTCACGGGCGTTGTTCCACTCACAAATGTCTCGGTCATCATCGTCATGCGGCCACCCCTTGTCCGTCCTCTGTCTCAAGGCTCTGTCGACGTTCGCTGAAAAACGCGCGAACGTTGGCGCACTGCGCTTGTGTGTCTTCCAAAGCGTTGAACCGGGAGCGAAACTCCTTGCCGCCGGGTCGTGTTGCCAGGTACCAGCCAACGTGCTTGCGGGCGATACGAACGCCCATCACATCGCCATAGAAGGCATGCAGCGCGGCCAGGTGCTCCAGCAGGATGCGTTCCACTTCGTCCAGCTGCGGCGCTGGCAAATGTTCGCCAGTGCGCAGGTAATGCTCGATCTCGCGAAAGATCCATGGCCGCCCCTGGGCAGCCCGGCCAATCAGCAGGCCATCGACCCCGGTGGCGTCCAGCACCGCTCGGGCCTTTTCTGGCGAAGTGATATCGCCGTTGGCAAAAACCGGGATTGACACCGCCTGCTTGATGGCAGCGATGGTGTCGTATTCGGCATCGCCGGTGTACAGGTCGGCGCGTGTGCGGCCATGCACCGCCAGCGCCTGGATGCCGGCCTGTTCAGCGATCTTCGCCACGTTCAGGCCGTTCTTGTTCGCCCGGTCCCAGCCGGTGCGGATCTTCAGGGTCACCGGAACGTCCACAGCGCCGACCACGGCATGGAGGATCTCACTGACCAAGGCTTCATCTCTCAATAAAGCAGAGCCTGCAGCTTTGTTGCAGACTTTTTTTGCCGGGCAGCCCATGTTGATATCGATGATCTGGGCACCCGCTTCGACGTTGGCCTTCGCCGCCGCCGCCATCATCTGCGCATCACCGCCGGCGATCTGCACCGAGCGTGGCTCGGGATCGCCTTCATGGATGCGGCGCAGGCTCGACTTGCGGCTGTTCCACAGGCTCATGTCGCTGCTGACCATTTCCGACACCACCATGCCGGCGCCCAGGCGCTGGCAAAGTGTACGGAAAGGCTGGTCCGTGACCCCGGCCATGGGCGCGAGGATCAGGTTGTTACGTAGTGTGTATTGGCCGATGCGTACCGCCGACATAGGTGATCCCTGTTGTGGGGCCGAATCTTGGAGTTCGAAAAAGGGTTGGCATGATACCCGCTCTCGGTGACCGGATAAAGATGGATTTGGATAAAATCTGAACAGTTGTCGGCTTATGACATTTGGTAAGCGCGGGGGCTTGTTACTGTGTTGCAGCCCCCGGCAAGCCGGCCCTTCATTCCGGCGAACGGAAGCTCAGGCTGTAATTCACGGCCTTCGGCCCCGGGTCGAGGATGTCCAGGGCGATGTGGATTGGCGTCTGGCTGGGCATTTCGCCACGCCCTGCCAGTTCGCCGGACAGGTACTCGCTGGGCTTGAAGCGACGGCTGGCGATCAGCTGGCCATTGAGGTCGGCGAAGCGCAGCTCCAGCAGCGGGAACGGCTGGGCGAAGGGTGCGCGGTTGTAGATGATCGCGTCGACGATCAATGCGCCCTTGAAGTCCGGGTGGCTACGCACCACCAGGTTGCTGCTCTTGATACGGGCAATGTCGACGCGGGTGGGTACCTGGCAGCCGACCATCGGGCAGATTTGCTGGAAGATCGGCCGATACTGGTCCTGGCGGGCCATTTCGTCGAAGTGGAACCACACGTACTGAAACGCCAGCAGGCCGGCGGCCAGCAGGGTCAGAAAACCCCACAGCAGGCGCTTGCCCCAGTTAGGCGCGGGCTTTTCCCAGCCCAGTTGCAGCGGATCGTCGACCACGTCGACCAGTGGCTCCTTGCGCGAGGGGCGTTCGGCTTTGCCGGTAAGGCCCGGTTCCAGGCGCTCCCCGGGCAGTACCTCGACGGGTTCGTCGTCGCGCGCCGACAGGTGCAGCGCCAGCGGCTCATCGTCGCGGGCACTCAGGCCTCTTTCCGGGGTTTCGTCATCGCTGGCGCGCAGCGGTTCGCCGAATGCGGGCTGTTCATCGGTTTCGGCCGCGCGGTGCGCGGGCGGCTCGTCTTCGATGTCCAGGTCAAGGTTGCTGCCCAGGGTCGGCTCGGTGCGCTCGCCGGGTGCAGGGCCCAGGTCCAGCTCAAGGGGTTCCGGCTGCAGCAATACTGGGGCGGGCTCTGCCGGGTGCTGCTGCTCGAAGGGCTCATCGGTGGCCGTGCCGAACAGGTCGTCTGCGTGCTCGTCCAGGTGCAGTTCGTCGCGCCGTGCCTGCAGCCCGTCATCCTGGCTGGCCGGGCGTGTCGGGGCGGTTTGGCCGCGACGCTCCAGGCGTTCCAGTTCCTTGTCGAGGTCAAGCTCGTCCAGCGCCTGGGCGGTAAGCGCCCAGTCCTGGTCAAGGGTACTGCTGCGTACTTCGACGGTAGGCTCAGGGGTACTGGCAGGCTCGATCAGCGGCTCGGCAGGCGCGGCAGGTGCCGGCGCAGGTGCCGCAGCCGCGCTGGCGGTACCGGCACGGTTCTGCTCCAGCAACTGCTTGGCGGCGTTGAACACCTGCAGGCAGTGACCGCAGCGCACCACGCCACGGGCCACGCTCAGCTGGTGGTGGGTGACGCGAAAGCTGGTCTGGCAATGCGGGCACTGGGTGACGAAACTGTCGGTCATGCGGCAATCCGGGAGCTGTGCAGAAAAGTATTCTAGGCCCGCTTAGCGGCGCCGACCACTGATGCGCACCCAGCCGTCGCGCACGACGATAGGGTCCAGATCAAAGTCGGCGGCGTAGGCGGCGGCTACTTCCTCGCCCTGCTCGGCAAGGATACCCGACAGCGCCAGCAGGCCACCTGGGCGAACCAGGCCGGACAACTGCGGTGCCAGCGACACCAGTGGGCCGGCGAGGATGTTGGCGACCAGTACGTCGGCCTGCATCGCTGGCATGTGCTCGGGCAGGTACAGTGCCAGCTTCTCATCGGCAACGCCGTTGCGCTGGGCATTGTCGCGCGAAGCCTCGATGGCCTGCACGTCGATGTCGGTGCCTACCGCTTCACGGGCGCCCAGCAGCAGTGCGGCGATGGCGAGGATGCCCGAGCCGCAGCCAAAGTCCAGCACCTGGGTGCCGTCGAGTTGCTGGCCGTCGAGCCATTCCAGGCACAGAGCCGTGGTGGGGTGGGTGCCGGTACCGAAGGCCAGGCCTGGGTCGAGCAACAGGTTGACGGCATCTTTTTCCGGGGCTTCGTGCCAGCTGGGCACGATCCACAGACGGCGGCCGAAGCGCATCGGCTGGAAGTTGTCCATCCAGCTGCGTTCCCAGTCCTGGTCCTCGATCACCTCGGCTTGGTGTTCGGGCAGCTCGGCGCCAGTCAGCAAACGCAGGTGGGCGAACACCTGCTCTGGGTCGGCATCGGCCTCGAACAGGGCCAGCAGGTGGGTGTGCGACCACAGCGGTGTGGTGTTGAGGTCGGGTTCGAAGATCGGTTGATCTTCGGCATCCATGAACGTGACCGAGACGGCGCCTACTTCAAGCAGGGCGTCTTCGTAGGTTTCGGCTTGTTCCGGGCTGATGGCCAGGCGTACTTGCAGCCAGGGCATGGCGGGCACCTTTGGTAAATCGACAGGGGCAGCCCTTGGCTGCGCGAAGGCTGGTAGTTTACGCGAGTGCGCAGGGTTTGTAGAGAAGGCCGGGCGCACACCCTGTGGGAGCGGTTTTAGCCGCGAACACCGGCAACGCCGGTGCCATGCCACGCAGCGGATGCTTCGCGGGTGAGCCCGCCCCCACAAGTACCGTGCGGCCTAGACGAAGCAGAGCGAGAGCGACTCCGCTATATAGGCAGGCTTTTCTTCGCCGTCGATCTCCAGCGTGGCAATCGCCTTGAGCAGCCACTGCCCCGGCTTCTTCTCCACCACCTCGGCCAGGTCCACCTTCAGCCGAACCTGGCTGTCTACCTTGACCGGCTGGATGAAGCGCACGCTGTCCAGCCCGTAGTTCACCACCATTTTCAGCCCTTGTGGCAGGACCAGGATGTCCTCGATCAGTTTGGGAATCAGTGACAAGGTCAGGAACCCGTGGGCGATCGTGCCGCCAAACGGGGTTTTTGCCGCTTTTTCAGGGTCGACATGGATGAACTGGAAGTCGCCAGTCGCCTCGGCGAACAGGTTGATGCGCTGCTGGTCGATCTTCAGCCAGGCAGAGCGGCCCAGTTCCTTACCAACGTACTGCGAAAGCTCTGTAACCGGTACATAGGGCATCGCGGACTCTCCGGGTTGTCAGTTGGTACGAAAGTGCAAGATCAGCACGGCGAACCGTTTCAGTCAAGTTACCTGCTTTTCGGCGAATATCGGTCTATAGCCGCGCGTGCTTATAATGGCGGCCATGCCCGAGGGAGATGCTTATGCTGTTGCGTGGTTTGACCTGGCTGGTGCTGTTCCAGCTTTTGGGGACGGCGATCAATCACCTGTTTGTGCCGTTCTTGCCTGGGCCGATCATCGGCCTGTTGTTGCTGCTGTTCTTCCTCATGGCTCGCGGCGAGGTGGGCAAGCCGCTGAACGAGGCCGCCAGTAGCCTGTTGCGCTACTTGCCGCTGTTGCTGGTGCCGCCGGCAGTGGGGGTGATGGTGTATGCCAAGGACATTGCCGCCGACTTCTGGGCGATTGCCGGGGCCTTGCTGATTTCTTGTCTGATGACCCTGGTGTTCGTCGGTGTGCTGATGCAAAAGCTCATCCATCGCCAGGGCAAGCGTGAGGAGCAGCCATGATGCTCGACTGGCAAGGTGCACTCGATGCGGTCGTGCATCACCCGTTGTTCGGCATCGGCATCACCCTTGGGGCCTACCAGGTGGTGCTGGCAGCCTACGAGAAAACCCGCTGGATCTTCCTGCAACCTGTACTGGTATCGATGTTGCTGGTGATCGGTGTGCTGCTGTTGTGTGGCATCGATTACAGGGAATACCGCAAGAGCACCGAAATCATGAACATCCTGCTGGGGCCCGCCACCGTGGCCTTGGCTGTACCGCTCTATCTCAACCTGCGGCGTATCCGCCAGCTGTTCTGGCCGACATTTACTACGCTGGTAGTCGGAGGCCTGTTCGCCACGCTCTGTTGCCTGGTGCTGGGCTGGTGGTTCGGTGCCGAGCACATGATCCTGATGACCATGGCGCCAAAGTCGGTCACCTCGCCGATCGCCATGCTGGTCGCCGAGCAAATTGGCGGTGTGGCGGCCCTGGCAGCGGTGTTCGTGCTGATTACCGGGGTAATCGGGGCCATCTTCGGCCCGGCCCTGCTAAGCCGCTTTGGCGTGCACAGCCCCGAGGCGCGCGGCATGTCGCTGGGGGTGACTGCACACGCGGTGGGCACTTCGGTGGCCCTGCAGGAAAGTGACGAATGCGGCGCCTTTGCCGCGCTGGCGATGAGCCTGATGGGCGTGGCCACGGCGGTGTTCCTGCCGCTGGCAGTCAGCCTGGTGGCTTGAGGAGTTGTGATGACGCTACCGCTGTTTCCGCTCAATACCGTGTTGTTTCCCGGCTGCTTTCTCGATTTGCAGATTTTCGAGGCGCGCTACCTGGACATGATCGGGCGCTGCATGAAGCAGGGCGAAGGTTTTGGTGTGGTGTGCATCCTTGAAGGGGAGCAGGTCGGCAAGGCTCCGCCAGTGGTGGCCTCGATCGGCTGCGAGGCCGTCATTCGCGACTTCGTGCAGCAGGACAACGGCTTGCTGGGTATCCGTGTCGAGGGCGTGCGACGCTTCAATCTGGGAAGCACCGAAGTGCAGAAGGACCAGTTGCTGGTGGGGCAGGTGCAATGGCTGCCGGAGCAAGTGGACAGCCCGTTGCTCGAGGCCGATGACGACCTGATGGCGCTGTTGGTGGCGTTGGGCGAGCACCCCATGGTCGAGGCGCTGGACATGCCGCGCCCGGTGGATGGGCGCCAGGCGTTGGCCAATCAGCTGGCGTACCTGCTGCCGTTCATGGAAGAGGACAAGCTGGATCTGCTGGCAATCGATTCGCCGCAGCTACGGTTGGGGGAGATCCAAAAGCTGCTGGAGCGGATTCAGGGTGAGCTATTCGCCTGATGGTTCTGTTTTGCTTGTGCCTGCCCCTTCGCGGGTACACCCCGAAGGGGCAGGCACTGGCGACCTCAATATTGGTACCTGAGCAAAGCCTGTGGCAGTGCATGCATGGCAAAGAACGCCAGCAAAGCCAGGCACGCCGGCAACACCAGCCACCACACCCGCAGCGGCAGGGCCGGTAGCGTCTGCTGGCGCTGTACCAGGGTCAGGCTAAGCGCGCACACGCAACATGCCAGCAAGGCCCCAGCCAGGATGTCGGTCGGCCAGTGCGCCCCCAGGTAAACCCGTGACAGGGCAATCGCCAGCGCCGGAATACAACCCAGCATCACCCAGGTCAGGCGCATCCGTGGCGGCTGTCCGCGCCCGGCCAGCACTGCCATCACCAGAAAGAACGCGAACGACGCCGAACTGTGCCCGCTGGGCATGCTGTAGCTGGTCAGCGGGTCGGTCAACACTTCCGGCCGGGCCCGGGCAAACAGCCATTTCAGGGTGCCGTTGGCGATCGCCGTGCCCATCAGTGCGCCGGCGGCGAAAAACGCATGCCGCCACTGACGGGCAAGCAGCAGCAGGCCGGTCAGCAGGCCGCCGAGGAACAGTTGGGTGCGGAAGTCGCCCAGCCGCGTCACCAGGACCACAATGCCGTCGATGGCCTGGCTGCGATGTTCCTGCACCAGTGTCATCACCCCTTGGTCGAACTCATGCAGGTAGGGCCAGCCGAGGAACACGCCGGCCAGGGCGATGAAACTGAGGGCGGCCACCAGCCGAGTACCGTGGCGCTGGTCACGCAGGCTACTGTTCAGGCTCAGGCCGATCAGCACCGCCAGGGTACCGGCGATGATCCCGGCATCCAGCCAGAAGCCTTCTGGCAGAGGCAGGCGCATGGCAGCACCGGTGGCCCAGCCGGGCAGTAAGTACGCGACCGACCAGCCGGCGCCCGCCACCAGGCTGACGGCGATGAAGCGCGGCAGTGGCATGTCGAACATGCCGGCGACCATGGGCAGCATGGGCCGCAGCGGACCGATGAAGCGGCCTACCAGCAGGCTGGCAATGCCGTAGCGCTGGAAGTAGCTTTCGGCGCTGCCGATCCATTCCGGGTGGTGACGCAGCAGGGGCAGGCGGCGGATGTTCTGGTGGAAGTACTTGCCCACCGTGTATGACAAGGCGTCGCCCAGCAGGCCACCTAGAAAGCCCAGCAGCAAGGTTTCGCCCAGGGTGAATGCGCCGCTGCCGGCCAGTACCGCGACGGCGAACAGCAGCACGGTGCCTGGCACGATGATGCCGGCGATGGCCAGGCATTCAATGCAGGCGATCAGGAAAATCGCCAGGCCAAGCCACTGGGGGTTGGCGCTTAGCCAGCCGGTCAGGCTGTCGAGCCATTGGCCCATGTTCAGCTTCCTTGTTCGAGAATGAAGAAGTCACGGCCTTCGACTTGGCCGCGACGTAACGGGTTCCGCGTGCAGAAGCGCGCGTACTCGGCGTCGACGAAGCGGTACGGGAGGTGCTCGTCGCGCCCGTGTGGGATGCCCAGGCGGGCGGCCTGGATTACCCGGGGCACGGCGTTGCCACAATCCTCGACGTACAGGCGTTCGGCGTCGAAACGCTGGGCGTCCCAGTGCGGTACTTTCAGGCCCAGGGCCCGGCACAGCAGGGTCTGGCCGGCGCACAGGCGCTCATCCGGGCGCAGCTTGCCGCTGGCGTCGGGGTTGTTCAGCTGCATCTGCGCCAGGCTGTTGGGCCCCGAGAGGGCGTCCTGCCAAGGATAGGCAGACTTGATCAGCACCGCGTTACCCGGCCCGTGAGCGCTGAAGTTCAGCGAGTCGCCGCCGCGGGCGTAGTACATGTAGATATGCCCGCCATCAAGGAACAGCGCCTTGCGCTTTTCGGTGTAGCCGAGCGAGGCGTGGCTGCCTTTGTCGGTGAGGTAGTAGGCCTCGGTCTCGATGATGCGCGCAGCCAGCCACAGGTCGCCGTGGCGATGGCGGATAACCTTGCCGAGCAGGCCCTTGGCCACGGTTTGGGCATCACGGTCGAAAAAGCTGTCGGGCAGGGCTGGCATGCGGGCGGTTCGTGGCTGGGGAGGCGGGATGATAGCAATGAATGGCTTAATCGAGGCTGAATCGATCGTGATGTTGGCAGTGTCGTTGTAAGGGGGCAGGCCTTATGAAAGCCCTGTGGGCGTGGGCGTGCCCGCGAAAAGGCCACAACGGGTGGTGAATTTTTCGATAACCCTGGTTACATCTTTCCCGTCCATTGCCCCAGCCATTTTCTACCATCCGCCACCCGCCGCTGGGCGTACACCTGCGCGGCAGTTATAATCAGCCGATTTCCCCTTCGCCAAGACACCGAACCCATGACTGAGTCCGTTCTTGACTATATGACCCGCCTGGGTCGCGCTGCCCGTGAGGCTTCCCGGGTGATCGGCCGTGCCAGCACCGCGCAGAAGAACCGCGCCCTGCAAGCCGCCGCCGACGCGCTGGACGCCGCCCGTGCCGAGCTCACTGCTGCCAATGAGCTGGACCTGGCCGCTGGCCGCGCCAATGGCCTGGAGCCAGCGCTGCTCGACCGCCTGGCGCTGACCCCGGCACGCATCGACGGCATGATCACCGGCCTGCGCCAGGTGGCCAGCCTGCCGGACCCGGTCGGTGCCATCCGCGACATGAGCTACCGCCCATCGGGTATTCAGGTCGGCAAAATGCGCACGCCGCTGGGGGTGATCGGGATCATCTACGAGTCGCGCCCGAACGTGACCATCGATGCCGCCAGCCTGTGCCTGAAGTCGGGTAACGCGACCATCCTGCGTGGCGGCTCCGAAGCCATCCATTCCAACCGCGCCATTGCCACCTGCATCCAGCGTGGCCTGGCCGAAGCCGGCTTGCCGGCAGCCGTGGTGCAGGTGGTCGAGACCACTGACCGCGAAGCCGTGGGCGCGCTGATCAGCATGCCGCAATTCGTCGATGTCATCGTGCCGCGCGGCGGCCGTGGCCTGATCGAACGCATCAGCCGCGATGCCCGCGTACCGGTGATCAAGCACCTGGACGGCATCTGCCACGTTTATGTCAGCCAGCATGCCGACCTGGACAAGGCCTGGAATGTGGCCTTCAACGCCAAGACCTACCGCTACGGCATTTGCGGGGCCATGGAAACCCTGCTGGTCGACCAGCGGGTGGCGGAGCGCTTCCTGCCGGAAATGGCCCGCCGCTTCCAGGAGAAGGGCGTGGAGCTGCGTGGCTGCGAGCGTACTCGCGCGCTGGTCGAGGCCAAACCGGCCACTGAAGACGACTGGCACACCGAGTACCTGGACGCGATCCTGTCGATCCGCGTCGTCGATGGCCTGGACCAGGCCATCGAGCACATCAACCACTATGGCTCGCACCACACCGACTCGATCATCAGCGAACACCAGGGTGAAGCCCGCCAGTTCATGGCTGAAGTCGATTCGGCGTCGGTCATGCTCAACACTCCGACCTGCTTTGCCGACGGCTTCGAGTACGGCCTGGGCGCGGAAATCGGTATTTCCACCGACAAGCTGCATGCCCGTGGCCCGGTCGGCCTGGAAGGCCTGACCTGCGAGAAGTACGTGGTAATCGGTGACGGCCAGCTGCGCGGCCAGGGGACCTGCTGAGTTGAGCAAGGCCCAGGCAGTCCGGCGCATCGGCATTCTAGGCGGCACCTTCGACCCCGTGCATATCGGCCACCTGCGCAGCGCGCTGGAAGTGGCCGAGCTCATGGGGCTGGACGAGTTGCGCCTGTTGCCCAATGCCCGGCCGCCACACCGCGACACGCCACAGGTGGCCGCGCAGGATCGCCTGGCCATGGTGCGTGAAGCGGTGCAGGGCGTCGCTTGCCTGAGCGTCGACGCCCGCGAGCTGGAGCGCGACAAGCCGTCGTACACCATCGATACGCTGGAATCGATCCGCGCCGAACTGGCCGGCAACGACCAGCTGTTCCTGGTGCTGGGCTGGGATGCCTTTTGTGGCCTGCCTGCCTGGCACCGCTGGGAAGAGTTGCTGCAACACTGTCACATCCTGGTGCTGCAACGCCCGGATGCCGACGTAGAACCCCCTGACGAGCTGCGCAACCTGCTGGCTGCGCGCTCGGAGAGCGATCCCACCGCCATGTCCGGCCCGGCGGGAAATATTTCGTTCGTCTGGCAGACGCCGCTTGCGGTGTCGGCTACACAGATCCGACAGCTGCTGGCCAGCGGCAAATCGGTGAGGTTCCTGGTGCCGGACGCCGTACTGGCCTATATCGAGGCGCACGAACTGTATCGTGCGCCCAACTGACGGTGCCTCTGGCGCCTCATCCAACGAGTTGAACGAGTTTTTTATGACCAAGCAAAAAATTTACGGCGAAGAACTGGTCGCAGTGACCAAGGCAGCGCTGGAAGACGTCAAGGCCCAGGACATCCAGGTCATCGACGTGCGCGAAAAGCACAGCCTGACCGACTACATGATCATTGCCACCGGTACCTCCAACCGCCAGATCAACGCGATGGCCGAAAAGGTCCGTGAAGCGGTCAAGGCCAAGGGCGCCCAGCCACTGGGTGAAGAAGGCAAAGGCGACAGCGACTGGGTGCTGCTGGACCTGAACGACGTCATCGTGCACATGATGACCGCCGCTGCCCGCCAGTTCTACGACCTGGAGCGTCTGTGGCAGGGTGCCGAGCAAAGCCGTGCCGCCGATGGCAAGCACCACAGCCCGGACCATGCTCACGAGTACTCCGACAAGCTCAAAGACCGCGAATAAGGAAAGCGCTGTGCGTCTGCGCCTGATTGCGGTCGGCTCGCGCATGCCCAAGTGGGTCGAGGAAGGCTGGCATGAATATGCCAAGCGCCTGCCCACCGAGCTGTCGCTGGAGCTGGTGGAAATCCCGCTGAATACCCGTGGCAAGAATGCCGACGTCGCCCGTCTGATCCGTCAGGAGGGCGAAGCCATGCTGAGCAAGGTGCAGCCTGGGGAACGCATTGTCACCCTCGAGGTCCATGGCAAGCCCTGGAGTACCGAGCAGCTGGCCACCGAGCTGGACCGCTGGCGCCTGGATGCGCGCACGGTGAATTTGATGGTGGGTGGCCCGGAAGGCCTGGCGCCCGAGGTTTGCGCGCGCGCCGAGCAACGTTGGTCGCTGTCGCCGCTGACTTTGCCGCACCCGTTGGTAAGGATACTCATCGGCGAGCAGATCTACCGCGCCTGGACCGTGCTGTCCGGGCACCCTTACCACAAATGAGCCTGTAAGCAGTCCGATGTCGCAGCCGATCCGTCTCAAGGACCACGAGAAAGACGCCCGCCTGGTGCGCAACCGCGTCGTGGTCGGCGCGGTGGCGATCATGCTGCTTATTTGCGTGCTGATTGCGCGGCTGTACTACCTGCAGATCATCCAGTACGACTACCACTCCACGCTGTCGGAAAACAATCGGGTGCACGTGCAGCCGATCCCGCCGACCCGCGGGCTGATCTTCGACCGCAATGGGGTGATCGTCGCCGATAACCGGCCCAGCTTCAGCCTGTCGATGACCCGCGAACGCGCGGGTAACTGGCAGGAAGTGCTGGATACCATCGTTGAAGTGCTGGAGCTGACCGACGACGACCGCGCCCTGTTCGAGAAGCGCATGCGCCAGGGCCGCCGGCCGTTCGAGCCGGTGCCGATCCTGTTCGAGCTCAACGAAGAGCAGATCGCCCGGGTGGCGGTAAACCAGTTCCGCCTGCCGGGCGTGGAAGTGGTGGCCCAGTTGGTGCGGCATTACCCGCAGGGCGCGCATTTCGCCCATTCGGTGGGGTATGTAGGGCGGATTAACGAGAAAGAGCTGAAAACGCTCGACCCGGTGAACTACAGCGGCACCCACCATATCGGCAAGACGGGCATCGAGCGCTTCTACGAAGATGCCCTGCACGGCCAGGTGGGTTACGAGGAAGTCGAGACCAACGCCCGTGGCCGTGTGCTGCGGGTGCTCAAGCGTACCGACCCTAAACCGGGCAAGGACATTGTGCTGAGCCTGGACATCAAGCTGCAGGAGGCTGCCGAGGCTGCCCTGGGTGGCCGACGCGGCGCGGTGGTGGCGCTCGACCCTCGGACCGGCGAGGTGCTGGCGATGGTCAGCCAGCCAAGCTTCGACCCCAACCTGTTCGTTACCGGCATCAGCTTCAAGGCCTATGCCGAACTGCGCGACTCGATAGACCGGCCGCTGTTCAACCGCGTGCTGCGCGGCCTGTACCCACCGGGTTCGACCATCAAGCCGGCGGTGGCCATTGCTGGCCTGGACAGTGGTGTGGTCAATGCGGGCAGCCGGGTGTTCGACCCGGGCTACTACCAGTTGCCCAACTACGATCACAAATACCGTAACTGGAACCGTTCCGGTGATGGCTGGGTCGACCTGGACACCGCCATCATGCGGTCCAACGACACCTACTTCTACGACCTTGCGCACAAGATGGGCATCGATCGGCTGTCCAGCTACATGAACAAGTTCGGCATCGGCCAGCGGGTTTCCCTCGACATGTTCGAGGAGTCCGCCGGGTTGATGCCTTCGCGCGAATGGAAGCGTGCTACCCGTCGCCAGGCCTGGTTCCCCGGCGAAACCCTGATTCTCGGCATCGGCCAGGGCTACATGCAGGCCACGCCGCTGCAACTGGCCCAGGCCACTGCATTGATCGCCAACAAAGGCGTGTGGAACCGCCCGCACCTGGCCAAGACCATCGAAGGCCAGGCACCGGTGGACGACAACCCGATGGAAGACATCGTGCTGCGTGACAAGTCCGACTGGGCCAAGGTCACCCATGGCATGGAGCAGGTGATGCACAACGCCCGTGGTACCGCGCGCAAGGCCGCCGCCGGTGCTCAGTACCGCATTGCCGGCAAGAGCGGTACCGCCCAGGTGGTGGCGATCAAGCAGGGCGAAAAGTACGACCGCAACAAGCTCCAGGAGCGCCACCGCGACCACGCGCTGTTCGTCGCTTTTGCCCCGGCCGAGGCCCCGAAAATCGTGGTGTCGGTGATGGTCGAGAACGGTGAGTCCGGCTCTGGCGTCGCCGCGCCGGTGGTACGCCAGATCATGGACGCCTGGCTGCTCGACGAAAATGGCCGGCTCAAGCCCGAGTTCGCGCCTGCCACCGTTACCCAGGAATCGCCTCTGTGATGAACAATTTCGATCGCATGCTCTCCAGCGAGGATGTGATGCGTCGGCGCGCCAGCTTTCTGCAGCGCATCCATGTCGACGGCCCCCTGCTGATCATTCTGCTGACCCTTGCGGCTGGCAGCCTGTTCGTCCTTTACTCGGCCAGTGGCAAGAACTGGGACCTGCTGCTCAAGCAGGCCACCTCGTTCGGCATCGGCCTGGTGTCGATGTTCGTCATCGCCCAGCTGGAGCCGCGCTTCATGGCCCGCTGGGTGCCGCTGGCCTACCTGGCCGGGGTGCTGTTGCTGGTAGTGGTGGACGTGATGGGCCACAACGCCATGGGCGCCACGCGCTGGATCAACATCCCCGGGGTGATTCGCTTCCAGCCCTCGGAATTCATGAAGATCATCATGCCGGCGACCATCGCCTGGTACCTGTCCAAACGCACCTTGCCGCCGCATTTGAAGCACGTGGCAATCAGCCTGGTGCTGATTGGCGTGCCGTTCATCCTGATCGTGCGTCAGCCCGACCTGGGCACAGCCTTGCTGATTCTCGCCTCCGGCGCCTTCGTGCTGTTCATGGGTGGCCTGCGCTGGCGCTGGATCCTCAGCGTGCTGGCCGCGACGGTGCCGGTGGCGGTGGCGATGTGGTTCTTCGTCATGCACGACTACCAGAAGCAGCGGGTGCTGACCTTCCTCGACCCGGAAAGCGACCCGTTGGGCACCGGTTGGAACATCATCCAGTCCAAGGCGGCGATCGGCTCGGGCGGCGTGTTCGGCAAGGGCTGGCTGCTCGGCACTCAGTCGCACCTGGACTTCCTGCCGGAAAGCCACACCGACTTCATCATCGCCGTGCTTGGTGAGGAATTCGGCCTGGTCGGTATCTGCCTGCTGTTGATCGTCTACCTGCTGCTGATCGGCCGTGGCCTGATGATCACCGCCCAGGCACAGACCCTGTTTGGCAAGCTGCTTGCGGGCAGCCTGACCATGACCTTTTTTGTATACGTGTTCGTCAATATCGGAATGGTCAGCGGCCTTCTGCCTGTGGTGGGCGTGCCGCTGCCTTTCATCAGTTATGGCGGAACATCGTTGGTGACGCTGCTTTCAGCGTTTGGCGTTCTGATGTCGATCCATACGCACCGCAAATGGATCGCGCAGGTTTGAATAAGGTGAACAATTTCATGCAAGCAGTGCGTAACTGGGCTGCCCGTTGTGCGCCGTGGATCGGTGCGGTGGGCCTGTTCGGCGCTGTACAGCTGGCCCATGCCGGTGATTACGAGGGCTCGCCGCAGGTAACCGAGTTCGTTGGCGAAATGAGCCGCGACTATGGTTTTGCCCCTGAGCAACTGATGGGCGTGTTCCGTGAGGTACAGCGCAAGCAGTCGATCCTCGACGCCATTTCGCGCCCGGCCGAACGGGTAAAACCGTGGAAGGACTACCGGCCGATGTTCCTCACCGATGCGCGCATTGCCCGCGGTGTAGATTTCTGGCGCCAGCATGAGGCGGTATTGGCGCGTGCCGAGCAGGAATACGGCGTACCGGCGCAGTACATTGTCGCGATCATCGGCGTGGAAACCTTCTTCGGCCGCAATACCGGCAACTACCGCGTGATCGACGCCCTGTCGACCTTGGGCTTCGACTACCCGCCACGGGCCGAATTCTTCCGCAAGGAGCTGCGCGAGTTCCTGCTGCTGGCGCGTGAGGAACAGCTCGACCCCTTGACGCTCAAGGGCTCGTACGCCGGCGCCATGGGCTTGCCGCAGTTCATGCCAAGCAGTTTTCGCAACTACGCGGTGGACTTCGACGGCGACGGTCATATCAATATCTGGAACAACCCGGACGATGCCATCGGCAGCGTGGCCAGCTACTTCAAGCGCCACGGCTGGGTGGCTGGTGAGGGTGTGGTCAGCCGTGCCTGGATCGAAGGTGAGCGCGCAGACGAAGGCCTGACTACCGGCATCGAACCGGTGAAAACGGTAGGGGAGTTGCGCGGGCTTGGCTGGTCGGTTCATGATTCGCTGCGCGATGATCTGCCGGTTACCGCCTTCCGTCTCGAGGGCGACAACGGCCCCGAGTACTGGATGGGCCTGAAGAACTTCTATGCGATCACTCGCTACAACCGCAGCGTGATGTATGCCATGGCGGTGCATCAGCTCGCGGAACAGCTGGTTCAAGTACGGGGCGTCAAGTAATGCGTGCAATCATTTCTGGCAACGCTTTCAAGCTGTTCACCTGCCTCGCCGTCGGCGTGGCGCTGGCCAGTTGCTCTTCCAGCCGCCCGGCCCAGCAAAGCAGTGGCAATGTCGTGCGCAGCCAGCCGGGCCTGGACATCAACCGGGCGCACAAGGACGGCGCACCGTGGTGGGACGTGGATGTGAACAAGATCCCCGATGCCACGCCGACCGTGCATACCGGCAACTACAAGGCCAACCCGTACACGGTGCTGGGCAAGACGTACTACCCGATGCAGGACTCGCGCAACTACCGCGCCGAGGGCACGGCGTCGTGGTATGGCACCAAGTTCCACGGGCAAAACACCGCTAACGGCGAGCTGTACGACCTGTATGGCATGAGCGCGGCGCACAAGACCCTGCCGCTGCCGGCCTATGTGCGGGTGACCAACCTGGCCAACGGCCGTAGCGTGATCCTGCGGGTGAACGACCGTGGCCCGTTCTATTCCGACCGCATCATCGACCTGTCCTATGCCGCGGCGAAAAAGCTCGGCTATGCGGAGATCGGCACCGCGCACGTGCGCGTCGAGGGTATCGACCCGCAGCAGTGGTGGGCCCAGCGTGGCCAGACGCCGCCGATGGTGCTGAAAGAGCCACAAGTGGCGCAGACCCAAGCGATCCCGGCCAGCACCGGGCGCGTCGAGCAATGGACCCGCCGCCACAGCAGCATGCGGCGCCGGTGGTGCCGGTTCAGGTAGGTGGCAACAATGTACCCGGCGGCAACGGCGGCAGCTTCCTGCAGGTAGGCGCTTTCGCCAACCCGGACGCTGCCGAGTTGCTGCGCTCCAAGCTCAGCACCATGGTCAGCGCGCCGGTGTTCATCAGCTCGATCGTGCGAAACCAGCAGACCCTGCACCGCGTGCGCCTGGGGCCGATTGGCAGCCAAGGTGAGATCCAGCAAGCACAAGACAGCATCCGCCTGGCGAACTTGGGGCAGGCCAAGCTGGTCACAGCTGACTGACTGTGGAAGCGGGCTTGCCCGGTCCTGCAGGGCAACTCCAAACTGTCGGTTTTGTCATGAATTGCCGGGCGCGCCCATGTACAATGACGGCTTTTGCCCGCAGCGACATAAAGCCGCACGTTCGCGGGCCAGGCCACCGGCCATAAAACTAGACTGACTGGCGCTGGGCACATGATCTTGCCCAGGGAACATCTCAGACCATTAGCGATTTTCGAGAGACGGATGAACATCACCAACCTTGCCAAACGACTTTGCCTGCCTGTACTGCTGATGATCACGCCTGCCGCCTTCGCGGCAGAGCAGATGACGCCGGCGCCACCGCAACTGGCAGCCAAGTCCTACGTACTCATGGACGCGTCCAGCGGCAACGTGCTGGTCGAGAACAACGGTGACGAGCGCCTGCCGCCAGCCAGCCTGACCAAGCTGATGACCGCCTACATCGCCACCCTGGACATCCGCCGTGGCCAAATCGGTGAGAACGACCCGGTTACCGTCAGCGAAAACGCCTGGCGTACCGGCGGTTCGCGCATGTTCATCAAGGTTGGCAGCCAGGTGACTGTCAGCGACCTGCTGCACGGCATCATCATTCAGTCCGGTAACGACGCCTCGGTCGCCTTGTCCGAGCACATCGCCGGCAGCGAAGATGCGTTTGCCGACATGATGAACAAGACGGCTGCCGACCTGGGCATGACCAACAGCCACTTCATGAACCCGACTGGCCTGCCGAACCCGGAGCACTACTCGTCGGCGCACGACATGGCGACCCTGGCCCGCGCGATCATCACCGTCGACCCGGCTCACTACGCGATCTACTCGCAGAAAGAGTTCTTCTGGAACAACATCAAGCAGCCCAACCGCAACCTGCTGCTGTGGCGTGACAAGACCGTCGATGGCCTGAAAACCGGCCACACCGACGAAGCCGGCTACTGCATGGTGGCTTCGGCCGTTCGTGACGGCCAGCGCCTGATCGCCGTGGTGTTCGGCACCAACAGCGAGCAGTCGCGTGCTGCCGAGACCCAAAAGCTGCTGACCTATGGCTTCCGCTTCTTCGAAACCCAGACCTTCTACCAGAAGGGCACCGAGCTGACCCAGGCTCCGGTCTGGAAGGGCGCCACCGGCCAGATCAAGGCTGGCCTGGCTGACGACCTCACCATGACTATGCCTAAAGGCCAATTGAAGCGCCTGCAGGCTTCGATGACCATGAACCCGCAGCTCACCGCACCGATCGCCAAAGGTGACGTGATCGGCAAAGTGGAAGTCAAACTGGACGAGAAAGTGGTTCACAGCGCCGACCTGATCGCCCTCGATGGCGTCGAGGAAGGTGGTTTCTTCCGCCGTATGTGGGATAGCATCCGTCTATTCTTCTACGGGTTGTTCAACTGATACGTGACCTGCATGCCCCCGCGTATCTCGCGGGGGCGTTGTTGTTGCCACGGCTTACGAGGCCGTTTCCGCCATGAGCGAACCAGACGTCAAGTCGCATAAGATCGAATTCCCTTGCGACGATTACCCGATCAAGGTAATCGGCGATACCGTTGTCGGTTTCAAGGACACGGTCATCGAGATTCTCAGCAAGCACGCCAAAGTCGACCTTTCCACCCTGGCCGAACGCCAGAGCAAGGAAGGCAAGTACACCACCGTGCAATTGCACATCGTTGCCGAAAGCGAGAACCAGCTGCACGATATCAACAGCGCCCTGCGCGCTACCGGCATCGTGAAAATGGTGCTCTGATGTCCGCTTGCCTCGGTTTTCGCGAGCTTGGCCTGCAGCCCTATGAACCGGTGCTGGAGGCCATGCGCCGTTTTACCGAGCAGCGCAGCCCGGACAGCCAGGATGAAATCTGGCTGGTCGAGCACCCCGCGGTCTTCACCCAGGGCCAGGCTGGCAAGGCCGAGCACCTGCTGGTGCCGGGCGACATCCCGGTGGTGCAGACTGACCGCGGTGGCCAGGTGACCTATCATGGCCCCGGTCAGCAGGTGGCCTACCTGCTGCTGGACGTGCGCCGGCTGGGCTTTGGCGTGCGTGAGCTGGTCAGCCGTATCGAACAGGCCTTGATCGGCCTGCTCGCCAGTTACGACGTGCAGGCATCGGCCAAGCCCGATGCTCCGGGCGTCTATGTCGATGGAGCGAAAATCGCCTCCCTCGGCCTGCGAATCCGCAACGGCCGTTCGTTCCACGGCCTTGCCCTGAACGTGGACATGGACCTTGCGCCATTCCGCCGAATCAACCCCTGCGGCTATGCGGGGCTGGCCATGACCCAGCTGCGCGATCTGGCAGGCCCGATCGAACTCGACGAGGTCAGGACAAGGCTGCGCGGACAGCTGGTCAAGCACCTCGACTACGCTGAGCAGACGACCCTCACGGGCGGAATCGACTGAATATGACAACTGTGCAAGAAGCCGTGCCGAACCTGATACCTACCCAGGATGCCACCCCGCGCCCAGCGCCAAAGAAGGTGGAAGCTGGGGTCAAGCTGCGTGGCGCCGACAAGGTGGCGCGCATCCCGGTAAAAATCATCCCTACCGACGAGTTGCCGAAGAAGCCTGACTGGATCCGCGTGCGGATCCCGGTGTCGCCCGAGGTAGACCGCATCAAGCAACTGCTGCGCAAGCACAAGCTGCACAGCGTGTGCGAAGAGGCCTCCTGCCCGAACCTAGGCGAGTGCTTCTCCGGTGGTACCGCTACCTTCATGATCATGGGTGACATCTGCACCCGTCGTTGCCCGTTCTGCGACGTTGGCCACGGCCGGCCGAAACCGCTGGACCTGGACGAGCCGAAAAACCTGGCTGTCGCGATTGCCGACCTGCGCCTGAAGTATGTGGTGATCACCTCGGTGGACCGCGACGACCTGCGTGACGGCGGTGCCCAGCACTTTGCCGACTGCATCCGCGAAATCCGCGCATTGTCGCCGGGTGTGCAACTGGAAACCCTGGTGCCGGACTACCGTGGCCGCATGGACGTTGCGTTGGAGATCACCGCGCAAGAGCCGCCAGATGTGTTCAACCACAACCTCGAAACCGTACCGCGCCTGTACAAGGCCGCACGCCCAGGCTCGGACTACGACTGGTCGCTGGACCTGCTGCAGAAGTTCAAGCAGATGGTGCCGCACGTACCGACCAAGTCGGGCTTGATGCTCGGCCTGGGCGAGACCGACGAAGAAGTGATCGAGGTGATGCACCGCATGCGTGAGCATGAAATCGACATGCTCACCCTCGGCCAGTACCTGCAGCCATCGCGCAGCCACCTGCCGGTACAACGTTTCGTGCACCCGGACACCTTCGCCTGGTTCGCCGAAGAAGGTTACAAGATGGGCTTCAAGAACGTTGCCTCCGGCCCGCTGGTGCGCTCTTCGTACCACGCCGACCAACAGGCTCACGAAGCCAAGATCAAGCTCTGAGCCTAGCGCAGAGCGACCTATGCCGATGCACGCCGTAAGGCGGCATCGGCATTTTTGTTTGTGCCACACGCGCTGCAAGGAGCCGCGATGAATTGCGCCGAAACCTTTCAACCCAGCCTGCCAGCCGCACTGCCGGCCAACGCCTGCTTTGCCATTGTCGCCCCGGCGGGTGCGGCGCGTCTGGATACGCACAAGGTCAGCCAGTGGTTCGCTGACCGTGGCTACCGTTGTCGTATCTACCCGGGGGCCCTGCAAGCCCAGGGTTACCTGGCCGGGCCGGACCAACAGCGCCTGCAGGACCTGCACGATGCCTTTGCCGACCCGTCCATCGACGCCATCCTGTGCATGCGTGGGGGCTACGGCAGCATGCGCTTGCTCGACCAGCTCGACTTCGAGCTGGTTCGGCGCAACCCTAAGCCGTTGATCGGTTACAGCGACATCACTGCGTTGCACACGGCGATCTACCGGCATGCCGGGCTGGTTACCTTCCATGGGGGATGCTCAATGCCGACCTGTTGGGGGCGAAGTTGCCACCGACCGAGTCGTCGTTGCTGGCGCAATTGGGCGGGCATGTGCGGGCAGGCGAGCAGATCGCGCACCCGGCGGACTATGCCTTGAGCAGTGTGTTGCCGGGAGCGGCCAGCGGGCCGCTGCTGGGCGGCAACCTGTCTATGTTGGGTGCGACCATGGGGACCCTTGCCGAACTGGATACCCAGGGGTGCATCCTGTTCATCGAGGACGTCAACGAGCCGTTGTACCGGGTGGACCGGTTGCTGACCCAGTTGCGTCTGGCAGGCAAGCTGGAAGGGGTGAAAGGTGTGCTGGTGGGGGACTTTGCCGGGATTACCACGGCGGCGTTGGCGCCGTTGCTGGAGGACACTTTCGCGCCGCTGGGTGTGCCGGTGCTGGCGGGGTGGCGCAGTGGGCATTGCGACCCGAATGTATGTTTGCCGCTGGGGGCTCGGGTCAGGCTGGACAGTGATCGGCAGAGCTTGGTGCTGGAGCAGGACTTGTACAAGGCTTGAGATTGCCGGGGCTGCGTTGCAGCCCATCGCGACACAAGGTCGCTCCCACCAGAGCGATGCGATCCTCCTGTGGGAGCGGCCCGGGCAATCTCACTGCTGGCGCAAGCTCTCGAGCAGCTTGTGGGTCGGGTATCCATCCGCCGGCCACCCCAGCCCCTGCTGGGCATTACGGATTGCCTTGCGGGTGTTGGCGCCGATAATGCCATCGGCATTGCCCGCATCATGCCCACGGCTGTTCAGCAGGTTCTGCAACTCCATGCGCTCGCTGCGGCTGAGCGGCAAGTCTTCCTTCGGCCAAGCGCCGGCAATGAAGCCCCAGCCGCTAAAGCGGTCACCCAACAGGCTCACTGCCAGCGCGTAGGACGACGAGTTGTTGTACTTGAGAATGGCGCGGAAGTTGTCCAGTACCAGGAACGCCGGCCCGCGCGCGCCAGCCGGCAGCAGCAGGGCGGCAGACAGCTGGTTGCTACCGGCCGGCAGCTGGGTGCCTGCTGGCAGTTTCACGCCCATCGCCAGCCATTCGCTCACCGGTTTGCGCAGCGCGCCATCGGCCTGCCAGAAGTCGAAACCAGCCGGCACCTGTACCTCGAAGCCCCACGGCTGACCACGCTTCCAGCCCGAGCTTTGCAGGTAATGCGCGGTCGAGGCCAGGGCGTCCGGTGTGCTGTTCCAGATGTCGCGGCGGCCATCACCGTCGAAGTCCACGGCATGGGTGTTGTAGGTGGTCGGGATGAACTGGGTCTGGCCCATGGCGCCGGCCCACGAACCGCGCATGGCCTCGGGCTGGATGTCGCCATGCTGAATGATCTGTAGCGCGGCGATGAGCTGGTCCTGGGCGAACTGCGGGCGGCGGCCCTCATAGGCCAGGGTGGCCAGCGAGCGGATCACCGACTTGTTGCCCTGGAACTGGCCAAAGTTGCTTTCCATGCCCCACACCGCGACCAGCACCTGGCGGTCGACGCCATAGCGTTGTTCGAGGCGGGTCAGCAGTTCGGCGTTCTGCTCCAGCAGCTTCTTGCCGTTGCGCACGCGCAGGGGCGACAGGGCGCCTTCGAGGTATTCCCATACCGGGCGGGTGAACTCCGGCTGGCTGCGGTCGGCCTTGATCACGTCCATATCGGGGGTGACGCCGAGGAAGGCTCGGTCGAAGGTGCTCGGCGAGATGCCGGCTTGCAGGGCTTGCTGGCGGAAGCCTGCCTGCCACTGGGCGAAGGTTTGCAGAGGCTGGATTTCAGTGCTGACGTCAGGCGTTGTGCCGGGCACAGTCACCACTGGAGCGGGTTGGGCAGGGGCCAGCGGCAGTGCGTCGGCGGCGGTGGGTTTTTCCGCGCAGGCCACAAGCAGGATGAAGCTGGAGGCCGCGATCAGCTGGCGGGTTTCCCAGCGGGGGAGAAGACGGAAGAGCATGCACAGATCCAGAATTGCAGGTCAGGTGACGACCATACCATGCCTGCGCTTGCGATGCTTTCATGCCGCCAAAAAGTAGGAAGCCTCCCAATCTCTCGATTGGAAGGCTTCGCGGCGGTAGCTGCCTTTGCCCTTGTCGGGTTGTTCCTGGCGACAGCGGAACAGGGGCTGGGCGATGATCGACTTGGCCTTGTTGGGGCCGTGTTTTTTCGGCTTTTTGCTCATGGCGGGGTTCCCCGGTTGGGTGGGTTTCGGGGCGCACTGTAGGGCGTGGTGCGGGGTGGGGCCAATTGATTGTGTTTATGGCCGCGAAAGGGCTGCAAAGCAGCCCCCATTACTCAGGGGGGAGGGTCAGGCGCTGCCCAGCCATCAACAGTGATAGCCGCGCCAGGCCCGTCCAGGGCGATCCCTCCGCCTGGCCCTTGATTTGCGCATCGATGCGCTGGGCGTCCTGCAGCAACTGCGCCCAGCGCTGCGCCGAGAGGCGCTGCAGGGCCTTGCTGACCAGCGGCCTGCGTTTGTCCCAGACAGGCGGGCGGGCCTGGCTGAAGGCTTTGTCCAGCGGCACGCCCTGGCTGAACTGTTGGGCCAACCCAGCCAGCTGACGCAGCTCGCGGGCCAGGGCCCAGAGGATGACTGGCGGCTCCACACCCTCACCGCGCAAGCCTTCGAGCATGCGCAGCGCATGTGCAGCTTCGCCGTTGAGAATGGCATCGACCAGGCCGAAGACATCGAAGCGGGCACTGTCGGCCACGGCGGCCTGCACGGTTTCCACGGTGATTTGGCTGCCTTCGGCCAGCAATTTGAGCTTTTCGATTTCCTGCGCGGCTGCCAGCAGGTTGCCTTCCACACGGGCGGCAATCAGGTCGACGGCGTCACGCTGTGCTGATAAACCGGCCTGTTGCAGGCGCTGGTTGATCCACTGCGGCAACTGGTGCACATCCACCGGCCAGATCTGGATGAACTGGCAGT
Source organism: Pseudomonas putida (assembly GCA_041071465.1). Classification (NCBI taxonomy): domain Bacteria; kingdom Pseudomonadati; phylum Pseudomonadota; class Gammaproteobacteria; order Pseudomonadales; family Pseudomonadaceae; genus Pseudomonas; species Pseudomonas putida. The sequence continues at coordinate 1,487,508 of CP163498.1, read as the reverse complement.
GGGCGCCTTCGATCAATGCCTTGCCCCACTTGGTCTTCTGCGCACTGCCGTCGAGCTTGGGCAGGCTGATCAGCAGCAGGGTGTCTTCGGCAGGGTTGGCGCAGTACTCCATCAGCGCGGCGGCGCCCTTGTCACCGGGCTTGCCCGAGGGCAGGCGCAGTTCCAGCAGGCGGCGTTGGGCGAACAGCGAGAGGCTGGCGCCAGCCTGGAGCAGCGTGCCCCAGTCGAAGTTGGCGTCGGCACTGAATACCTGGCGTTCGTCGAAACCTTGCTGCCGCGCGGCATTGCGGATGGCGTCGGCGGCTTCCTGGCACAGCAGCGGGTCGTCGCCGCTGACCACGTAGACCGGTGCCAGGGCGCCTTGCAGGTGCTTGTTGAGTTGGGCGGGGGCGAGCTTCATGGGGAACAGGCGGGGCACCCGAGGGCGCCCCGCACGGGCTTAGTTGCCCGGTACTTCCAGTGGCGATTGCTGAGGTGTTTCGGCTTGCTGGCGGCGGGCAGCCTCCAACGCGGCAGCTTCGGCTTTGGCGCGCTCGTCGGCTTTACGCTGCAGCTCGTCCAGCTGGGACGGGGTCAGCATTTGCAAACGCACGACCATGCCGTTGACCAGGTCGCGGCGCATTTCTTCACGGGCGCGGTTGGCTTCCTGCTCGGAACCGGTGATGTTCGAGCCGTCACGCACGTAGATCTTGCGCACTTCCAGCTTGTCGCTCATCAGCTCCAGGTTATTCAGGCCCTGGATGCTGTAGTTCAGCTCTGTGGTCAGCTCGTACTCGGCGGTACGGTTGCCACTGTTGTAAGTGGCCGAGCGCTCACGCTCCTGTTCGTTGGTCAGCACCAGGCGATACGGTGCACCTGCGTGCACGTTGACGCCGCTACGTTCCAGTACTTCACGCAGTTGAACCACGGTCGGGCCGTAGGCATTGCGTGCGCTGACGTCCATTTCCTTCACGCTCAGCTCGGTGGAGCCGGTGCCGCGCAGCTGGAAACCGCAGGCGCTCAGCATGACCGCCAGGCCGATTACCAGCAAATTGCGTTTGATCATGTTGTTGCTCCCTTGTGGGCCTGTTCCGCCCACCCGCAGCCAATGCGGGTGGGCGTTTTCATCAGTTGGCGACGATGTTGACCAGCTTGCCCGGTACCACGATGACCTTGCGGATGGTCAGACCATCAATGAAGCGCAGGACATTCTCGTTGCTGCGGGCAGCGGCCTCGACTTCTTCGCGGCTGGCAGCGGCAGGCATTTCGACCTGGCCGCGCAGTTTACCGTTGACCTGAACCACCAGGGTAATGGTGTCCTGCACCAGCGCTTGTTCGTCGACGCTCGGCCAGGCGGCATCGATCACCGACCCTGCGTGGCCCAGTTGCTGCCACAGCTCGTGGGAGATGTGCGGGGTGATCGGCGCCAGCAGCAAGGTGACGGCTTCCAGGCCTTCCTGCAGCAGGGCGCGGTCCTGTTCGGTGGCTTGCGGGGCCTTTTCCAGCACGTTCATCACGGTCATCACCTGGGCGATGGCGGTGTTGAACTTGTGGAACTGGCCCACGTCGGTGCTGGCCTGCTTGATGGTAGCGTGAATGGCGCGGCGGATGACCTTTTGCGCGTCGTCCAGGGTGGCAACATCCAGCTTGCCTGGCAGGCCCTGGCTGACGTGAGCCTGAGCCAGGCGCCAGACACGGCGCAGGAAGCGGCTGGCGCCTTCGACGCCGGAGTCGGACCATTCCAGGCTCATGTCGGGCGGCGAGGCGAACATCATGAACAGGCGGCAGGTGTCGGCGCCGTAGGCTTCGATCATGGACTGCGGGTCGACGCCGTTGTTCTTCGACTTCGACATCTTTTCGGTGCCACCGATTTCCACCGGCAGGCCGTCGGTCTTCAGGCGTGCGCCAATGATCTTGGCCTTGGCATCGCGCTCGATTTCGACATCGGCCGGGTTGAACCAGTCCTTGCCGCCGTTGCTGGCCACACGGTAGTAGGTCTCGGCGACCACCATGCCCTGGGTCAGCAGGTTCTTGAACGGCTCGTTCGAGGTCACCAGGCCTTCGTCACGCATCAGCTTGTGGAAGAAGCGCGCGTACAGCAGGTGCAGGATCGCGTGCTCGATGCCACCGATGTACTGATCCACCGGCAGCCAATGGTTGGCTGCTTTCGGGTCGACCAGGCCTTTGTCGTAGTTTGGCGAGGCGTAGCGGGCGAAGTACCAGGACGACTCGACGAAGGTGTCCATGGTGTCGGTTTCGCGCTTGGCCGCGGTGCCGCATTTCGGGCAGGTGCATTCGTAGAATTCAGGCATGCGCGCCAGTGGCGAGCCGGCGCCGTCCGGCACCACGTTCTCCGGCAGGGTGACCGGCAGCTGGTCTTCCGGCACCGGTACGTCGCCGCAGGACGGGCAGTGGATGATCGGGATCGGGCAGCCCCAGTAGCGCTGACGGCTGATACCCCAGTCGCGCAGGCGGAACTGGGTACGCGATTTGCCCAGTTCCTTGCGGATCAGGGCTGCTTCGATGGCGTCGAAGGCGCCAGCGAAGTCCAGGCCGTCGAACTCGGCGGAATTGATCAGTTGGCCGTGCTCGCCATAGGCGGCCTGCCACTCGCTGCCGACTTCATCGCCAGCGCTGGTGCGCACCACGGCCTTGACCGGCAGGTTGTACTTGTGGGCGAACTCGAAGTCGCGCTCGTCGTGGGCTGGCACGGCCATGACCGCGCCATCGCCGTAGTGCATCAGCACGTAGTTGGCGACCCATACCGGCAGCTTCTCGCCAGTCAGCGGGTGCTCGACCAGCAGGGAAGTGGCCATGCCCTTCTTCTCCTGGGTGGCCATGTCGGCTTCGGCAACGCTGCCGCTCTTGCATTCGTCGATGAACGCCTGCAGCGCCGGGTTGCCCTGGGCGGCTTGGGTGGCCAACGGGTGCTCAGCGGCGACGGCGACGTAGGTGGCGCCCATCAGCGTGTCGGGACGGGTGGTGAAGACCTTCAGCGTACCTTCATGGCCAATGCTGGCCTGGTCGTACGGGAACTGGACTTCCATGCCGCGCGACTTGCCGATCCAGTTGCGCTGCATGGTCTTGACCTGTTCAGGCCAGCCCGGCAGCTCGTCGAGGCTTTCCAGCAGCTCGTCGGCGTAGTCGGTGATGCGGAAGTAGTACATCGGGATTTCGCGCTTTTCGATCAGCGCGCCCGAACGCCAGCCACGGCCGTCGATGACCTGTTCGTTGGCCAGTACGGTCTGGTCCGCCGGGTCCCAGTTCACGGTGCCGTTCTTGCGGTAGATGATGCCTTTCTCGAACAGGCGGGTGAACAGCCACTGCTCCCAACGGTAGTAGTCGGGTTTGCAGGTGGTGACTTCACGTGCCCAGTCGATGGCCAGGCCCAGGCTCTTGAGCTGGGTCTTCATGTAGTCGATGTTTTCGTACGTCCACTTGGCCGGGGCGACGTTGTTTTTCATCGCCGCGTTTTCCGCGGGCATGCCGAAAGCGTCCCAGCCCATCGGTTGCAGGACGTTCTTGCCCAGCATGCGCTGGTAGCGGGCAATCACGTCACCGATGGTGTAGTTGCGCACGTGGCCCATGTGTAGCTTGCCGCTCGGGTACGGGAACATCGATAGGCAATAGTAAGTGTCTTTGCCTGGCTGTTCGGTAACAGCGAACGATTGTTGCTCGTCCCAGAACTTCTGGGCGGCGGCTTCGATATCACGGGGCGTGTATTGTTCGTGCATGGCTACTTTTGGCTGAGAGAGAAGAGACCTTGTTCCAGGCAGCGGAACCTCGCTGCGTCCGGCACTCCGGTGTCGTTTAGAGTGAACGCCGTAGCATACAGCAGCGCTGTGCATCGTGGGAAACCTTCGTTGCGAATGCCCGCTGGTCGCGGCGTCCGGCTGCTTTTCATAGCGCCGCTAAGCTCAGGTGTGGGGGGAGATATTCTTTATCTTCAATGAGGTGAACGGATGGGAGAGACGCAGCTACCCGCTATGAAACCGGAGCTTTACGAACGCCTGATCGACCGGCTTGGCCTGGCACTGGAAGTGGCCAGGACCTCGGTACGATTGCGCGACGAGATGCCAGCCGAGCTGGAGTTGCGTGGCCTGAGCCACGCAGAGTTCGAAGTGATCAGGGCCTACCTGGAATCCCTCCCGGAGCGCCACAATGCCTCTGTTGGCAGTTACCCACAAGCGGAGCCGACATCGGCCAAGATCATTTGGCTCAAGGACAAGAAACGCCCCGCCAGTACGGCGAGATCCAGGACGCTGCCACATCGCTAGCCGTTCAGGACGCCAGGCGCAGGCCATCGCGCGCCGGTTCTTCAATATCACACAACTCAGATCGACGCCGGAGCGCACTTGTTGACCGGCGTCGATCCTTCTAGGCTGCACGCCTGCCAAGGAGGTGTGGCCGATGCCGATCCGATTTTTCATCAAACAATGGCTGATGCCGCCGGGCGTCTTGTTCCTGCTGCTGCTTGCGGCTTGGTGGCTGCGTACGCGGCGGCCACGGCTGGCGGTGCTGTGCTTTGCCGTGGGGTTGGGTGGCCTATGGTTGATGAGCCTGCCGCTGGTGGTGCAGGAAACGGCTCGGCAACTGGAAACCGAGCCGCCACTGGTGGTGGGCGACTGGGCAGGCCTGGCGAGCCGGGCCGATGCCATTGTGGTGCTGGGCGCGGGGCGCGAACGCGGTGACCCGGCTTGGGGCGGCAGTGACCAGCCCACCGCCACGGCACTTGAGCGCATGCGCTTTGCTGCGCGATTGGCCAAGGCCTCGGGCCTGCCAGTGTTGACCAGTGGCGGGCTGCATTACGGCACGCCGCCCAGTGAGGCTCGGCTGATGGCTGATCGCCTGCAGGAAGACTTCGCTGTCGCGGTGAAGTGGCGCGAAGAGGCCAGCCGCACGACCTGGGAAAATGCCCAGCTGACGGCCAAGGTGCTGCAGCCGTTGGGGATTCGCCGGGTGGTGCTGGTAACCCAGGCCTGGCACATGCAACGCTCGCGCTGGAGCTTTGAACAGGCGGGGTTCGAGGTGGTGCCGGCGCCGGTGGGGTTCCTGGGGCGCGATCATGCGCGGCCGTTTGCGGGCTTGTTGCCCGAGAGCCGGGCGATGTGGCAAAGCGGGCAGTTGTTCAATGAAGTGGTGGGGTTGGTGGGGTATCGGGTGTTCTATTGAGCCTTCTGTCGCCTGTACCGGCCTCTTCGCGGGTAAACCCGCCCCCACAGAAGCCGCACAGGTTTCTCGGGCGGTGGTGTACCTGTGGGAGCGGGTTTACCCGCGAAGAGGCCAGTGCAGGAGAACTTAAACAGTCTTGGCTATGCGGCCTGCCAGCAACGCCCAACCCAGCAGCAGCGCACAGACAATCGCCAGCGGCCACGAACGCCATTGCAGGTAAGGCGTCAGTTGCTGCATCGGTACTACTTCGCCATACAGCACGGCTTGCTGGAACTGCGGAATCTGCGTGGTAATGCGGCCAAATGGGTCGATCAGCGCAGTCACGCCGTTGTTGGTGGCGCGGATCATCCAGCGGCCGGCTTCCAGCGCACGCATTTGTGCCATTTGCAGGTGCTGCAAGGGGCCGATCGATTTACCGAACCAGGTGTCGTTGCTGATGGTCAGCAGCAGGTCGCTGCGTGCGGCCAGGCCGGCGGCGAACTCGGGGTAGACCACCTCGTAACAGATGTACGGCGCAATCTGGTAACCCTTGGCCTGCAGCAGCGGCTGGTCCTCCGGCCCGCGGGCAAAGTCCGACATGGGCAGGTTGAAGAACTCGATGGCGCCACGCAGCAGGTCTTGCAGCGGTACATATTCGCCAAACGGCACCAGCTTTTGCTTGAGGTAGGTGCCGTCACCTTCGCCAGTGGCAGTGATGCCGTTGTAGTAGCGGCGCTGGTGGTGCACTTCTTCACGCACTGGTACGCCGGTGATCAGCGCCGAATGCCGCTCGGCGGCGAAGCGGCCCATTACGTCGATGTAGCCTTGCGCCTGGTCCTTGAGTACCGGCACCGCAGTTTCCGGCCAGACAAGCAGGTCCACCGGCTTGGAACTGAAGCTCAGGTCGCGGTACAGCGCCAGTTGCGCGTCGATGTGTGCCGGGTCCCATTTCAGGTCCTGCTCGACGTTGCCCTGGATTGCCGCCACTTTCAGCGGGTCGCCAGCCGGCTTGGTCCAGGCATGGCCCTTGAGCGCCAGGCCCAGCACCCAAGGGGCCAGTAGCAGTACAGTGGCCACCGCCAGGAACGAGGGGCGGGCGCGCAGGCGGTGCAGGTTGCACAGCAGGGCAGCGGTGAGGGCCAGGGTGAAGGATATGAGCCACACGCCGCCCAGTGGTGCCAGGCCGGCCAGTGGGCCGTCCAGCTGGCTGTAGCCGGCGTAGAGCCAGGGGAAGCCGGTCAGGAACCAGCCGCGGAAGGCCTCTTGCAGCAGCCACAGGGCGGCGAAGCACAGGGCGTCGGCCAGTGGCGCTTCGTTGCGCCGTAGCCAGCGCGCCCATAACCAGGTGGGCAGGGCAAAGAACCACGCCAGGGCGGCGAAAAACGCCAACAGCAGCAGAATGGCCAACAGCGGCGAGGCGCCGCCATAGGTGTTCATGCTGACGTAGATCCACCAGGTGCCAGCGCCATACAGGCCAAAACCGAACCACCAGCCACGCCACATGGCCTGGCGCGGGCTGAGCTCGCGTAAGCCGAGGTAGAGCATGGCGATGGACAGCACGGCCAGCGGCCAGATGTCGAACGGCGCCAAGGCCAGTAGGGTGGAAGCACCGGCCGCCAGGGCCAGCAGGTTACCGGGCCAGCCGGGGCGGGTGATCCAACGCATGTTTGTCCTTAACGGGTGATCGGGGTCAGGCGCAGCAAGTGTATCCGCCGGCTGTCGGCGTTGAGAATACGGAACTTGTAAGACCCGATCTCGGTGGTTTCGTTGCGCTTGGGCAGGTGGCCAAAGGCGCTCATCACCAGGCCGCCGACCGTGTCGAACTCGTCATCGGAGAACTCGCTGTCGAAGAACTCGTTGAAGTTCTCGATCGGGGTAAGCGCCTTGACCAGGAAATCACCGCTGGGCAGCGGCTTGATGTAGCTGTCTTCCTCGACGTCGTGCTCGTCCTCGATGTCGCCGACGATCTGCTCAAGCACGTCCTCGATGGTGACCAGGCCCGCTACACCGCCATATTCGTCGATGACGATGGCCATGTGGTTATGGTTGGCGCGGAACTCGCGCAGCAACACGTTCAGGCGCTTGGACTCGGGCACGAAGGTGGCCGGGCGCAGCAGGTCCTTGATGTTGAAGCTGTCGCCGTTCTCCTTGAGGATCAACGGCAGCAGGTCTTTGGCGAGCAGGATCCCGAGCACATCGTCATGGCTTTCGCCGATGACCGGGTAGCGCGAGTGCGCGGCGTCGATCACCGCCGGCAGGAACTCGCGTGGCGACTGACCTGCCTTGATGCTGTTCATCTGCGAGCGCGGCACCATGATGTCGCGCACCTGCAGGTCGGCGACCTGGATGGCGCCTTCGACGATGGTCAGTGCTTCGCTGTCCAGCAGTTTGTTCTGATGGGCTTCGCGCAGCAGCTCAAGCAGCTCCTGGCGGTTTTTCGGCTCATGGGCAAAAGCCTGGGTCAGTTTACCCAACCAGGACTTCTGCCCGTTGCTCGATCGATCTTCGCTCATGGCGGTTCTCGTGATCCTTCGTGTATCAGTGTGTGATTGTGTCGGTTTCATCGTCGGCGTACGGGTCGGGGTGACCCAGTTCTGCCAGCAATTCCCGTTCCAGGCCTTCCATTTCCTCGGCTTCCTCATCCTCGATGTGGTCGTAGCCGAGCAGGTGCAGGCAACCGTGCATGACCAGGTGTGCCCAGTGCGCTTCCAGCGATTTGCCCTGTTCGGCCGCTTCGCGCTCGACCACCGCCACGCAGATCACCAGGTCGCCCAGTAGCGGGATATCGAGCAGGTCATCGGGCACATCGGCCGGGAACGACAGCACGTTGGTCGCGTAGTCTTTGTGCCGGTAGGTGTGGTTCAGCTCGCGGCCTTCGGCTTCGTCGACCAGGCGAATGGTCATTTCAGAGTCGGCGGTGCGCTGGCGCAGGGCCAGTTCGCACCAGCGGCGGAAGGCGGCGTCATCCGGGGCGGCGGCATCCGTGGCCCGTTGGATATCAAGTTCAAGCATCTTTGCCGGGCGCCTCGGGCTTGTTCTGGCGGCCTTCGAAGCGGTCGTAGGCCTCGACGATGCGCTGCACCAGTGGGTGACGAACCACATCTTTGGGTTGGAAGTGGGTGAAGCTGATACCCGGAACGTCCTCGAGCACCTCGATGACGTGTGCCAGGCCCGACTTGGTGCCCCGTGGCAGGTCGACCTGGGTGATGTCACCGGTGATCACCGCCGTGGAGCCGAAGCCGATGCGGGTGAGGAACATTTTCATCTGTTCCAGCGTGGTGTTCTGGCTTTCGTCGAGGATGATGAAGCTGTTGTTCAGGGTGCGGCCACGCATGTAGGCCAGCGGGGCGATCTCGATCACCTGGCGTTCGATCAGCTTGGCAACGTGTTCGAAGCCGAGCATTTCGTACAGCGCGTCGTACAGTGGGCGCAGGTACGGGTCGATCTTCTGTGCCAGGTCGCCGGGCAGGAAGCCGAGCTTTTCACCCGCCTCGACCGCCGGGCGCACCAGCAGGATGCGGCGCACCTGTTCGCGCTCCAGCGCGTCCACGGCGCAGGCCACGGCCAGGTAGGTCTTGCCGGTACCGGCCGGGCCGATGCCGAAGTTGATGTCGTTGGCCAGGATTTCCTTCACGTAGCGCTGCTGGTTGAGCCCGCGCGGGCGGATGTTGCCCTTGCGCGTGCGCAACGACACGCTGACCTCGTTGACGGCCGGGTTGTCGATGTTCTCGACAGCCGATTCCTGCAGGTACAGGTGCACGGTTTCCGGCGACAGGTCGGTGGCCTTGGTCTCGCGGTAGAGACGGCGCAGCAGCTGTTCGGCAGCGGAGGTGGTCCTGGGTTCGCCGATCAGTTCGAACTGATTGCCGCGGTTGCGGATTTCGATTGCAAGGCGCTGTTCGATCAGGCGCAGGTGCTCGTCGAACTGGCCGCACAAGTTGGCGAAACGGTGGGCCTCGAAGGGCTCGAGGATGAAACGATGGGGTTCTATGGGTGCGTTCAAGGTCGTTTTTAGCCGCTCGACGGCGATGGATGTGAACTCAAGAATAACCCTTGAATGGCAGTGGCGAAAGCACTGAAACGTTCAACGGTATGTGCGGCCTGTTCCGGCCTCGTCGCGGGTTTACCCGCGAGCAGGCCGGCACTGCTATGATGCCCGCCTTTTCTTACGCATGTGTTATCCCGTCGAACATGAGCAAACGCGAACCTGCCATCTATAAAGTGATCTTCCTCAACCAGGGGCAGGTCTTCGAGATGTACGCCAAGCAGATCTACCAGAGCGACCTTTGGGGTTTTCTGGAAATCGAGGAGTTCGTGTTCGGCGAGCGCTCGCAACTGGTGGTGGACCCGAGCGAGGAGAAGCTCAAGAGCCAGTTCGAGGGCGTTATCCGCAGTTTCGTGCCGATGCATGCGATTGTGCGCATCGATGAGGTGGAGCGACTGGGCACGGCGAAAATCAGCGAAGCCAAGGGTGGCGGCAATGTCATGCCGTTCCCGATGCCGATGCCGGAAAAGTAACCCTCAGGGGAGTGGCGAGAACGGCGTGCGGCCTTCGGCGTTCTGCAGTTCCAGCAGGTATTTGCGGAAGATCTGGCCGAGCACCTGGGTGGCATGCTCCAGCTCGTCGCGGGGCATTTGCTCGGTCACTTCGTCGGCCATGTCCAGCGCATCTTCGGCGCCATTGACCGCGGCCATCTTCAGCAGAATGTAGGCCTGTACGTTGTTGGCCTTGACCCCTTCACCATGGAAGAACATGGCACCCAGGCGATACTGGGCATCAGCCTGGCCTTGCAGCGAAGCCTTCTGGAACCAGTCCAGGGCTTTGTCGAGTTTTTTTGGCGTTTGCGTGTAGTAGTACTCGCCCAGTTCGAACTGCGCCTGGGCATCCCCCGCGGTTGCCGTCTGCTCGCAGGCCTTGAGGGCGTTTGCCAGGTCTTCAGGCTGAACGTTCAAGGTGCAGCGGCCCGTCGCCGGAATCAGCAACGAGTTACCGCCCTCCGCCAAGGCCAGCAGGGGCTGAAGAAGCAACAGGCAGCCCAGGGTCAGGGCGCGGCCGGTGCGGTTCATGGGGATCGACTTACCTCTGCAAAGCTGCGGCCAATGTCTCTGGTGGCACATTATGGGATAAGCAGCGCCAACCTTACAAAGTTTTACTCGAATTTCTGCTTGGTTGGGGGCGTTAGCTGATTGTGCGCGGTCTTTTGTTGCCTCTACCAGCCGCTGTGGGCGCGGCCTTGTGTCGCGATAGGGCTGCGCAGCAGCCCCAAAATTTCAGCAAAAATGCATCAATCGCTGGGGCCGCTTTGCGCCCCTATCGCGACGCAAGGCCGCTCCCACAAAGGGGAGCAACTGCTTATTTCAGCGCTGCAAAAGCCTTTTCAGCCGCATCCAGGGTGATCTGCAGCTCCTTGTCGCCATGGGCGATGGAGGTGAAGCCCGCCTCGAACGCGCTCGGCGCCAGGTACACGCCACCGTCGAGCATCAGGTGGAAGAAGCGCTTGAAGCGTTCGGCATCGCTGGCCATCACGTCTTCGAAGGTGACAATGTCGTCAGCGCCGCTGAAGTACAGGCCGAACATGGCGCCGGCCTGGGTGGTGACGAATGGTACGCCAGCCGCATCGGCGCGCTGCTGCAGGCCGTCGAGCATGCGGCTGGTGTAGTCGGTCAGTTCGGCGTGGAAGCCTGGGCGGCTGATCAGCTTCAGGGTGGTCAGGCCGGCGGCCATGGCCAGCGGGTTGCCCGACAGGGTGCCCGCCTGGTAGACCGGGCCGAGCGGAGCGATGCAGCCCATGATTTCACGTTTGCCGCCGAAGCAGCCGACCGGCATGCCGCCGCCGACGATCTTGCCGAAGGTGGACAGGTCCGGCTTGATGCCATAGTGGCCCTGGGCGCCACCGAGCGAGACGCGGAAGCCGGTCATCACTTCGTCGAAGATCAGCACCACGCCATGCTTGTCGCACTGCTCGCGCAGGCCTTCAAGGAAGCCCGGCGCCGGGGGGACGCAGTTCATGTTGCCAGCCACCGGCTCGACAATGATGCAGGCCACGGTCTGGCCGACTTCTGCCAGTGTCTTCTCGACCGCGGCGATGTCGTTGAACGGCAGGGTCAGGGTGTGCTTGGCGAAGTCCGCCGGCACGCCTGCCGAGCTTGGCACGCCTTGGGTCAGCAAGCCGGAGCCGGCTTTTACCAGCAGGCTGTCGGAGTGGCCGTGGTAGCAGCCTTCGAACTTGATGATGGCGTCACGGCCGGTGTAGCCACGGGCCAGGCGGATGGCGCTCATGGTGGCTTCGGTGCCCGAGCTGACCATGCGCACCATTTCCATGGACGGCACCAGCGAGCAGACCAGGTCGGCCATGTCGGTTTCCATGGCGGTCGGTGCGCCATAGGACAGGCCGTGCTCCAGTTGCTTGCGTACCGAGTCCAGCACGTCCGGGTGGCCGTGACCGAGGATCATCGGGCCCCAGGAGCCAACGTAGTCGACGTAGCGCTTGTCGTCCTCGTCAACGACATAGGCGCCTTCGGCATGCTTGAAGAACAGCGGCGTGCCGCCAACGCTCTTGAAAGCGCGGACCGGCGAGTTGACGCCACCGGGGATGTGCTTCTGGGCTTTGGCGAACAGGTCTTCGGAACGGGACATGGAAGTTCTCTCGAAATCAGGATGCGAACAAGGCATTGAAGGCGCGGGCGCGGCGGGTGACTTCCTGCGCGCTGTCGGCACCGAACAGGCCGTGGATCACCGCCAGCAGGTCGGCGCCATGGGCGACCAGCGGGGCGGCGTTGTCGAGGGTGATGCCGCCGATCACCGCGATTGGCAGCTTCACCTGGGCGCGGGCCTGCTCCAGCAGGTCGACGTTGGCAGCGGGCGCGCCCGGCTTGGTGACGGAGTTGAAGAAGCGGCCAAAGGCCACGTAGCTGGCGCCTTCGCTGGCGGCCTGGGCGGCCAGCTCGAGGCTGGCGTGGCAGGTGGAGCCGATGATCGCCTGGCGGCCGAGCAGGGTGCGGGCCGGGGTCAGCGGGCCGTCCGTCTGCCCCAGGTGCACGCCGACGCCCAGGCGTGCGGCCAGTTCGGCGTCGTCGTTGATCAGCAATTGGGTGCCGTAGCGCTCGCAGAGCTTCATAAGCCCTTCGGCTTCACGCAGACGGCGCGCCGCGTCGTCACTTTTGTCGCGGTACTGCAGCAGGCACACGCCGCCGTCCAGGGCCGCCTCGACATGGGACAGGAAACGGCCGGCGAGCAGCTGGCTGTCGGTGATGGCATACAGACCGCGTAGCTTCATTGAAGGCCTCGTATCAGGAGCAGAAGTCCAGGGGCAGGCGGCGCGGCACGAACTGGCCTTTGCCCAACTGCTCGGCATCACGCAGGGTGCGCCAGGTATAGTCCAGGGCGCTGCGCACGGCGCTTTCCAGCTGTTCGCCGAGGGCCAGGCGGCCCGCCAGGGCGCTGGCCAGCGTGCAGCCCGAACCGTGGTAGCTGCCTGGCAGGCGCTGGCAGGTCCAGGTGTGTTGCTGGCCGTCCTGGGTGTACAGGCGGTTGTGAATTTCGACTTCGTCGCCGTGACCGCCGGTAATCAGCAGGTGTCTACAGAACGGCAACAGTTTTTCGGCGCATTCGTCGGCGGTGCCTTCAGGCAGCTCGGCGAGGATGCGTGCTTCGGGCAGGTTCGGCGTGGCGATGGTCGCCAGCGGCAGCAGGCGTTCGCGCAGGGCATAACCCACTTCGTCCTTGCCCAGGCGGCCACCGCCACCGGCCCGCAGCACCGGGTCGCAGACCAGCGGCAGGTGCGGGTGGGCAGCCAGCAGTTCGGCGACGGTGTCAACCATGTCGATCGAGCCGAGCATGCCCAGCTTGACGGCGGCCACCGTGGAGTCGGCCAGCACGGCGTTGGCCTGGGCCAGCACCCACTCGCGGTCGAGCACGCGGAAGTCGGAAACGTTGACGGTATCCTGCACGGTCAGGGCGGTCACTGCAGGTGCAGCGTGACAGCCTTGGGCGATCAGGGCTTCGATATCTGCCTGCAAGCCGGCGCCGCCACTGGGGTCGTGGCCGGAGAGACAGAGGACAACGGGGCGGGAGCTGTAGGTATTCATGGTCGGCGAGCTTACCACCAAACCTGTTTGGGCGGATCGTCCGACAAACGAGATTTGTTGATCGAACGGTCAGATTAGATTTTGTTTTTCTTCTGAAAGCATTGAGTTAGAGCCTTTTCTTTGTGTTTTTATATGGCCGATTACCAGGTTGTGAAGCTATGCTAGAGTGCTCGGATAACTCGACAAACGGGTTCTGCAGGATCACGTCGTCTCAAACGGATGGGAGGCTACCGCGACGCGACCGGACAGGCCATGCTGGGGCTGTATGCGCTATTTGCTGATTGTGCTTCTGGGTTTGCTGCCCGTGCTGGCCGGAGCGGTCGATTTCGACGACGCTACCCGGCATCTTCCACTGGGCAAGGCCATGCAGGTTTATGAAGACCTCGATGGCAGTGCCAGCATTGCCCAGGTCAGTGCCCCTGGGTTCGCCAAACACTTCCAAGCCCACCATGAAGACGTGCTGAACGCCGGTTACTCTACCTCGGTGTTCTGGCTCAAGGTCGAGTTGCGCCCGCTTGCCGCGCCTGGCGTGGCACCACGGCAATGGCTGCTGGAGCTGGCCTACCCGCCGCTGGATCACCTTGAGCTATTTTTGCCTGACAGCAGCGGCTTGTACCGCCTGGCGCAACGCACCGGTGATGCCTTGCCCTACGACAGCCGGCAGATCCTGCAGAACAACTACCTGTTCGAACTGCAGTCGCCCCCTGGCAAGGTGACCACCGCCTACCTGCGGCTGCACAGCCAGGGTTCGGTGCAGGCGCCGTTGGCGCTGTGGTCCGCCGAGGCCTACATGGAGGAGCAGCCCACACGCCTGTATGTGCTGGGGATGATCTACGGCGTGTTGCTGGTGATGCTGGTGTACAACCTGTTCATCTACCTCAGCGTGCGCGACGTCAGCTACCTCTACTACATCCTCTATATTGCCTCGTTCGGGTTGTACCAGGTGTCGGTGAACGGTGCGGGCGTGGCCTACTTCTGGCCGGACAGCCCCTGGTGGGCGAATGCATCCACGCCACTGTTCATTGGTGCCTCCGGCCTGTTCGGTTGCCAGTTCGCCCGGCACTTCCTGCAACTGGGCAACACCAGCCGTGGTTTCGACCGGCTGCTGCAGCTACTGATGCTGGGCGGCGCGCTGGTCATGGTGCTGGCGGTGAGCATGCCCTACGGTATTGCCCTGCGCATGGCCACGCTGCTGGCATTGCTGTTTACCGTGAGCATCTTCAGCGCCGGCTTGTACGCCTGGTGGCGTGGCTTGCGCGTGGCGCGCTGGTTCATTATCGCCTGGACTGCGTTCCTGCTCGGTGGCTTGGTCAACACCTTGATGGTGCTGGGCTACCTGCCAAATGTGTTCATTACCATGTATGCCAGCCAGTTGGGTTCTGCGCTGGAGGTGGCCTTGCTGTCGCTGGCGCTGGCCGACCGTATCAACAGCCTGCGTGAGCAGCAGGCGCAGACCCTGCGCGAAACCGGGCGCACACTGGAGCAACTGAACCTGCAACTGGCCAGGAGCAACCGTCTGAAGGACGAGTTTCTGGCCAGCGTCACCCATGAACTGCGTACCCCGATGAACGGCGTGATTGGCTCGCTGGAGCTGATGCACACCCTGCCGATGGAGGCCGAAATGGCGCAGTACCATCGCACGGCGGCGGGGTCTGCCCAGGGCATGATGGACATGGTGGATGCGATCCTCACCCTGTCCGAACTGCAGGCCGGCCGCCTACGGGCGCAGCCAGCACCGTTCAGCCTGCGCGCCCTGTTGCAGGGGTTGCGCGCCGGTTATGCCGGGCAGGCCTTGGGCAAAGGTTTGTACCTGAGCCTGGATATCCCGGCCGACCTGCCGGACGGGTTGCTCGGTGACGGGCAGAAACTGGCGCACTGCCTGGGCTGCCTGGTGGACAACGGTTTGAAGTTCACTCATCAGGGTGGGGTGATGATTCAGGTGCGCGGCCGCCGCGTGGGGCCGGACGATCTGGCGTTGACCTTCACGGTCAGTGATAGCGGTATCGGCTTTGATGACCTGGACCAGTCGACCCTGTACCAGCGGTTCTTCCAGGTGGATGGTTCGATGACCCGGCGCTACGGCGGCTTGGGGATCGGGTTGTCGATTTGCCGGCAGATGGGGGAATTGCTGGGCGCCAGGTTGGCGCATGAGTCGACGCGCGGGTTGGGCAGCCGGTTTGAACTCAGTTTGAACATGGCTATTTCGCAGGTGCAGATGAGTCCGAGTATCCTGCAGTCACGGCGCTCGCTGTAGCACTCATGGCCTGTGGCGCGCGTTTGCTCCCACCGCCACACGTTTAGTCATGAATGCCACTTTGACTGCCCCGCAGGGAGTGCTTCACTGGGTCTCTCAAGCCTACCCGGATCCAGGAGCCCCCGATGAACCTGCACCAGTACGCTGAAACCCACGAAGTCACCAACCAGCCGCCGTCCCTCGACGGTGCCAACCTGTACCGCCTCGACTTGCCATTGCAAGAATGGTCCCGGCGTTTTGGCGCGGGCTGGGCCGAATCGCGGATCGATGCCTACGGTGCCCTGGCCGGCGGCCCACTGATGCAGGCGGGCTTCCTGGCCAACGCGCATAAGCCTGAATTCAGCAGCCACGACCGCTATGGCCATCGCATCGACCTGGTTGAGTTTCACCCGGCCTACCACGTGCTGATGCGCACCGCCGTCGAGCACGGGTTACCTTCTTTGCCATGGGCCGAACCCCGCGCAGGCGCCCATGTGGCGCGGGCGTCGATGACCTACCTGCACAGCCAGGCCGAGGCTGGCACCGGTTGCCCGCTGACCATGACCTTCGCCGCTGTGCCGGCGCTGCGCTTGCAACCTGAGCTGGCCGAATACTGGCTGCCAAAAATGCTTGCCTGCGAGTACGACCCGCGCAACGTCGGCGACCGGCACAAGGCCGGAGTCACCCTGGGCATGGCCATGACTGAAAAGCAGGGCGGTACCGACGTGCGCGCCAACACTACGCGGGCCTACCCTGTCGGTGCACCAGGCCCTGGCCAGGCCTATGAGCTGGTCGGCCACAAGTGGTTCTGCTCGGCGCCCATGTGTGATGCTTTCCTCACCCTGGCGCAAACCGAAAAAGGCCTGAGCTGCTTCCTACTGCCGCGCCACCGGCCGGATGACAACCGCAACCAGTTCTATATTCAGCGCCTGAAGAACAAGTTGGGCAACAGTTCCAACGCCTCCAGCGAGGTGGAGTTCCGTGGGGCGCTGGCGTGGATGATTGGCGAAGAAGGGCGGGGCGTACCGACCATCATCGAGATGGTGGCCATGACCCGTTTTGACTGCATGGTCGGCTCCAGCGCCTTGATGCGCCAGGCGTTGACCCAAGCCGCCCACCACTGTGCGCACCGCAAGGTCGGTGGCCGTGTGCTGAACGAGCAGCCACTGATGCAGAACGTTCTGGCCGACCTGGCCCTGGAAAGCGAGGCGGCACTGGCCCTGAGCCTGCGCATGGGCCAGGCGCTGGAGCAATTGGACGACCCACAGCAAGCGCATTTCGCCCGGCTGGTCACGGCGGTGGGCAAGTACTGGATCTGCAAGCGTGCGCCGGCCATGATCAACGAGGCTGCCGAATGCCTGGGTGGCGCCGGTTATGTGGAAGACAGCATTCTGCCAAGGCTGTACCGCGAGGCGCCGGTCAACTCGACCTGGGAGGGCTCGGGCAATGTGCAGTGCCTGGATGTGCTGCGGGCCTTGTCCAAGGAGCCGGGTGTGCTCGATGCGCTGTTCACCGAACTGGGCGATGGCCATGGCGACCCGCGCCTGGCGGCGCACATCGGCAACCTCAAGGGTGCGTTTGCCGACACCGGCGATATGCAGTACCGAGCGCGGCAGTTGACCGAAGATATTGCCTTGGCGTTGCAGGCCAAGCTGTTGCTGGAGGCGGGGAATGCGGTGGTCAGCGATGCGTTTATCGGCAGCCGCCTGGCGGGGAGCGGGAGGGCGTACGGGGCATTGCCGCGGGGGGTTGATGCCGAGGCGCTGGTAACAAGGGCTACGCCCGCCTGGCCGCTGTAGGCGCGGGCTTGCCCGCGAATGAATCCAGCACCGATCAATGGGGGTGTATTTAACCCAGAAGGCAGGCAAGATGGTTCACATGCATGTCCAGACAGGAAGCACAGTGTGAGCCAAGCTTTTGTAGTCGTTGATACCCCCGAACAGGCCGTCGACCGTCTGGCGGCCCTGCATGAACAGGCCACCGGGGCCCTTAGCCAGGCCCTCAAGCGTTACCTGAAGGACCGTACCGAGCCGAACGCCGAGGAGCGCGACCTGTTCCGCTACCCGGCACTGCGCCTGACCTACATCAGCCACGGTGAGGTCGCCGCCACCACGCGCGCCTACGCCAAGGTCCAGGTAGCCGGTACCTACAGCGTTACCGTCACCCAGCCTGCTGCATTTCGTGGCTACCTGCTGGAGCAACTGCGCCCGCTGATGCACGACTACACCGTCACGGTAGAAGTCGGCGTCAGTGAACAGAACATCCCGTACCCCTACGTGGTCGATCAGGGCGACGAGCTGGCCGGCAGCGGCATTACCGCCGCGCAGCTGGCGCGGGTGTTCCCCAGCACCGACCTGTCGGCCGCCACCGACAATATCGCCGATGGTCTGTACGACTGGGACCGTGCCGAAGTGCTGCCGCTGGCGCTGTTCGATGCCGCGCGGGTCGATTTCTCGCTGCGCCGCCTGGTGCACTACACGGGCAGCGACTGGCGCCATGTGCAGCCGTGGATCCTGCTGACCAACTACCACCGTTATGTCGACCAGTTCATCAGCCATGGCTTGGAGCAACTGCGTGACGACCCGCGCTTCGTGCGCATGGTGCTACCGGGCAACGTGGTGATCGAAAAGGGCATGGACCACGGCGAAACCCAGGCCCTGGTGGCCAGCGTGGTCTGGCACCGCTACCAGATGCCGGCCTACCACCTGATTGCCGCCGACGGCGACGGTGTTACGTTGGTCAACATCGGTGTCGGCCCGTCCAACGCCAAGAACATCACCGACCACCTGGCGGTACTGCGCCCGCACTGCTGGCTGATGATCGGCCACTGCGGTGGCCTGCGGCAGTCGCAAACCATTGGCGACTATGTGCTGGCCCACGCCTACATGCGCCGCGACGGGATTCTCGACCGGGTTGTGCCGCCGAATATCCCGATCCCGGCCTTGGCCGAAGTGCAGATGGCCTTGCAGGAAGCCGCCGCGCAGGTCACTGGCGAGCGTGGCGAACAGCTGAAGAAGCGCCTGCGCACCGGCACCGTGCTCACCTACGACGACCGCAACTGGGAGCTGCGCTGGGCCCAGGAGCGCCCGCTGATCAACCTGTCGCGTGCGGTGGCGGTGGACATGGAAAGCGGCACCATCGCTGCCCAGGGCTACCGCTTGCGCGTGCCGTACGGCACTTTGCTGTGTGTGTCCGACAAGCCGCTGCACAGCGAGATCAAGCTGCCGGGTTCGGCCAACGCCTTCTACAACCGCGCGGTCAGCCAACACCTGAAAATCGGCATTGCTGCTCTCGACCTGCTGCGCACCGAGCTCAACTCGCTGCACTCGCGTAAACTGCGCAGCTTCGATGAGCCGCCGTTCCGCTGAGGATTCATGTCACTGCCACCCCGTAACAAGCCGCGCCGTCCCCAGGCGCGGCCTGCCACCGGCCCGCGTCGCCAGGCCAAGGCGCCACCGGCCGAGCCGCGCCTGATCCTGTTCAACAAGCCGTTCGACGTGCTGACCCAGTTCAGCGACGGCGAAGGGCGCGCGACCCTCAAAGACTTCATCGACATCGCGGGCGTGTACCCGGCCGGTCGGCTGGACCGCGACAGCGAAGGCCTGCTGTTGCTGACCAACGATGGCGGGCTGCAGGCGCGGATTGCCGACCCCAAGCACAAGCTGGCCAAGACTTACTGGGTACAGGTGGAGGGCGAACCGAGCGACGAGCAGTTGCAGCGCTTGCGTGACGGTGTGGAACTGAACGATGGGCCAACCTTGCCGGCCGAGGCGCGGCGGCTGGAAGAACCCGAGCTATGGCCGCGCAACCCGCCTGTACGCTTTCGCAAAAGCGTACCGACCAGCTGGCTGGAACTGGTGATCCGGGAGGGGCGTAACCGCCAGGTGCGACGGATGACGGCAGCGGTGGGGTTGCCGACCTTGCGCCTGGTGCGGGTGAGGATTGGCGATTGGGCGCTGGATGGGCTGGAGCAGGGTTGCTGGCGCGAAGTCCCGGCAAAGTTAAAGCGCTAGCCGGGGCCGCAGCACGCTCCCGGCAGCCTTGAGCCTTACACCCCTTCGAGAAACCCCACCACCACGCTCTTGATGATGAAGGCCAGCACCCCGAGCCCCAGCACGAAGAACAGGATCAGCGTCCCGAACTTGCCCGCCTTGGATTTTTTTGCCAGGTCCCAGACGATGAAGCCCATGAAACCGATCAGCACGGTGACCAGGATGATCATCATCCACTCTTCGAATACGGCGGGATCCATCGGTGTTCTCCAGGCGGGTTGAGCGTCCGATTATACGCTGGCTGGCGTGAGGGTTTAACGCAGGTGGGTCAATGGCAACTCGGTGCTGGCCAGTACCTGGTTGAGCACGAAGCTCGAACGCACGCTGGTGACGCCTTCGATACGGGTCAGGCTGCCTAGAAGCAGTTTCTGGTAGTGGTCCATGTCGGGCACCACCACTTTGAGCTGGTAGTCGGCATCCATGCCGGTGACCAGGCTGCATTCCAGCACCTGCGGCAGGTTGCGGATGGCGGCCTCGAACGTTTCGAAACGCTCAGGGGTGTGGCGGTCCATGCCGATCAGCACATAGGCCGTCAGGCTCAGGCCCAGCTTCTTGCGGTCGAGCAGCGCAACCTGGCGCGAAATGTAGCCATCGTCCTCCAGTTGCTTGACCCGACGCGAGCATGGCGAAGGTGACAGGCCGATGCGTTCGGCCAGCTCCTGGTTGGAAATGCGCGCATCGCGCTGCAATTCGGCGAGGATGCTCAGGTCGTAACGGTCAAGTTTGCTCATGGCATTTGCCTTTTCTGTTCGTATTGCGGCGAATTATCAATCCAGGGTGAAAAATTGCGCAAGTGCTATTTATCTGAGCAATCTTCGCAATCATCTGTCGCAAGCCGTCCGGTATCTTTATCACCAGAATCACTGCCCGGACATCAGTCCACGGCGACGCGCCCTAAGCGGGCGGTCGCGGCCAGCCATCCAACAGGATCTGCAGGCCCCCGGGCTACACACCCTCCAGAAGACGGTGTGAGGTGAGCCGGCGCCACAAGTGCCGAGCACGGACGACAATTCCTGAAGGGAGGCCTTGTGGCCTCCCTTTTTTCTGTCTGGAAATTTAATTGGCCTGCGTGATGGGCGCGGTAGACTGGTTGCGGGCGCAGTTTTTCTACCGAGAGGAATACCATGAAGTCGCGCATCTGGCAGTTGGCAGGTGTTGGTTTGCTGGGTTTGAGCATCAGCCTCGGGGCCATGGCCGAAGGGCCGGGCGAGGGGCATGGCGAACGCGGCCAGCAGGTGCAAGGTGAGGGCGGGCCTGGCCGCTCGCTCAACTCGCGCGACGAAGTGCGCCAGACCCAGCCCCCGCGCCAGGGTTATTACCAGGACATTCCCCGCCGCCACGGTGATGACCATCACTGGCAAGCCGGTGGCCCTGGGCAACGGCCCGGTGGTGACTGGCAAGGGCGCCCAGATGGCCATGGCAATGGCTGGGGGCCTGGGCCGCAGTATCGCCCCGGGCACACCGTCGACCATTTTCCCGACCGCTACTGGAAAGTGCCTTACCGTGGTGCTGACTACTTCTACTCCGGCGGCTACTGGTACCGCCCTCATGGTGGCAGCTACATCGTGGTGAGGCCGCCCTATGGCGTGCGGGTCAATTACCTGCCGCCTTATGCGCGGGAAGTGTGGCTGGGGGGTGGGCTGTTCTTCCTGGTAGCCGATACCTACTACCAGTACCTGGCGGACAGCCAGGAGTACGTGGTGGTCAACCCACCGGTCGGCGTGCCGGCGCCCGTACCGGTGGCACCGTCGAACGGTGGGTATGACGTGGTGGCTTACCCGATGTATGGCCAGGGGCAGGAACAGCAGGAGCAGGACCGTTACCAGTGCCATCGCTGGGCAGTGAGCCAATCCGGCTTCGATCCGGCGACGGCGACGTACGCACCGCCAGCCAATGTGCTCGACAATTACCGGCGGGCGCTGGGTGCCTGCTTCAGTGGCCGGGGATACAGCATCAACTAAAGCGGTAGGCGCGGCCTGTTAGCCTGAAGAATATCTATACCGGGTCGGCGTGCACCATCACATCCGCCTGTGGATAACGCTGGCGGATCACCCGTGAGGCCTCCACGCACAATCCGTGTGCTTCATGCAGTGGTAGCTGCCCTGGTAGCTCCAGGTGCAACTGCACGAACCACTGGTTGCCCGACACCCGCGTACGCAGGTCGTGCACGCCCTTGACGCCGGGAATGGCCAGTACCCGCGTGGCCATGTCTTCGCCGACATCGCTGGGCAGTTCCTTGTCCATCAGGATTGCCGTGCTTTCGCGGGCAATCTGCAAGGCACTCCAGAGGATGTAAAAGGCGATGCCCAGGCCGAACAGCGCATCCAGCTGGGGCCAGCCGAAACGCGCCAGCAGCAGGGCCAGCAGGATGCTGCTGTTTAGCAGCAAGTCCGAGCGGTAGTGCAGGGAGTCGGCCCGCACCGCGGTAGAGCCGGTCAGGCGGATGACCTTGTACTGCAAGGCCAGCAGGGCGACGGTCAGCACCAGCGACAGCAGCATCACCGCGATGCCGATGGCGGTATCACCCAGCGGTTGCGGGGTGTGCAGGCGCTCGACCGCCTGCACGCCGATCAGCACTGCACTGACCCCGATGAACAGCGCCTGCGCCATGCCGGCCAGGGCCTCGGCCTTGCCATGGCCGAACCGGTGATCGTCGTCTGCCGGGCGCAGCGCATAGTGCACCGCCAGCAGGTTGAGGAACGAGGCTACAGCGTCCAGTGCCGAATCGGTCAGCCCGGCCAGCAGGCTCACCGAACCGCTCAGCCACCAGGCCAGCGCCTTGCTCAGCACCAGAATACTGGCCACCGCCAATGACGCGCGCGTGGCCAGGCGTAGCAGGCGCTGGTGTTCAGCCGGGGTGGTGATCATCCGTGGTCGGTGTCCTTGTGGCTCAGGCGGCTGGCACCAGGCCCAGGCTGGCCAACTGCTCGACACTGCCGCGGTGCTGGATCAGCCGAGGGTCGTCCAATGGCAGGCGCTGGCCCAGTTCGCTTTCGAGAATGGCCTGCAACTTGAGGTTGTCGACCTTGCCATCTGGTTTGACGGCTTCTTGCAGTTTGGCTGGGTCGACCTGGGCGGTGCGGCCACCTGGGTAGTAGATGGCGCCCGTGGCGAAGTCGATGCCGAAGGCGATCAGCCCAGGGATCACGTAGAACAGGATGCCAATGGCGTCCATTGCGGCAACCACAGGGTCGATCTTGCCGCCGATCTGGCCGCGCCGGTCCGGGTAGAAAATGGTGCCGCAGGCCGTCAGTTGGGTCAGCAGGGTGGCAATGAGGGCGCCACCGATGACGCGGGTCGAGATGCGCATGTAAATCTCCGAGAAGGTGTTCAGCAGGGCAAGCGAAGCGCCTGCGCCTGATGCTAAGACCATGATAGAGCAGGCTGGGTTCGCCGTTATACTCGCCAGACTGTTCGAGGACCACCATGATTTCATTACCCATTGATGCGGCCTTGCCCGCTTTGCGCCAGGCCCTGGCAAACCGTGACGAAGCGGTGCTTGAAGCGCCGCCCGGCGCTGGCAAGACCACCCGCGTGCCGTTGGCGCTGCTGCACGAGCCGTGGCTGGCCGGGCAGACCATCCTGATGCTTGAGCCACGGCGCCTGGCGGCGCGGGCGGCCGCCGAGCGGCTGGCCAGCGAGCTGGGCGAGCAGGTGGGGGAAACGGTGGGTTACCGCATCCGCCTGGACAGCAAGGTCGGGCTTAAAACCCGTATCGAAGTGGTGACCGAGGGCATCCTCACCCGCCGCCTGCAGGCCGACCCGGCACTGGAGGGTGTGGGCTTGCTGATCTTCGACGAATTTCACGAGCGCAGCCTGGATGCCGACCTGGCCCTGGCGCTGAGCCTCAATGGCCGCGAGTTGCTGCGTGACGACCCGCCGCTGAAGATTCTCCTGATGTCCGCCACCCTGGAAGGCGAGCGCCTGTCGCGGTTGCTGGACGATGCGCCGGTGGTCAGCAGCGAAGGCCGCATGCATCCGGTGGATATCCGTTGGGGGCGAGCGTTCCAGCCGGGCGAGTTCATCGAACCACGGGTGGTGGACAGCGTGCTGCAGGCGCTGGCAGACCAAGCCGGCAGCGTGCTGGTATTCCTGCCTGGGCAGGCCGAGATCCGCCGGGTGCACCAGAGCCTGCAGGAGGCCTTGGGCGATCGGCCCGAAATTCTGCTCTGCCCACTGCATGGCGAACTGGATCTCAATGCCCAGCGTGCCGCCATCGACCCGCCGGCCAAGGGCCTGCGCAAGGTGGTGCTGGCCACCAACATCGCCGAAACCAGCCTGACCATCGATGGCGTGCGTGTGGTGATCGATGCCGGCCTGGCCCGTGTGCCGCGCTTCGACCCTGGCAGCGGTATGACCCGCCTGGACACTCAGCGTATCTCCCGCGCCAGCGCCACTCAGCGCGCCGGCCGGGCCGGCCGCCTGGAGCCCGGCGTGTGCTACCGCCTGTGGTCCGAAGCCCAGCATGAGCAACTGGCCGCCCATGGCAGCGCCGAAATCCTCCAGGCCGACCTGGCCGGGTTGGCCCTGCAACTGGCGCGCTGGGCGTTACCCCCGAGCAGTTGCGCTGGCTTGACCAACCGCCGGCTGCCGCGTTCGCCCAGGCCCAAGACCTGTTGGTGCGGCTCAATGCCTTCAAGCCTGGCAGCCGTGACAACCTCAGCGAACACGGCCAGGCCATGGCCGAACTGCCGGCGCACCCGCGCATCGCGCATTTGCTGCTGCGTGGCCAGGACCTGGGCCTGGCACAGATGGCCTGCGATGTGGCTGCGCTGCTGGGGGAGCGGGATATCCAGCGTGGGGGTGGCGCGGACTTGCACAACCGGCTGGCGCTGGTCAGCGGCGAAAGCAAGGCGGCGCGTGGCGGCCAGGGTGGCGTGCAGCGGGCGCGTCAGCTGGCCCGCCAGTACCGTGGCCTGTTGCGAGGCAAGGCCGGTGCGCCGGTCGCCGACCCGGACCACTCGCGCTGGCTGGGCGCGCTTCTGGCGCTGGCCTACCCCGACCGCGTCGCCTTGCAGCGCCGCGAGGGTGGGGCGGAGTATCGGTTGGCCAATGGCCGTGCGGCGCTGTTTGCCGAAGTTGACGCGTTGATGAAGTGCCCGTGGTTGGTAGTCGCCGACCTGGGTAGCCGCCAGGGGCAGCGTGAGGAGCGCATCTACCTGGCCGCCGAATTCGATCCGGCGTTGCTCGATGGCGTGCTGGCCGAGCAGGTCGAGCGGGTCGATATCGTTGATTGGGACGAGCGCGAGCAGGTGTTGCGCGCCGAGCGGCAGGTCAAGGTTGGCGAACTGGTCCTCAGCCGTGAGCCACTACCGGGCCTGGATGACGAGGCCAAGGCCAGGGCGCTGCTTGGCCTGGTTCGGCGCAAGGGCCTGAACCTGCTGACCTGGACGCCGGAACTGCGCCAGTGGCAGGCACGGGTGGCACTGCTGCGCCAGCTGGACCTGGGAAAGGATGGCCACAGCGAATGGCCCGACTTGGGCGACGAGGCCCTGCTCGCCAACCTGGAAGACTGGCTGCAGCCCTACCTGGGCAAAGTGTCGCGCCTTAGCCACTTTGCCGCGCTGGACCTGCCGTCGCTGTTGCGCAACCTGTTGCCCTGGCCGCTGCCACAGCGCCTGGACGAACAGGCCCCCGCGCACCTGGCGGTGCCGTCCGGCTCGAACATTCGTCTGGACTACAGCGAGAGCCCGCCGGTCCTCGCCGTGCGCTTGCAAGAGCTGTTCGGGCTTGCCGACACCCCACGCATCGCCAACGGCCGGCAGCAGGTCAAGCTGCACCTGCTGTCACCCGCACGCCGGCCGGTGCAGGTGACCCAGGACTTGGCGAACTTCTGGCGCACCACCTACGCCGAGGTGAAGAAGGATTTGAAGGGGCGGTATCCGAAGCATTACTGGCCTGACGACCCCTTGGTGGCCGAGGCTACGGCGCGAGCCAAACCTCGGGGGACCTGAGCGTGGCCGGGGCGGCTGTCAGCCGAGCGGTACGAGCAGGAAGGTGAACACTTCACCTTCCTCGACATTGAGCAAGGCCACCCAGTCGCCGCTTTTGTGCGGCGTATCCTTGATGATGCCAACCCTGTGGCCTCGGTGGTCGCGCAGATGGCAGACCAGGCCGTCCTCGGTCAGCTCCAGTGGCTCGATCTTCCAGTAGTCAGTGACGTCGGCATGCCAGTAGAAGCCCAGGTAGCCATTGCGGCTGATGCCCAGTTTCTTGGCTTGTGGTCGCCCAGGGATGCTGATGTGGTGATGCAGGCGATCGTCGGTCTGCGAGTGGTAATGAAAGTCCATCACCGGCGAGTCCTGCTTTCCCCCAACCTGTAGCCAGTCATCCTCAGGGGTAACCCCCCAGCTGAACTTGTCACTGCTGCGGCTCAGGCGCAGTGGGATGTACCGGTTGACGGCGCGCATGTACAGCCTGCCGCGAAACGACCTGGCAAATTCCGCTTTGATGTCTTCGTGCATGGTGCTTTCCTCGGTTGGCATTGAAGGTTTCGCACCCTAATGCCCAAGCGCGACGCCCAGGCAGATCGAAGACTTTCCCCGGTTGCCTCAGGCGCCGGCTTCACCTTCCAGCAGCATGAACAGGCGGTACAGCACCACGGTGCTGAACAGCTGCAGGAAGCCGCTGAGGCTGTCCATGGCCAGCTCCATGCCAGGCGAGGGTTCTGGGAAAGCCATCAGCAGCAGCCCGTCGATCAGCCAGATCGGTGCCAGCACAGCCACCACACAGAACATGATGCGCATGAAGTGACCGGTGGTCATGCTGGCACTTTCGCGCATCGCCTGCACCACCGGGCGGCCGCGCAGCACCAGCAGGTACTCGGCGAACACCAGATTGATCATGATCCATACGCCCGGGAAGACGAACAAGGCAAGGCCCGCCATGATCAGCAGCGAACTGATGAGAATCAGCAGGGCCAGTTGTGGCCAGAGCTGCAGGGCGCGGGCGAACAGGTCGCGCTTGGCGATTTCCTGGCCCTTGCTGCGGGTATCGAGGTAAAGGATCAGCGCGGCGCTGTACAGCGGGTAGAGCAGCAGGCTGACGAGCATGCCGTAGGCAGGCGATGCCTGGTCGCCCAACTGCCGGTACAGCAACTGAGTGAGCAGGGCTTCCAGCACCACCAGCGGCAGGCACAGCTGGACAATGTTCGGCAGGTGGCGGCGGAAGAAGTACAGGGAGTCGCGCAGAACGCTCAGCGGATTCATCAGTCAACATCGCATGGCAGTAAAAACAGGGGCCTAACTTTAGCCCAAAGCAGGCCTGGGGCTGTCACTTGCTGAAAAAAGTTTCACCGCGCCGGTGATTGAATCCCGCGTCCGTACGCCCCATCTTTGACGCTGTCCGTTGTCCCGCTACCCCACGAGGTCGCCCATGAACACTGAAGAACAAACCCTGATCGACGGCCTGTTCGGCCGCATCAAGCAAGCTGAAGACCCGAGCCAGCCGCGCGATCCGCAGGCCCAGGCGTGCATCGAGCAACATCTGCGTCAACAGCCGGCGGCGCCTTACTACATGGCACAAGCCATATTGGTGCAGGAGGCTGCGATCAAGCGCCTCGACGAGCAGAACAAGCAGCTGGAGGCCGAACTGCAGCAGGCCCGCGCCCAGGCCCAGGCCGCACAAGCCGCCAGCAGCGCGCCAAGCAATGGCGGGGGTGGTTTCCTGTCCAGCCTCTTTGGTTCGGGTGGGCGTAACGCGGCCCCGGCGGTGCAGCCGCAGCGTCCCGCTGCTGCCCCGGTGGCGTCGGGTGGTGGCTGGCGCGAGCCTTCGGCACCGGGCTTCTCCCAGCCGCCAACACAGCAACCTGGCTTTGCCGCCGCGCCGGCGCGCGGCGGCGCCAGCAGTTTCCTCGGTGGGGCCATGCAGACCGCTGCCGGTGTGGCCGGTGGTGTGTTGCTGGCGCAGGGTATCAGCAGCCTGTTCAACCACAACTCGCAGCCGGAAGAAGTGGTCGAGGTGATCAAGGAAGAACCGACACCGGCCAGCGACAACGGCGGCTGGAACGACCAGGGCGGTCAGCAGCAAGTGGCTGACAATGGCGGTTGGGGCAGTGACCAGGGTGGTTACGCCGACAGCGATTATGGCAGCGATGATGGCGGGTTCTTCTCGGACGACGACTCGTACGTCTGACAGGTCTGGCATACTGCTGGCATTTTTGAGGGGCGCTGTGCGCCCCTTTCGCGACGCAAGGCCGCTCCCACAGGTAAAGTGCAGGTTTCACACGCATTGCCCGACCTGTGGGAGCGGCCTTGTGTCGTGAAAGGGCTGCAACGCAGCCCCAAAATCCCAGACCGGACACGAGGTTCCCAGGTGAAAAAGATCGCGCTGTTCGCCGATGTGCAGAACCTCTACTACACCGTGCGCCAGGCCCATGGCTGCCATTTCAACTACACCGCCCTTTGGGCCGACGTCAGCCGCGAAGGCCAGATCGTCGAAGCCGTGGCCTATGCCATCGACCGTGGCGACGCCAAGCAGCAACAGTTCCAGCAGATTTTGCGCAACCTCGGTTTCGACGTGCGTCTCAAACCCTTCATCCAGCGCAGCGATGGCTCGGCCAAAGGCGACTGGGATGTGGGCATTACCCTGGATGTAATCGACGCGGCAAGCAGGGTCGATCAGGTAGTGCTGGCTTCTGGCGATGGTGATTTCGACCTGCTGCTGGAGCGGGTGATCCAGCGCCATGGCACCGAAGCCGTGGTGTATGGCGTGCCGGGGCTGACGGCGCTGTCATTGATCCGTGCCGCCACCCGCTATGTGCCCATTGAGGGCACACTGTTGCTCAAACACTAAGGTTTTTCATGGAACGTATCGCTGTCATCGACTTTGAAACCACCGGTATTTCCCCCGGTGCCGGTTGCCGCGCCACCGAGGTGGCGGTGGTAATGCTCGAAGGCGGGCGCATTGTCGAGCGCTACCAGAGCCTGATGAACGCGGGCGTGCCAGTGCCGGCCTTCGTCGCCGGCCTGACCGGCATCACCACCGCCATGTTGCGCACTGCGCCGCCGGTGGACAAAGTGATGAACGAGGTGGCCGAGTTTGTCGGTTGCACCCCATTGCTGGCGCACAACGCGGCCTTCGACCAGAAGTTCTGGGACTACGAACTGAGCCGCATCGGTCGCAGCCGCAGCCAGCCGTTCGCTTGCTCTCTGCTGCTGTCACGGCGCCTGCTGCCGGCGGCGCCGAACCACAAGCTGGGTACTCTGACACGTTGGGCTGGGTTGCCGGACACCGGGACCGCGCACCGGGCCATGGCCGATGCCGAAATGGCCGCCAACCTGCTGCAACACCTGACTGGCGTGTTGCGCCAGGACCACGGTTTACAGCAACTTTCGCACGATCTGCTTTGTCGGTTGCAGAAAGTCCCGGCTGCAAAGGTGCGCGACACGCTGGCCAAGTACCGTTAGGGCTGGCCGGCAATACAGGGCTCAAGCCGAACGCACCAAAAGTGTGCCGCTCATTTGAGCCCGTTCTGTAACGTATCTTCGCCCAGGCAGGCCGTTAAACTGAAGCACCCGTAAACGGATTTCGAGTTTTCCCATGCCTGCCGCCCGTCGCTTCCCGCTGTTGCTCATTGGTGCTTTCCTGGCCTTGTACCTGGTTTGGGGTTCCACTTATCTGTTCATTCGTATCGGCGTGGAGAGCTGGCCTCCGATGCTCATGGCCGGGGTGCGCTTTCTGATTGCCGGCGGCCTGCTGTACGGTTTTTTGCGCTGGCGCGGTGTGCCCGCGCCTACCTGGCCGCAGTGGCGGGCGGCAGGGGCAATTGGCTTTTTGCTGCTTAGCTGTGGTAACGGTGGTGTGACCGTGGCCGAGCATGCTGGCGTGGCGTCGGGCGTAGCGGCGCTGGCCGTGGCGACAGTGCCACTGTTCACCCTGCTGTTCGGCCTGTTGTTCGGGCACCGCAATTCGAAGCTGGAGTGGGCGGGCATTGCCCTGGGGCTGGTGGGTATCGGCCTGCTGAACCTGGGTTCCAACCTGCAGGCAAGCCCGATGGGTGCAGCGCTGATCCTGTTCGCAGCGGCGTCCTGGGCGTTCGGCTCGGTGTGGAGCAAAACCTTGCCGCTGCCCCAGGGGCCGATGGCCAGCGCGGCAGAAATGCTGGTGGGGGGGGCGGTACTGTTGCTGGGCAGTGTGCTGTCGGGCGAGCGTATGACGCAGATGCCGACCGCTGCCGGCTGGGGGGCGTTGGCCTATCTGGTGTTCTTCGGCTCGATCCTGGCGTTCAGTGCCTACATGTATTTGCTCAAACATGTGCGCCCGGCAGCCGCCACCAGCTACGCCTACGTCAACCCGGCGGTGGCGGTGCTGTTGGGCATCGTCTTCGCCGGCGAACAGATTGGCGCCGAAGAGTGCGTGGCGATGGCGGTGATTATCGGTGCGGTGGTGCTGATCGGCCTCCCACAGTGGCGCAAGGCGCCTGCGCAGCCGTTGAAAGGCGAAATCTGCAAGTAGGCAGGGGTGATGCGGTAAACTTGCCGCCTTCGCTGAACCCCCGACGGTATTGCCATGAATTTCGCCAAACTCGGCCTGATCGAACCGCTGCTGCGTACCCTGCAGCAGCTGGACTACACCACCCCGACCCCGGTGCAGGCCAAGGCCATCCCCGCCGTGCTGGCCGGCCGCGACCTGATGGCCGCAGCCCAGACCGGTACCGGCAAGACCGCAGGCTTTGCCTTGCCCGTGCTGCAGCGCCTGGCGCTGGAAGGCGAAAAGGTGGCCAGCAACTCCATCCGTGCGCTGGTGCTGGTACCTACCCGCGAACTGGCCGAGCAGGTGCACAACAACGTGCGCGAATACGCCGAGAACCTGCCGCTGAGCACCTACGCGGTGTATGGCGGCGTCAGCATCAACCCGCAGATGATGCGCCTGCGCCGTGGTGTCGACCTGCTGGTGGCCACCCCGGGTCGTTTGCTCGACCTGTTCCGGCAGAACGCGGTGAAGTTCAACCAGGTGCAGACCCTGGTACTGGACGAAGCTGACCGCATGCTCGACCTGGGCTTTGCCGAGGAGCTGCAATCGGTTTACGCGGTGCTGCCCCGCAAGCGCCAGACGCTGCTGTTCTCCGCCACCTTCTCCGATCAGATTCGCGTGCTGGCGGGGTTGGCCTTGAATGACCCGCTCAGTATCGAAGTGAGCCCGCGCAACGCCACCGCGACCAGCGTCAAGCAGTGGCTGGTGCCTGTGGATAAAAAGCGCAAGGAAGACCTGTTCTGCCACCTGCTGCGCAAGCAGCGCTGGACCCAGGTGCTGGTGTTCGCCAAGACCCGTAACGGTGTCGACCAACTGGTGCAGCGTTTGCTGGCCGAAGGTGTGAACGCCGACGGCATTCATGGGGACCGCCCGCAGGCTACCCGTCAGCGCGCGCTGGACAGCTTCAAGGCCCGCGAAGTGCAGGTGCTGGTGGCCACCGATGTGGCAGCCCGTGGCCTGGACATCGATGATTTGCCGCTGGTGGTCAACCTTGACCTGCCGATCGTTGCCGAGGACTACGTGCACCGCATTGGCCGTACCGGGCGGGCGGGCAACAAGGGCGAGGCGATTTCGCTGGTGTGCGCGGATGAAGTGCAACTGCTGGCGGCTATCGAAGTGCTGACCCGGCAGACCCTGCCGCGTCATGAAGAGCCTGATTTTATCCCTGATCATCGGGTGCCGCTGACCGATGCCAGTGGCCAGGTGATCAAGAAACCGAAGAAGCCCAAGAAGCCGAAAGAAAACAGCGCCAAGCGCGGGCTGGGCCGTTGGATGGACAGTTCTGAGGCGGGTAATTCCGAGCCGGCAGTCAAGGCGGTGCGCAAGGTGCCGAGTTTCAATGGTGGGCCGCGCAAGCGTAAGCCCTGAGATTTCGGGGCCGCTCTGCGGCCCATCGCGACACAGTTCAGGCCCGCGCCGTACCTGTGGCAGCGGCCTTGTGTCGCGAAAGGGCTGCGCAGCAGCCCCGGCAATCTTTCAGGAAACCGGCTTAACCCAATCCGCCGCCGCTCGCCCGGCGCGCAAGCCGCTGGCAAAGCACGCCGTTAGCAAATACCCCCCGGTCGGCGCCTCCCAGTCCAGCATTTCGCCGGCACAGAACACCCCCGGCATGCCCTTGACCATCAACCCCTCATCCAGCCCCTCGAAACGCACCCCGCCGGCGCTACTGATCGCTTCATCCAGCGGCCGTGTACGCACCAACGTGATCGGCAATGCCTTGATCGATCGGGCCAGCGCCTGCGGGTCGGCAAAGCTCGCGTGATCAGTCAGCTCCCGCAGCAGTGCCGCCTTGACCCCATCGATACCCAACTGGCTGTGCAGATGCTTGGCCATGGAGCGTGAACCGCGTGGCTTGGCCAGTGCCTGGGCAATTTTGTCCACAGGCTTGTCCGGCAGCAGGTCGAGCAACAGCAGCCCACGGCCGTCACGGTTGATGGCCTCGCGCAGCGGAGCCGACCAGGCATACACCAGGCTGCCCTCCACACCTTGCGCGGTGAGGATGAACTCGCCTTTGCGCGGTGCACTGCCCGGTACGCTGAGGGCAATGTTCTTCAGCGGCGCGCCGGCGAACTTGTCCTTGAGCAAGGCGCTCCAACTGTCTACTTCAAAACCGCAGTTGCTCGGCTGCAAAGGCGAGATATCCACAGCCCGTTCGGCCAGCAGCGGTTGCCAGCTGCCGTCGGAGCCCAGTCGCGCCCAGCTGGCGCCCCCCAGTGCCAGCACCACGACGGCGGCTTTCACCAGCCGTTCGCCCTGTGGATAAGCAATCCGCAAGGCGCCATCGGAGTTCCAGCCCAGCCAGCGATGACGGGTGTGGATAACTACCCCGTTGTCACGCAGGCGCTTGAGCCAGGCACGTAGCAGCGGCGCGGCTTTCATGTCGGTCGGAAACACCCGGCCCGAGGTGCCGACGAAGGTTTCGATGCCCAGGCCGTGAATCCATTGGCGTAATGCGTCCGCATCGAAGTCGCGCAGCAACGCCTCGATCTCGCCCTGGCGTTCGGCATAGCGGGCCACGAACGCCGAGTAGGGCTCGGAATGGGTGATGTTCATGCCGCCGACGCCCGCCAGCAGGAACTTGCGCCCAACCGAAGGCATGGCATCGAACACCTCGACTGACAGGCCTGCCTGGGCCAGTGCTTCGGCAGCCATCAAGCCGGCAGGGCCGCCACCGATGACGACAGCGAGGGGAGAGGATGCGGGGTTCAGATCGGGCATGGTGGGCAGCAGGCTGTGGAAAAGAGGCGCATTCTAGCGCAGCGCTGGCCATGGAAGCACTGGTCAAAAAATGCTCAGAAGTCTGCAGGCCTTGCCATCAAAGGGCTGTAGCGCCTTTCCCGCAGGTTATCCACAAGCGGTTCCACAGTCATTGTGAACAACCGATGACGCGTGCTGCGCTGTGGTGAAGGATGCCGTGGCGTTTGGCCAAGGCTGCGCGGTCCTTGCTGTAACCACCGCCGATCACGCCCACCACCGGGATATCGCGGCCCAGGCAGTGGCGCAATACGGCTTCGTCACGGGCGGCAACGCCAGCATCGGTCAGTTGCAGGTAGCCCAAGGCGTCGTCTTTGTGCACATCGACGCCGGCGTCATACAGCACCAGGTCGGGCTGATACAACGGCAGCAGGTAATTGAGGGCGTCGTCCACCACCTTCAGGTAGGCGGTATCGCCCATGCCACGGGGCAGGGGGATGTCCCAGTCGCTTTGCGCCTTGCGGGCCGGGAAGTTCTGCTCGCAGTGCAGCGACACGGTGATGGCCTCTGGCGTGTCGTGCAGGATGCGCGCGGTGCCATCGCCCTGGTGCACGTCGCAGTCGAAAATCAGCACCCGGTGTACCCGGCCAGCCGCCAGCAGGTAACGGCTGATCACCGCGAGGTCGTTGAAGATGCAGAAGCCGGCGGGGTGGTCGTAATGGGCATGGTGGGTGCCACCGGCGAGGTGGCAGGCGATGCCGTGCTGCAGGGCCATTTCGGCCGTGAGCAGCGAGCCGCCGACGGCGCGCACGGTGCGCCGGGCCAGCGCCTCGCTCCAGGGCAGGCCGAGGCGGCGCTGGTCCTCGCGCGACAGCTCGCCGTTCATGTAGCGCTCGATGTAGCTGCGGTCGTGGGCCAGGGCGAGGATGTCGTTGGGGCAGATGTCCGGGCGCAGCAGGGCTTGGTCGGTGGTCAGCCCGCTGTCGACCAAGTGGTCGCGCAGCAGGCGGAACTTGTCCATCGGGAAGCGGTGTTCGGCGGGGAACTCCGGGCTGTAGTCTTCGTGGTAGATCAGCGGCAGCGGCATGGGGTGTTCACAATCGGGGCCAGTGCTGATCTTGCCAGTTATCGTCCTGCGCTGGCCAATACGCGTTGCCAGTCCGGCTCGTTCAGGCGCCCTCGGATGCGCGCCTTGCCATCGCCATCCACCGACACGAACAAAGCGCTGGCGTAGCTGCTTTGACGCTCGCCACCGGCAACGTTCTGCTGGCGGGCGAAATGGTCGATGCAGCCGTTGTGGGTCACCAGCACCAGGTTGTGCCCCGCACGTTTGCGCGCCAGCGCCTCGCTGGCGAACTGGCTGTCGCAGGTTTCCAGCCAGCCTTCGCTGGCCACCGCCTGACCGAGGATGAAGTGCGCGGTTTGCCGGGTGCGCAGTTTCGGGCTGGTCAGCAGGTCGGCGTTGTGCAGGCCCAGCCGGTTCAGCCCTTGGCCAACACGGGTTGCGGCCTGGCTACCGCTGACGGTGATACCGGTGGGGTCGTCCAGGCAGGGGCCGGGTGCGCTGTCGCAGCGTTCGGCGTGGCGGATCATCACGATCACCGCGCCTTCGGCCCAGTCTTGCAGTAAACCGCTGTCACTCAGTTGTTGCTCGTTGCCAAGGTCCACGATATGCGTCCTCGTCGCCAGCCAGGTGGTCAACGCCGCCACGACCATGCACAGGCCAAGGGCGGCACCGAGGGCTTTGCGAGACAGGCGCCGCTTGCGCCGGGTGTGTATGGCAGCGTGCCCCAGGGTATTGCTCGATTGCATGCGTAGCTCCGTTGGCATGGCCGCGTCTGGCGCGGCAGAGATGGCGGCATTGTGCTGAGGGGCCTGTCGGGGGCCGGTGAAGGGCGTGTGAAAATTGCATTCGGCGGCTACCGGTTGGGTGAAAGCCGAGCCCGCGCCTACGCTGTACACTGCAAGGCGGCAAAACCGGAGCAGGCCCCATGACCCCCATCCTTGAACTGGAAAGCGCACGGCTGGTGCTGCGCCAATGGCACGACGACGACCTGCGCGAGTTCGCCGCGCTGTGCGCCGACCCGCAGGTGATGCGCTACTTCCCGGCGCCCCTGACGCGTCTGGAAGCCGCTGCATTGATCGGTCGGGTGCGCGGGCACTTCAATGAATACGGTTTTGGTTTGTGGGCCCTTGAGCGCAAGGACAGCGGCGCGTTCATCGGCATGACCGGTTTGCTGCACGTGGGCTTCGAGGCCGATTTCACCCCCGCTGTGGAGATTGGCTGGCGCCTGGCCCGCCGTCACTGGGGCCTGGGTTTTGCCAGCGAGGCGGCGTGGACCTGCCTGCGTTGTGCTTTCGCCCAATTGCGCCTGGAGGAAGTGGTGTCGTTCACTAGCGAGAGCAACCTGCCGTCGCAGAAGGTCATGCAAGCCATCGGTATGCAGCAGGACGCGCAGGGCAGTTTCGAGCACCCCCGCCTGCCTGAGGGCCACCCGCTGCGCCCGCATGTGCTGTACCGCATCGACCGCACCCATTGGGAGCGCACCCTGCGCCCCTGAATGCATGGCCATGCCCGGCACCAATGACAAACCCTGTATTATTTGCCCACTTGGAAGGCGCTGCATGTTGCACGTTCAGCGCCTGTGAGATCGAGCGCCGCTCGGGCGGCGCATCGCGAGCAAGCTCGCTCCTACGGAGAACCCCCGATGAGTCATGTGTTGGACGACCTGGTCGACCTGTTGAGCCTCGAAGCCATCGAGGAGAACCTGTTCCGTGGCCGCAGCCAGGACCTGGGCTTCCGCCAGCTGTACGGTGGGCAAGTGCTGGGGCAGTCGTTGTCGGCAGCCAGCCAGACGGTCGAGGACGCGCGCCATGTGCATTCGTTGCACGGCTACTTCCTGCGCCCGGGCGATGCCAGCCTGCCGGTGGTGTACTCGGTGGACCGCGTGCGCGATGGCGGCAGTTTCAGCACCCGGCGGGTGACGGCGATCCAGAAAGGCCAGACCATCTTCACCTGCAGCGCATCGTTCCAGTACGACGAGGAAGGGTTCGAGCACCAGGCGCAGATGCCAGAGGTGGTCGGCCCGGAAAACCTGCCGACCGAAGTAGAACTGGCCCGCGCCATGGCCGACCAGTTGCCCGAGCGCATTCGCGACAAAGTGCTGTGCGCCAAGCCGATCGAGATCCGCCCGGTCACCGAGCGTGACCCGTTCAACCCCAAGCCCGGCGACCCGGTGAAGTACGCCTGGTTCCGCGCCGACGGCAACCTGCCTGACGTACCCGCCCTGCACAAGTACCTGCTGGCCTACGCCTCGGATTTCGGCCTGCTGACCACTGCGCTGCTGCCCCATGGCAAGTCGGTGTGGCAGCGCGACATGCAGATCGCCAGCCTCGACCATTCGTTGTGGTTCCATGGCAACCTGCGCGCTGACGAATGGCTGCTGTACGCAACCGATAGCCCCTGGGCCGGTAATTCCCGTGGTTTCTGCCGCGGCAGCATCTTCAACCAGGCCGGGCAACTGGTGGCATCGTCCAGCCAGGAAGGCCTGATTCGTCATCGCAAGGATTGGGCATGAGCCTCCTTGGCGAGGTGCGCAACTGGGTGTTCGACATGGACGGCACCTTGACCGTGGCGGTGCACGACTTTGCCGCCATTCGCGTGGCGTTGGACATCCCGGCCGAGCACGACATCCTCACCCACCTGGCGGCGCTGCCGGCTGATGAGGCGGCAGCCAAGCATGCCTGGTTGCTGGAGCACGAGCGGGACCTGGCGGTTGCCTCCACGGCGGCCACCGGGGCGGTGGAACTGGTGCGCGCGAACTGGCCGAGCGCGGTTGCCGGCTGGGTATTCTTACCCGCAATGCGCGTGAGCTTGCGCATGTGACGCTGGAGGCCATCGGCCTGGCGGACTGCTTCGCGGTGGAGCACATTCTCGGGCGTGACGAAGCGGCGCCCAAGCCGAGCCCGGATGGGTTACTGAAAATTGCCAGTGCCTGGGGCGTGGCGCCCAGTGAGCTGGTGATGGTGGGGGATTACCGCTTTGACCTGGACTGTGGACGGGCGGCGGGGGCGCGCACGGTGCTGGTGAACCTGCCGGATAACCCGTGGCCGGAGCTGGTGGATTGGCATGCGGCCGATTGCCAGGCATTGAAGGTGATGCTGGGCTGATTCTTGTATTGGCAATGCGGGTCTGTTCGCGGGCATGCCCGCGAAAGGGCCGGACCTGTCTATGCTGAACCCCATTCTTTCTTCTGATACGGAGACCTACCCATGACCAGCAAGGCCATCTACGTACAACCCGGCGGCGGCTACGACAAGGTCGAGGTCGGCACCAGCGAGGCCCTGGCCCCCAAGGCCGGCGAGATCACCGTGCGCCTGCACGCCAGCTCCCTCAACTACCACGATTTCGCCGTGGTCAGCGGCATGTGGGGCCCGAGCGAGCGGCGCATCCCCATGGCCGATGGCGCCGGTGAGGTGGTCGCGGTGGGGGCTGGCGTTACCGAGTTCCAGGTCGGCGACAGCGTGGTCAGCACCTTCTTCCCCGATTGGCTCGATGGCCAGGCCAATGTCGAGGGCTTTGCCCAGGTGCCTGGCGACGGCCTCGATGGCTACGCCCGAGAGCAGGTCACCGCCCGTGCCACTGCGTTCACCCTGGCGCCCAAGGGTTTCAGCCATGCCGAAGCGGCCACCCTGACCACCGCCGGGCTTACCGCCTGGCGCGCGCTGATGAGTGATGATCACCTCAAGCCCGGCGACACGGTTCTGGTGCAGGGCACTGGCGGTGTGTCGATTTTCGCCTTGCAGTTCGCCAAGCTGGCCGGCGCCACAGTGATCGCCACCTCGTCCAGCGATGCCAAGTTGGAGCGCCTGAAAGCGTTGGGTGCCGACCACCTGATCAATTACAAGAGCACCCCGGCCTGGGGTGAGAAAGTGCGTGAGCTGACGGGCAACCGCGGGGTTGATCATGTGATCGAAGTGGGTGGCCCGGCGACGCTGGAGCAGTCGATGATTGCCGCGCGCATCGGTGGGCATGTTTCGCTGATCGGTATCCTCACCGGGGTGGCTGGGCAGTTGCCGCTGGTGCAGGCGCTGGTGCGGCAGATTCGCCTGCAAGGGGTGCTGGTAGGCAGCCGTGCGCAGCAGCAGGCGATGGTGCGGGCGATCGATGCCAACGGCCTGCGCCCGGTGGTGGACAAGCATTTCGAGTTGGAGCAGATCGTCGAGGCGTTCCGTTACCAGGAGAGCAACCGGCATTTCGGCAAGATCTGCCTGACTTGGTGAGGATAGGTGAGGGCGGCTGGATGTAACGGCCACCCTACAAGCCAATACATTCGCGCACATCGGCAGCACAGGGCGGCTGGCTAGAATGCCCCGCTCTGTTGCGATTGGTTCTCTTCAAGAGGATGCCCCGATGTGCCCGACTCCCCTTTTCTGGCAGCGTTTGCTGCCTGTCTTGCTGTTGGCTACCTGCCTCGGCTTCATCCAACCTGCCAGCGCCATGCAAGTGACCGACGTGCTCGGGCGCAAGGTCGAGGTTGACCACCCGCCTCAGCGCATCGTGCTTGGCGAAGGGCGCCTGTTCTTCGCGCTGGCTTTGCTTGACCGTGACAACCCGTTCCAGCGGGTGGTTGGCTGGCAGAACGACATGCGCCTGCTCGACCCGCATACCTATGAGGTGTATGCGCAGCAGTACCCACAAGTGGCCAAGTTGCCGCTGATCGGCCAGGCGTCCGAGCAGAGCGTGAGCGCTGAGCAGATACTGGCGCTCAAGCCCGACCTGGCCATTTTCAGCATCGCCGGTGAGGGCCCGACCCAGCACAGCCCGGTGGCCGATCTACTGGAAAAGGCCGGGGTGCCGGTGCTGTTCATCGACTTTCGCGTGCACCCGATCCGCAATACCCGGGTGAGCATGCAGGCACTGGGCACGCTGCTGGGGCGTGAGCCGCAGGCGGCGGAGTACCTGAACCTGTACGACCGTCACCTGAAGCGGGTAACCGACGGCGTGGCCAGGATCAAGGAAAGCGAGCGGCCCAAGGTGTTTCTCGAACTGTTGGCTGGCGTGTGGCAGGCACCGGGGCATACCACTGGCAAGAGCGGATTGGGCAGCGTGGTCGAAGCCGTAGGCGGGCACAACATTGGTGCCGATGTGGTGCCTGGGGCGCTGGGTGATGTGAGTGTCGAGTACGTGTTGCAAGCCGACCCGGACGTGTACATCGCCACCGGCAACCGCGCGCCCGGGGTGCTGCTGGGGGCTGGCGTCTCCACCGATACGGCACGCCAGAGCCTGGCGAAGATCACCGCGCGCCCCGAGTTCGCCCCGCTGCGGCCGATCCAGGCTGGCCAGGCCCATGGCTTGTGGCATGACTTCTACAACTCGCCCTTCAACATCCTGGCGGTCGAGGCCATGGCCCGATGGGTACACCCGGAGCGTTTCAAGGCGCTCGACCCGCAGGCAACCATGGGTGAAATCAACCGCATGCTCAAGGTCGGCCTGGACGGCCAGTACTGGGTCGATGCCAGGTGACCGCGCTGGCCCACGAAGGCGCGGCGTTGGCAGCCTGGCATTATCGTCGCCTGTTGTGGCGGCGGGCCTTGCTGGTCTTCACGCTGGCGTTGTTGCTGTTGTTGTCGGTACTGGGCGACCTGGCCAGCGGTGCCTCGGGCATGGGCCTGGGGCAATTGCTGCATGGCGTCTTCGACCCGGCGACGTTGAGTGCCACCGAGCGGGTGATCATCTGGAACGTGCGCCTGCCGTACTCGCTGATGGCGGTGCTGGTGGGGGCGGCCTTGGCGCTTGCCGGTGCCGAGATGCAGGCGATTCTAGACAACCCGCTGGCCAGCCCCTTCACCTTGGGTGTGTCGTCATCGGCGGCACTCGGCGCCTCGCTGGCGATTGCCTACCCACTGGGCATTGCCTGGCTGGCGCCGAGCGCCCAGGTGACGGTGATGGCGTTCATCTTCGCCTGCCTGTCGGTGGTGCTGTTGCAGGCCATGTCGCGGTTGCGTGGCGCCGGGGTCGAGAGCCTGGTGCTGTTTGGCATCGCCTTGGTGTTCAGCTGCAATGCGTTGGTCTCGTTGCTGCAATTGCTGGCCACCGAGGATGTGCTGCAGCAACTGGTGTTCTGGACCTTGGGTAGCCTGGCCCGCGCCGACTGGCACAAGCTTGGCATGCTGGCCCTGGTGCTGGGGTTGCTGTTGCCGTTCTCGCTACGAGCGGCACCGGCCATGACCTTGCTGCGCATGGGCGAGGACCGTGCGCGCAGTTTTGGCGTCGATACCCGGCGCCTGCGTTTTGCCTCGCTGCTGCGCATCAGCCTGTTGTCGGCAACGGCGGTGGCATTCGTCGGCACCATCGGTTTTGTCGGCCTGGTCGGGCCGCACATCGCCCGGCTGCTGGTCGGTGAGGACCAACGCTTCCTGCTGCCCGCCAGTGCGCTGGTGGGGGCGTTGATGCTGTCGCTGTCGTCGCTTGTCAGCAAGGCGATCTTGCCGGGGGTGATCGTGCCGGTGGGCATCGTTACCGCGCTGGTGGGCGTGCCGGTATTCGTGGTGCTGGTGTTCCGCCGGGGGAGAAGGTTGTGAGCCTGTTGATCGAGGGTGTTTCGGTGGCCTACGGCGCGCGGCAGATCCTGCAGGGGGTGAGCCTGCCGGCGTTGCCGGCCGGCAGCCTGGTAGCGCTGGTCGGGCCAAATGGTGCGGGCAAATCCACGTTGTTGCGTGCCTTGGCAGGGCTGGAGCGGATGCGCGGTGGTTTGCGCCTGGATGGGCAGGATGTGACGCGCCTGGGCTTTGCCGAGCGCTCACGTCGCCTGGCCTATATGCCCCAGCAGCTACCGCCGGGTATCGCCTTGGGCGTATTGGAAAGCATTGTTGCGGCCTTGCGCGTGAGCGCTGGCAGCGATCTGCTGGGCTGCGCCTTCGATGCGTTGCGCCAGTTGGGCATCGAGGGTTTGGCCGAGCGCTCGCTGGACAGTTTGTCTGGCGGGCAACGGCAGCTGGTGGCCTTGGCCCAGTTGCTGGCACGCAACCCACAGGTGCTGTTGCTAGACGAGCCGACCAGTGCGCTGGACCTGCATTACCAGTTGCGGGTGATGGGCGCTGTGCGCGAACGCGTGCAGGCGCATCGGTTGCTGGCGGTGGCGGTGCTGCATGACATCAACCTGGCAGCCAGCCACGCAGATTGGCTGGTGGTGTTGCGTGAGGGCAGGGTGGTGGCCTGCGGGGCGCCGGTGGATGTGCTGCAGCCGGGGCTGTTGGCTGAGGTGTATGGCGTGGTGGCCCGGGTGGAGCGCTGTTCGCAGGGGCGCCTGCAGGTGCTGGTGGACCGGGCGGTGGCTTGAAAACCGGCCAGATGCGGTCCCTTGTAGGAGCGGCCTTGTGCCGCGAAAGGGCTGCGAAGCAGCCCCCCGATTTATGCGATATAGCTGATGACCGGGGGCCGCTTCGCGGCCCTTTTCGCGACACAAGGCCGCTCCTACACAGGGGGATGCGCCAGTCGGATGATTATCAACCTGGCAGCAACCGGTCGCGGCTGTTGGACAGGTGCAGGCACACAGCCGCCCGCGCCGCATCCGGGTCTTGTCGGCGGATGGCATTGAGGATCGCCTCGTGCTCCAGGTTGGCCAGGTAGGCTTGCCGCGCCAGCTTGGCCCCGGAGCGTTCGGCCAGGGCCATGCGGTTACGCGGGATCAGGCCGTTGCCTAGCTGCAGCAGCATCTCGGTGAAATACAGGTTGCCAGTGGCCTCGGCAATCAGCAGGTGAAAGCGCCGGTCGGCTTCGATGCAACTGTCGCCAGCTGCGGCCAGGTCCTGGTAGTCATCCAGCGCCTGGCGCATGCGTGCCAGCTGCCCCTCGTCACGGCGCAGCGCGGCCAATGCGGCGGCCTGACCCTCCAGGCCAATACGCAGTTCCAGCAGATCACGCACATTCGCCGCGCTTTCCGCCGCCACGCGCAGGCCGGCCTGGGCCTGGCGCTCCATCACGAACGTACCGATACCGTGGCGCGGCTCCACCAGCCCCGAAGCTTGCAACTTGGACAAGGCTTCGCGCACCACCGTGCGGCTGACTCCGTGCTCGCGCACCAGGGTGTTTTCCGAGGGCAACTTGTCGCCCGGTTTGAAGGTGCCCAGCAAAATGTGCTGGGTCAGGCTGGAAACCAGGTCATGAGCGCGGCTGTGGCCGCGTTTACGGGCGTGTTCGGGTTCCATGTGCCATCCGCTGACTGTTGTACTTGTACGACAAGTTAATCGATAGAAATATTTTTTGCTGGTTTTTCACGTGATCAAGTCAACGCGTAGGTTAAGTGTTTTTGCATAATCGAAGCAGATTGCCATTGTGATGGCTTGTATTTTGAGGATTTACCGACGTTAGTGAGCTTGTCGTACAACTGCGCGGCGCATATGCTCACCCCCACTGCCATGTCAGACAACCTCGACCCGCACAAAAACAATTAGTGGGAGATCCGCAAGTGAACGACACCCTCGCTCCGTCTGGCCGACATGACGGCGACGCGTTGGCCAGCGCCGTGGCCAAGGTCAAGCGCCACGTACTGCCGCTGTTCGTCATCATGTTCATCGTCAACTACCTCGACCGCGTCAACATCGGCTTTGTCCGCCCGCACCTGGAAAGTGACCTGGGCATCAGCGCTGCGGCCTTCGGCTTTGGCGCCGGCTTGTTCTTCATCGGCTACGCACTGTTCGAAGTGCCCTCCAACATGCTGCTGCAAAAGGTCGGTGCCCGCCTGTGGCTGACCCGCATCATGTTCACCTGGGGGCTGGTGGCCACGGCCATGGCCTTTGTGCAGAACGAAACCCAGTTCTATG
The DNA here is from genome assembly GCA_041071465.1 of Pseudomonas putida. Taxonomy (NCBI): domain Bacteria; kingdom Pseudomonadati; phylum Pseudomonadota; class Gammaproteobacteria; order Pseudomonadales; family Pseudomonadaceae; genus Pseudomonas; species Pseudomonas putida. The sequence continues at coordinate 1,445,013 of CP163498.1, read as the reverse complement.
TGCTGCGCTTTCTACTGGGTGTGGCCGAAGCGGGGTTCTTCCCAGGGGTGATCTACTACTTCACCCGTTGGTTGCCGGCTGCCGAGCGCGGCAAGGCCATTGCCATCTTCCTCAGCGGTTCGGCACTGGCTTCGTTGATTTCCGGGCCGCTGGCCGGGGCGCTGATGCAGCTTCAGGGCTTGGGCCTGCATGGCTGGCAGTGGATGCTGTTCATCGAAGGCATGGCCTCGGTGGTGCTGTGCTTCTTCGTGTTCTTCTGGCTCGACTCCAAGCCGCAAGATGCCAAGTGGCTGAGCAAGGCCGAACAGGACGCACTGGTCGCCACCATCGACCGCGAGCAGCAAGCACGCGAGGCCGTTGGCGCTGTCAAACCGTCGGCCTGGAGCCTGCTCAAGGACCGCCAGATCGTGCTGTTCTGCCTGATCTACTTCTGCATCCAGTTGACCATCTATGCCGCCACGTTCTGGCTGCCGAGCATCATCAAGCGCATGGGCGATCTGAGTGACATGCAGGTCGGGTTCTTCAACTCGATCCCGTGGCTGATCTCGATCCTGGCCATGTACGCCTTCGCCGCCGGTTCCACACGCTGGAAATTCCAGCAGGCCTGGGTGGCGGGTGCCCTGCTGGTCGCCGCCATCGGCATGTTCATGTCCACTACCGGTGGGCCGGTGTTCGCCTTCGTCGCGGTGTGCTTCGCCGCGATTGGCTTCAAGTCGGCGTCGTCGCTGTTCTGGCCAATCCCCCAGGGCTACCTGGATGCCCGTATCGCGGCAGCGGTCATTGCCCTGATCAACTCGGTCGGCAACCTCGGCGGCTTCGTCGCCCCCACCACCTTTGGCCTGCTGGAGCAGCAAACCGGCTCGATCCAGGGTGGGCTGTACGGCCTGGCGGTAACCTCGGTGCTTGCAGCCATCGCCATCTTCTTCGTACGCATGCGCCCCAAAGGCGCCCCTTCCGATGACCTCAAGGCCCCTTCGGCCCTGGGCCAGACCCACTGATGACTGCGAGACAACAACCATGAACATGCAGACCAACCCAGCCGTTCACACCAGCACCCCGGTGGTCACCGACCTGCGCGTGATCCCCGTCGCCGGCCATGACAGCATGCTGCTCAACCTCAGTGGCGCCCATGGCCCGTACTTCACCCGCAACGTGGTGGTGCTGCGCGACAGCGCCGGCAACACCGGCCTTGGCGAAGTGCCCGGCGGCGAGAAGATTCGCCAAACCCTGGAGGACGCCCGCAGCCTGGTGGTCGGCCAGCCAATCGGCCATTACCAGCGTGTGCTCAATGCCATGCGCCACACCTTTGCCAACCGCGACTCGGCCGGCCGTGGCCTGCAAACCTTCGACCTGCGCATCACCGTGCACGCGGTGACCGCCATCGAGTCGGCGCTGCTCGACCTGCTCGGCCAGCATCTGAACGTGCCGATGGCGGCACTGCTGGGCGAGGGGCAGCAACGCGATGCAGTGAAGATGCTCGGTTACCTGTTCTATATCGGCGACCGTCAGCAGACCGACCTGGCTTACCGCAACGAAACCGATAGCGATGAAGACTGGTTCCGCCTGCGTCACGAAACGGCGCTGACCACAGAGGCGGTGGTACGTCTGGCCGAGGCCGCCAAGGCGCGTTATGGCTTCAGCGACTTCAAGCTCAAGGGCGGGGTATTGCGCGGCGAAGAAGAGATGGACGCGGTAACGGCCTTGGCCGAGCGCTTTCCCGAAGCGCGCATCACCCTCGACCCGAACGGCGCCTGGTCATTGCAAGAGGCCATTGCCCTGTGTCGCGACAAGCACGGCGTGCTGGCCTACGCCGAAGACCCGTGCGGTGCCGAGAACGGTTACTCGGGCCGTGAAGTGATGGCCGAGTTTCGCCGCGCCACTGGTCTGCCCACCGCCACCAACATGATCGCCACCGACTGGCGACAGATGGGCCATGCCATCCAGTTGCAGTCGGTGGACATCCCGCTGGCCGACCCGCACTTCTGGACTTTGCAGGGTTCGGTGCGGGTGGCGCAGATGTGCAACGACTGGGGGCTGACCTGGGGTTCCCACTCCAACAACCACTTCGACATTTCGCTGGCGATGTTCACTCAGGTGGCGGCTGCGGCGCCGGGTGAGATCACCGCCATCGACACCCATTGGATCTGGCAGGACGGCCAACGCCTGACCCGCGAGCCGCTGCGTATTGTCGACGGGCATGTGCGGGTGCCGGCGCGGCCAGGGCTGGGGGTGGAGTTGGATGAAGACCAACTGGCCAAGGCGCATGAGTGCTACCGCAACATGGGCCTTGGCGCGCGGGATGACAGCGTGGCGATGCAGTACCTGATACCGGGGTGGTGCTTCGATAACAAGCGGCCTTGCCTGGTTCGTTAAGGCGGGTTCAAGACTTTGCAAGGAAGGCCTCGGGAAACCGGGGCTTTTTTGTATCTGACCGATAGGGCCAGTGCAGGCAACACACATCCAAATGAAAAACAAAAGCGCCAAACGGCCCGGTGACGCGATCGGGCATGCCATTCGCGACATCTGGCGTTAATGGAAACGCCCTGTCGTGATCGAACAGTTCCGGGGCGTTCTCGTGTAATTACCCACAGCCATGCGGGGCTTAAATGAAGCCCGTCCTGCACTGACAGCTGCTCTGTGATGCGTGCCAAAGATCAACAACAGAACGCGAGTAAGCTGTCGACTTATTGAATTCAAAGGAGATATTTTCGCCTACGCCTGCCCGTCCATCCTTGTGTCAGCAAAAAGAGAACAACATCAATGAACACCGTGGGATCTGATGGCAACCTTGCACAAGGTTTCAAGCCACGTCATGTAACGATGCTGTCCATCGCCGGCATCATCGGCGCCGGACTTTTCGTAGGCTCCGGCCATGCCATCGCGGCAGCCGGGCCAGCAACCATAATTTCCTATTTCGTGGCCGGGACCCTGGTGGTACTGGTCATGCGCATGCTCGGCGAAATGGCCGTGGCACACCCTGACACCGGATCGTTTTCCACCTATGCCGACCAGGCCATTGGCCGCTGGGCCGGGTACACCATCGGCTGGTTGTACTGGTGGTTCTGGGTGCTGGTCATCCCTATCGAAGCGCTGGCCGCCGGGCATGTGCTGAACGCCTGGTTCCCGCAGGTGGACAGCTGGATCTTCGCCTTGGCTTCGGTGCTGTTGCTGGCCGGTACCAACCTGTTCAGTGTGGCCAAGTACGGCGAGTTCGAGTTCTGGTTCGCCATCCTCAAGGTCACCGCCATTCTGGGTTTCATCGGCCTGGGTTTCGCCGCGCCGAAGGGCTGGTCGGCCGTGGTCGGTGCGTTCATTACCGTGATGTTCAGCTTCATCGGCACCGAGGCGGTGACCATCGCGGCCTCCGAGTCCAGCGACCCATCGCGCAACATCGCCAAGGCCACCCGCTCGGTGATCTGGCGTATCAGCACCTTCTACATCCTGTCGATCTTCGTGATCATCTCGGTGGTGCCGTGGAACGACCCGCAGCTGGCGGTGGTGGGTTCGTACCAGCGTGCGCTGGAAATCATGAACATCCCCAACGCGGCGTTCATGGTCGACCTGGTGGTGCTGGTGGCCGTGACCAGTTGCATGAATTCGTCGATCTACATCGCTTCGCGGATGATGTACTCGCTGGCCAAGCGCGGTGACGCCCCGGCCTTCCTCAACAAGACCTCCAAGGTCGGTGTACCGCGTGCCGCGGTGTTCGGCAGCACGCTGATCGGTGCGGCCATCGCTGTGCTCAACTACTTCGCGCCGAAGGGTGTGTTCGAGTTCCTGCTGGCAAGCTCCGGCGCCATTGCCTTGCTGGTGTACATGGTCATCGCCATCTCGCAGCTGCGTATGCGCCGCCGCCTGGAGCGGGAAAACACCGAGCTGAAGTTCCGCATGTGGCTGTTCCCGTACCTGACCTGGGCGGTGATCATCTTCATTGCCGGGGCGCTGGCGGTGATGATGTACACGCCTGAGCACCGGGCGGAAGTGAGTTCCACGTTGGGCCTGGCGATCGTGATTTCCTTCCTGGGGATCGTGACCTCGCGGGGCCATGCGCAACCGGTGGGGGCGCGGTCGATGGGGTGATTGAGTTCACCGGGTGGTAGGGCAAAGGGCACTCGTGGATGGGTGCCCTTTGTTTTTTGAAACACTTGTTTGGCAGCACGAGCGGTCGGCGTGGGGCTTGCCAGGCGTAGACGCGGCGTGAGCTTGAGCGTCAACTTAAAGCCGCTCTGTATGAGCGCTGCGTTGCTAACCCGGCAAAAGTTTCGGCAGCGCTGAGGCAGAACTATCCTGCGGCCATGGACGTTTTTCGGGATACCTACATGGTCGAATTTCTTGGTCTGCCTGGTGTGCATGCCGAATCAGACCTGCATTGCGCATTGATGGACCGGCTCAAACAGTTCCTGATCGAGCTGGGCCGGGATTTCTGCTTCGTCGGCTCACAATACCCGCTTCAGGTCGGCGGCCGTGACTTCGCACTCGACTTGCTGTTCTTCCACCGTGGCCTCAACTGCCTGGTAGCGATCGAACTGAAAGTCGGTCGCTTCGAGCCAGAGTACCTGGGCAAGCTGGATTTCTATCTTGAAGCACTGGACTGCAATGAGCGTAAGCCTCATGAAAACCCGGCCATCGGTGTGTTGCTATGCGCCAGCAGAGACGACGAGGTGGTTGAGTACGCACTCAATCGCTGTTTGTCCCCGCGCTGATTGCCGAGTATCAAACGCGCTTGCCAGACAAGGCACTGCTGCAAGCCAAGCTGCATGAGTTCTATGCCTTGGGTACTGCAGACGATCCGAGCGTTTGAGCAGCCATCAAGTGCCGCCCATCACGCTTTGCACATACCGCATCACTGCCGGCGCTTTTTCGAAGCGTCGATGGATCAGGCTCAGCCACGAGCTGGCCTGGCAGTCGACTATTCGCCGGAAGTTCACCTGCGGCAGGCTAATGCGCTGCACGACCGATTCCGGGACCACGGCAATGCCTTGGCCAAGGGACACCAGGGTAATCACCGCCACCAGGCTGCCAGGTTGCGGGCCGAGCCGTGGCACGAAACCACCTTGCGCGGCCACCTCCAGCGTGCCGGAGATCTGCTCGGGCAGGATGAAGGTTTCATTGGCCAGGCGCGCGGCCGGGATCTGTGGTACTTCATTGATGCGCGAGCTGGCGGGCAGGGCGAGCACGAAGCCTTCCTGGCGCAAGGCAATGGCTTCGAGCGCTTCCGGCAGCTCCATGGGCGAGCGCACATAGGCCAGGTCGAGCAGGCCATCGCGAACCATGCCGGGCAGATCGGCCATGGGCAGTTCGCGGATATTCAGGCGCACGCCGGGGCAGGTTTCGCTGTAGTGGCTGACTTGCTGCTGAAGCATGCCCGAGTAGGCGGCCGAGGCCACGTAGCCCAGCTCGATGCGCCCGCTTTCGCCACGGGCGGCGCGCTGCGCGCCCAGTTGTGCGGCGTCGAACTGGCGCACGGCCTGTTCAGCCTCGATCAACAGCGCCTGGCCGGCGGCGGTAAGGTTGACCTCGCGCTGGTTACGCTCGAACAGGCGCACGCCCAGCTCGCGCTCCATGTCCTGGATCTGCCGGCTGAGGGTGGGCGGGGCGATGCCCAGTTGCTCGGCGGCCCGGGTGAAATGGCCGTGGCGGGCGACGCAGAGGAAGTAGCGGAAATGGCGGATTTCCATGGGTGTTACCTACAGGGTAATGACGCAGGCCGCCGGGGCTAACAAGGCTTGGTGTTGGCGGCGTTATGGTGGGGTCAACACTACAAGGCTGGCGCTGATACGACCAGCCTGCTTCTGGAGCCTGCCATGCCTGCCCCTTCAGCACGCTTTACCTTGCTTACCGCTTCCCTGGTCTGCGCCCTGATCATCCTCGACACCAACATTGTTGCGGTCAGCCTGCCCAGTATCGCGCGAGACCTGTCCGGCTCGTTCGCCGACATCGAATGGGTAGTCAGCGCCTACCTGCTGGCCTTCGCCGCTTGCCTGTTGCCCGCCGGTAGCCTGGCCGACCGCTTCGGCCGGCGGCGCATGCTGCTGCTCGGCCTGGTGCTGTTCGGCGTGGCTTCGCTGGCCTGCGGTGCGGCGCCCAGCCTGCTGTTTCTCGACCTGGCCAGAGCCGCCAAGGGGGTAGGCGCTGCGTTGCTGCTGACCTCGGCCCTGGCGGCGATTGGCAACCGGTTCCATCAGCCACAAGAACGCATGCGTGCCTGGGCCTTCTGGGGCGCCTGCATGGGCGCCACCATCACCTTCGCGCCGCTGCTGGGCGGGGTGATTGCCAGTACCTTGGGCTGGCGCTGGATCTTCTACATCAACCTGCCGCTGGTGGCACTGCTGGCGGTAATGGTCATGCGCAGTATCGAAGAGTCTCGGGACAGTGCGGCGGCACGCCTGGACCCTTGGGGCAGCCTGACCTTCGCCGGCAGCCTGGGCTACCTGATCTGGGCGATGATCGATGCCAACCAGGTGGGCTGGGGCAGTGCGCAAACCCTTGGCCGGTTGGTGATCAGCGCCTTTCTGTTCAGCCTGTTCATCATGGTCGAGCGCAGCCAGCAGCGGCCGATGATCGACTTGCAACTGATGCGTAGCGGGCGTTTTGTAGGGGCTCTGCTGGGCATGTTTGCCTACGCCGCCTGCGCCCAGGTGATGATGACCCTGCTGCCGCTGTATTTGCAGAACGGCCTGCAACTGTCGGCCCTGGCCGCGGGGGCGGGCATGTTGCCGTTCGCCGTTGCCATGCTGCTGACGCCGCGCCTGGGCATGCGCCTGGCTGCCCACTGCAGCCCGGCGCAGGTGTTTGCGCTGGGCCTGGTGCTGGTGGGCACGGGCAACTTGCTGTGTGCCTGGGCCACGCGCCACGGCGGTTATGGGGCATTCGCCCTGGCCAGCGTGGTGTTGGGGGCGGGCGCCGGGCTGCTCAATGGCGATACGCAGAAAAACATCATGGCCTGCGTACCGCGTGAGCGTACCGGTATGGCCTCGGGCCTGAGCACCACCACGCGGTTTGGTGCGATCGTGCTGGCCATTGGTGTGCTCGGGGGTGTGCTCGCTGCCCGTAGCGGGCAGTTGCTGCAGGAGGCCATGGCCACTGTGGCACCCGCACAATCGAGCCAGGTTGCCGCGATGGCCACGCGGGTTGCAGCGGGCGACTTGCAGGCGGCGCTGGCCCTGCTTGAGCCAGGCTTGCGTGAGGCGGTGACGCCATTGGCCCGCCAGGCATTCATGGGCGGTTTCGAGGCTGTGTTACAGGTCGCGGGTGTGGCGGCGTTGCTGTTTGCGCTGCTGGTCGGCGTGTTGCTGAGCCGGCCACTGCCTGCCATGCAGGAGGGGCTGATGGCCGAAGGGCGACCTTGAAACGGCCAGGGTCCGTGCAACGATCTAAAAATAAATGAGGTGTTTTATCATTCTCGTTCGGCTTGTAGAGAAGGCCGGAATACAGGCCAGCCCGCCGACCCCTCTACGGAGCGAGAAAAATGAGTTCGACCCCGGTTCCACAGCGCCACCCATTGAGTCGTGCTGTGCACGGTGCTTTCCTGGGCCTGGTTGTCAGTAGCTGTGCGCTGCCTGCCCTTGCGCAATCTGCAACTGCTGAACACAGCAACCAGGCGCAGCAATGGAACATTCCTGGCGGCCCACTGGCGCCGGCGCTTGACCGCTTTGCACGCCAGGCGGGCATTAGCCTGTCCTTCGACGCGCAGCGCATAGCCGACCGCAACACGGCAGGTGTGCAAGGTACGCTGGGCACGTCGGCGGCTCTCTCGCAGTTGTTGCAGGGGACCGAGCTTCAGGCGCAGCAGCAAGGCCCCAGTGCTTACCTGGTGGTACCGCAGCCCAAGCCTGCCGGCCCGCTGGAGCTGGGGGCGACCGAGGACTACCGCCTGGCGCCCGTCATCATCAATGCCAAGGTCAAAGCCAGCGCCGACGAAGACAGCAACTCGGTGGTTGCCAAGGAGCTGTGGGTAGGCGGCAAGGTGGCGACCAGCATCCTCAACACGCCAGCCTCCGTGTCTGTGGTGACCAACAAGGAAATGCAGCAGCGCAGCGTCAGCACCACCGAAGAGGCGCTGCAGTACACCCCCGGCGTGGTCAGCGACTACTACGGTTCGGACGACCGCAACGATTACTTCCTGATCCGCGGCTTTCAGGCCACCACCTACCGTGACGGCCTGACCCTCAGCTCGATGCGCGGTGTGCGTGAAGACCCTTACGCCTACGAGCGCATAGAAATTCTGCGTGGTGCCAACTCCACGCTGTTCGGCCCGGCAGACCCAGGTGGCTCGGTCAACTTCGTGACCAAGCAACCGCGCTTCGAGAAGTTTGGCCAGGGCTACGTGACCTACGGCTCCTACAACCATGCCGAAACCGGTATCGATGTAGGTGATGCCTTGAACGACGAGCAAACCCTGGCCGGCCGCTTCACGGCCAAGATGCAGAACAGCGACCGCGAGTACGACCACTCCCAGGACGACAACCGGTTCGTGATGGGCGGCCTGACCTGGGCGCCCACCGACTTTACCTCGGCCACCATGGTGCTCGACTACCTGAAAACCGATAGCTCGCCGAACAGTGGCGGCTACCCGCTGGACAAGGAATACGACCGCAGCGATTTCTATGGCGAGCCCAGCTACAACTTCCACAATGTGGAGCGCACCAGCCTCAGCGGCAACATCACCCACGACTTCGACAATGGCTTCGTATTGCGCAGCAACCTGCGTTACAGCGAGCTGAGCGATGACTTTGGCTACGCGTACCTGAGCGACAGCACCTCGCGTGTCGGCACTACGATTCCACGCTACATCTTCGGCACCGACAGTGATGCTGATCAGCTCAATGGCAACCTGATGCTGCAGTACGATGCCCAATTCGAGCATATCGACAGCAGCACCCTGGTGGGCGTGGAGTACCTCGACTCGACGTCCAAGCAGAGTTCGGTCTACGGCCTGGCGCCTTCCATCGACATCGCCAACCCGGTATTCACCGGCGTGCCAGGCGGCATCACGCCCTATACCCGCAAGAAGAATGATGCCACCACCAAGGCGGTGTTCCTGCAGCAGAACCTGTCGTTCTTTGACCGCGTCATCGCCACCGCAGGCGTGCGTAATGACTCGATGGACCTGTCCAGCAAGGAGTACATCGGTGGCGAGCAGACGGAAAAGGACAACTTCTCCGAAACCTCTTATCGCGCGGCACTGACCTATATCGTCAACGATGAAGTCTCTACCTATGTGAGCATGGTGGAGTCCGTATCACCCCCGCAAGTTGGCGTTACGCCGCAAACGGGCAGGCAGTATGAAGTGGGCGTGAAGTATTCGCCCTTGGGCATGGACGCACTGTTCTCGGCTGCCGTTTACGACCTGACCCAGGAGAACGTGACCATTGCCGTGGTGCTGCCAAGCGGCATCATCGAGCAGCAGACAGTGGGCGAGTCACGCGTGCGCGGTCTGGATCTGGAAGCCAAGGCGCAAGTCACGCAAGACATCAGCGTGATCGGTGCTTACTCCTACATGGAGTCCGAGGTGCTGCGCGGGTCGTTGTGGAACGGCGACTCGCTCAAGGGCAATGAATTTGCCACTGCACCGAAGCACACCGCATCGCTGTGGAGCTATTACGACGTACCGGGCACGGATGTGAGCGTGGGTCTGGGCGCGCGGTACGTGGGTGCCTACTACATGGATGCTGCCAACACCAAGAAGAGCGACGGCACAACACTGTTCGACGCGGCGCTGAACTACAAGATCGCCAAGGGGACCGACCTGGCGCTGAATGTCAGCAACCTGTTCGACGAGCAACATGTGGTTGGGTCGGGGACGGCGAACTACTACAACCCGGGGCGCGAAGTGACGGCCAAGTTGAGTTACAGCTGGTGAGGTGGGGCGGGCTGGCACGGGCTTCGCCCGTGTTCGCGGGCAAGCCCGCTCCCACAGAACAACACATGACGCGTTGCAGCTAGAGCAAGCGCCCTGCGTCAGTACTTCATCAACCACGGTTGCAGTTCCTGGAGGTTGCTCACCACCAGTTGCTGGGCCTCGGGCAGTATCGCCATGTTGCGGTGGTCGATTTGATACCGCTGCAACACATACTTCACCAATGCCCTGCGGCTAGGCACCACCAATTGGCCATCGGTCATGCCGAAGTCGGTTTCGATGATTGCCTGCTGCGCCGTGTTCAACCGCCCATCAGGCGCGAAGATGACCGGCACCTCGACATTCCAGTCTTCATCCTGCTCACGCGTGTTCGGCGACGCGTCGAGCAAGCCTGGCTGCCCACGCAGGCGGCTGAGGACGAAGTCGCGGTACTGGCCGTTCTTTTCGCAGTAGGCCCGCACGTGCCAGCGCATGCCGGTGTACACCAGCGTGTGCGGGGCGATCAGGCGCACCTCGACGTTGGGGGTGTTGAAGGATACGTATTCGGTTTCCAGGCGCAGGCCTTCACGGCAAGCCTTGAGCAATGGGCGCAGCACCTCTGGCCGAATAGGGCGGTCAGGCACCTCCAGTACACGGGGTGCGCGTAGGCCAGTGCCAACCCGTCGATGTGCGGCGCCCGTTCGTTGTTCTGGTAGAGCAGGTGCAGATAGGCGCTGGCGCTGTTATCGATGAACAGCGGCTCGAACTGCTCGCTCGGTACATAGCCCTTGATCTGCTTGTCATACGTCAAGTTTTCGGGCGCATGTTCGGTGATGTAGGTATTGATGTCCTTCGACGCCTGCTGGCGGCTGATGCCAAAGCTCTGCATCAGGTGGCCCGTGGTCAGCCGGCCTTCCCACCAGGCAACGGTTTCGATCAAACGATAGCGAAGTGCCAGGTCCCAGCGTACCTGCTCGATGGATTGCTTGCGTTTCATACCCTCTCCATGTGCGCGATTACTTTACCTGTATAAGTCTACATTCTAGACGTGTAGTTATGCATTACATATCTTTGGTTCGTCTTCGGAACGCTCCGAAGGTAGCAAAGGACATGAGCATGACGATGCCGGAAGTGGTTGCGACGGGTGCCTTGGTGGCGATGGGGATCATCTTGCTGGTGCTGATTCAGCAGGGGTTGAGGCTGGGCGAGCTGGGCAAGAAGGTGGAGCACTGCCAGAAGGATTTGCGCTGGTTGCAGATTTGGGAAATGGAGAACCGCGAGCTGAGGGCGGCGTTGCGGGCGGAGCGGGAACATGTGGGGCAGTTGCGGCGCAAGGTGGAAATCTTGCAGGGCATGACCCATGCGAATGAGCGTTGAGTATGGGCAAAACTGAACGGATTGGAGGCTGCTCAGGCGAGCCATGCTTGAACTGGCCGGGCATGGGGCTCATGTTCGAGCCCCTTATCAACGGTGCTGGCCAGTGAACTTACGCAGCTTCGAGCACTGCCATACGGCCATTGGGCAACGTGAGCAATAGTTGATTTTCTGTCGACTGAATCAGTTGCCGTGCCCTATCTTCGATGCGCTGCAGGACTACGGTCTTGTCGCCCATGTTTCCCCGCACCAACTCGCGATGTTGGGCATTGAGGAACCCCTTGTACTGTTGCATTGCACCCTGATACCGCTCTGCGCCATCTTCCAGTATCTGCTGGGCGAGCATCGGCTTGCCTACACGGGCGGCCAGCAAATATTCCGTGTGAATGCCCAGCGGCATGATCTCCAGCATCATGTGGGCGAAGTTGACCACCAGCTCGTAGTGCTTACTGCTTACCTCGCTGCTGTTTTGCGCCAATGCCAGGACGTTGTCGATGAACGACATCGCATGGTTACGCTTGGCTGCAGCTGATGCCAGCAAGGGGTAAGCCACATCCTTGATTTCGCTTGCCAGGCTGCGGTCTTTGAGCAAGGTGCGGGCGACTTCGATACTGCCGATGTAGTCGGTGACCTTGTCCATGTAATAGACGATGTTCTGGGTATGCAGCTCTTTGGCGATTTCGTCGACCGTGTTCTGAATCTTGTCGAGTTTTGCCGCCAGGTACTTGGTCTGGATGATCAGCGCCCCGAGAATCACGCAGGTGGACGCGGCGGTGGCCATGACGGTAGTCATCTGCGCGGCCTTGAGTGCTTCTTCGGCGGACTTGAACACGGCTTCTTTGAACGGCAGGTGCTGGATGACGCCCGTCTTGCCACTGCCCGCCGCGTAATACGCCACGCCGTCATGGATGACTGCCTTGCCTGCCGCCAGCGCATCCAGGAGGGGCTTCGAAAAGGCCGCCTCGTCGAGTACCCAGATTTTGCTCAGAAGTTCTGCTGCTGCCTGCATTAGAAGTGATCCTCTTTTCATACTGGCGCCGCATGAACGCGATTTGAATGACTGCCGGGATCGTGACCCGATAGGCCGTACCGCTGAGCAGAGGAACGGTCACAGCGATCGCTGCCAAAGGCCCGGCGATGGCCGCTACCGCGCGCCCGCCTACCAGCGCTGCAGCACCGCCGAGGGTCACCCCGATCGCATTGCTGAATGACGCAGTGGTACCCCTTGCAAGCCACGATGACCACTGCAGCGAACCCAGACCACCTGCACGAATGGCATTGATGATCGCGGCCAGCGGCAGCGCGCCGAGCGCGCCATTGAGGTTCATTTCCTCGGCTGTGCTACGCCGCTGTTCCGGCGACATTTGTTCCCAGCTCTTTTCTACCAGTTTTTCGATGAGCTGGTTTTCGATGGCGTAGGCGCTGGCTTTGCTGTCGTACTTCACATCGGTCTTGTCGCAGACGTCGCAGAGCATTTCCTTGTAGAGCACACCCTGACGGCGGAACAGGTTGACGATGGAGTCACCCGCGAAATGCTGCAACTCACCGGCAACCAGTTGCCAGCAGCGACGCCATTGATCTGGCTGGCCCTGCAGTTTCTTGAATTGCGGCTCATCGGCGATTTCGCTTGCTCTGCGCTTTTCTCCGTCCTTGTCGAACATGAGATAGGCCGCCAGGTTGCGGATGTCGTCTTCCCGGCAGTATTGCAGGAAGGCCAGGTCATCATCCGCGCGGTAGCTGATACCCATTCTGAAGTCCCTATGGTTGTGTAAAGCGGTTGTCTGTAGAAGCCAGGATTACCCGGGTGGCCTCGCCAGCGCCGAGCGCCTGCAATTGCTTGCACCCGGCTTCGTTCTTCTTGACGTACGTTTCCCAACTCATTGCCTGGCGATAATGCAGTTCGTACTGCCTATCGATGCGACAGGCGTCCGGCCGCTGGTCGTAGATGCGGCACCCGGCGTTGGCTTCATCCAGGTGCCGGCATACACCGTCGCCGCGGTCCATCACCGCGGTTTCAGCAAGCAAGTGCACACGTCGGCAGCATTCCATGCAGCGGCTGCAGGCAAAGGGCGTGGGGGTATCAGGCATACTCACCCATCGCGGCCTGGGCCTGGACCAACCGTTCACGGTCCTCGCTGAGACGGCGCTGGTCCTGGCCAAGGCTGCCACGCAGGCTCTGCAGTTTGTCCTTGATATCGGCAAAGTTGGTCTTCAGGTGACTATCGACCATGGCGTTCAGCGACCGCGAGAATTCCCAGGCCGTTTCGTCGGCGAATGCTTGGATTGCCTGTTCGCGGCGCTCGCGCTCCTGCTCCTCGCGTTTGGCTTGTTCTTCCAGTCGCTGCTGCTCAGGGTCGCCGGCAAAGGCGGAATACAGCGCACTGCCTACCTGGAAAGCAATACCGATGACGGGGATGACCTTACCGACGATCTGTTCGGCAACCTTGCCCATGGTGACCGGCCCGACCCCTTTGAACAGTGTCGGCAGCCACTGTTTGCCGACTTTCAGCGCGCTGACGACATGCTCGGCCTTGAGCATGCTGCTGGCCTGACGGACACCGGATTCGAGCAGGCTCAAGTCGACGCCCTGCGATGCGGGCAACTGGTTGGCGGGGGCCTGCGCTGTATCGAGGTCGGGTGCAGCCTGAGCGTTGTAAGCCTGTGGTTGTACCTGTACCTCTCGAATGACCTCGTCGAGCATCTCGGAGGCGTCCAGGCCCAGGCGGGTGAGTGCGTCTTCGAGCTCGCTGCAGACTTGTTCGTTGGCCTGCCCGATAAGCTGCTCGACCTTGCCTTGAGCGCCTTCGATGTTTTGGTTAAGCGCTGTGATCGTGCTCTTGGCAATGTAGGCGGCCTTGGCTTCGATCAGCGATTTCAAACCATGGCGAATATCGATTTCGCGGCGCGCGATCTCGCCATAGAAGGCGTCCAGGCGTTTGATCGCAGCTTGGTCCTGGCGTTTGTCCAGCTCGGCTACCGTTGCATCGAGGAAGCTGCGCAGTTCGTTAGCGACACGCGCCACGATTGCCTTCTGCTCCACGGATGCGAAGAACCCTTCCAGATCGCGTTCAAACTTTGGAAAGCCCGAGCTGTTCAGCAGGTTCTGCTTGTTCTCCAGTTTCGCCTTGAGCGCGGAGCGGGCGTTAACCTCGACGATCGGGATATGCCCCAGCACCTTCTGGGAGCCGGCCTTTTGTTGAATGCGCTCGCTGAGTTCGTCCTTGATGCGGGCCAGGTCGATCGGGTCGAAGCGGCTTTTGCAGTTGAGCACCAGAAAGATCATCTTGCCGGCAAGCACCAGTTCCAGCAGCACATCGAGGGTTTTTTCCTCCTCGACCACACCCAGCGGGTTGACCACGAAGATCACCACATCCGACTGCACCAGCTGTTCGCGCGTGATGGCCTCGTGCTCTAGCGGCGCGTCGATGCCGGGTGTATCGAGCACTTCGAAGTCCCCCAGCGATAGCCCTGCACACGGGCGGTCTCCGGCACATCGGCTACCGCAGCCAACTCTTTGCCAAGCAAGGCGTTGATCAGCGTGCTTTTACCGGCGTTATAGACGCCGTACACCATGATGCTCGCACCCGCTTGCGCCTTCTTCGCCCGGCTCAGTTCGCGAATGCTGGCGACAGTGTGCGGGTTGTAGGTTTCACACAGACCATCCACTTCGTCGTAGAGGGCTAGCAGTTGGGTCATCGGGCCTGGTTGAGTCATTGCGCGGTGCTCGTTTCAAGGGTTATGAGCGCCTGACGCAGGCGCTCCATTTCGATGGTCAGGATTTGGCAGTATTCGAGCATGGAGTCCCGTAGGGGATCGTAGATGCCACGTACCTGCTCGTTGAGGTAGGCAGGCAGGGCGTCGGCGTACTGCTCGAGAGCTGCCTGGCGTTGTTCTTCCAGGTTGTCGCCGACCACCACATTGTGTTTGGCGCGGATGGCCTCGGCGCTGCGACCAATCATGCTCGCGGCACTGCCCAGCGAAGCCCCGGCTGCGGCGCCTGCGGGGCCGCCGACGAAGAAGCCAATGACACCACCGACAACCGCCCCGCCCGCTCCCCAAGCGGTTTTGGTGCTGCTGCGAGTGCCGCTGATGTATTCCTTCTCGACCGTGACCTCGCGGTACGCCGGAATGGCGCCGATGCGGCTGGTATCGAAGGCACGTTGCAGCGCATTTTGCTGGCTTTCGCCGATACCCTTCATGGCCTCGCCGGTCAGGCGGCCCAGCAGGGTGGCCAGGCGCTCGCGCAGCTGAGGCTGTGCGTCGCCGGGGCGTGGCCCGTTGTAGAGCTGGTTGACGAAACTGCGCATTTCCGTGACGCCCTTCTGGCTCAGGGTCCGCAGCTCGCGCTCCACTGCCTGCTCCTGCTTCTGGATCTGCAGCTCGAACGTCTCGGTCAGTTCCTTGATCAAGCTCAGGTCGTCGCAGGTTTCAGCCACGGCCTTGCGCAGGTTGTTCAAGGGGGTGGTCAGCTTGAGGTTGAGACCTTCACCTTGCGACAGCGTCTTGAGGGTTTGGAACAGGGTGCCCAGGCCACTTT
Organism: Pseudomonas putida; assembly: GCA_041071465.1. Classification (NCBI taxonomy): domain Bacteria; kingdom Pseudomonadati; phylum Pseudomonadota; class Gammaproteobacteria; order Pseudomonadales; family Pseudomonadaceae; genus Pseudomonas; species Pseudomonas putida. The sequence continues at coordinate 1,429,264 of CP163498.1, read as the reverse complement.
CCTGCAAGTGCGAGGGGTGGCGCTCGGCGAAGCGGGTCGAGATGGGCAGGATGCGGACATGGCTGGCAGCGTCCTTCTGCATCTCCACCAGGTTGCCGGTGACTTCCTGGATTTGCCGCTGCTGGGTTTCCTTGGATTTCATCAATACTTCGGTGACGAGTTGCCCATCATCGTCTTCGTCTTCTTCGGTGATATCGCTGCCGGTCAGCAGAATCATCAACGAGCGTTTGCCATCGAGCAGGCTCCTGACCTCGCTCATGTCCGACTGGCGGCCAGGCGCTTGCGAGTTCATGGTGTAGAGAATCAGGTCCGCCTGGTCGACATACTTGCGCGCCAAGTTGCCATTGGCCGCATTGGTGGAATGCAGCCCAGGCGAGTCGACCCAGGTGAACCCAGGCAGCTTGAATCCTTGAATCGAACTGGTGGCCTCAGTGGCACCGACCCTGAATTGCTTGGAGCTGCATGCCTCGCCTTCTTTGTCGCCACTGGCGACGTCGGTTCGGTCATGAGAAAAGTAAGTGGGTTTCAGCGTGGCCTGGGCTTTCAGTTGCGCAGTGGGTTCACTGTGCCCCCAAGCCACGTAGTTGCCCAGCGAGCTTTTGCCTGATTTGACCTTGCCGTACACGAACACCAGTAAGGAGTCGTTGAAGTTCTCACGAAAGACCGCGCCCTTCGCACGCACCTCGGCGCGCTCTTCCCAGACCATGAATTGGTCAGTCAGGCGCTGCGCCATCTGGGTCGCACCTTCCTTGAGCGGATTGTTGTCACTGACCGCGCTGGCCATGCTTTCGGTCTGCTGACGCAAGTGCTTTACAAAACCGGTGCGCAGCGTGTCGAAGCGTTGCTGAGCTTGCGCGAGGTTTTGCTTCTGGCTGGAGAATTGCCCCTGCAGTTGTTGAAAGACCTGCATCAATTCATCACGAGTAACGGTGCTCATCGATCTATCACGCCTTAAGCAGAAGTTGACGTTTCAGTTGCTGCAGGCGCTCGATACGTGCCTGGGCGACTTGCGCTTGGGCGAGCGCCGCCTGGTCGGAGGCAGATGCTTCGGCAGGCGCGGTCACGGATTCGAGCAGGTTCACGCCCTGCATGAAATGAACGATGTGCCCACCTTCCATAGTGGGCGACGCTTGGAGAATAGCTTTGACCGTCTTACCGTAATTGGACGTCGACGACGCGGTGCTGCGGATACGTTGTTCAAGCTGATCCCCCGTCACCCCTTCGAGCGTCAAGCGCGTCATCTTGGTTACGCCTTCAGAGACCGGGTTGTGCTTGTCCAGCGAGGCGGCCAGTGTCGATGCCGCCCCTCTGAGCTGGGCCTTGAGCTGTTCCCGCCGCTCGCCGGCCAGAGACTGGACGCGGGCTTTGAGGTTTTCTTGCTCGCGCAGGCGCTTGGCTTCCCGCTCCTGCTCAAGCCGCTCGCTATCGTCGTAGTGGGTGGTGGTGCTTGAAGACGAAGGGGTGTCGTCACTGACCGCTTTAGCAATGGCGGCGGCAGCAGCGACTGCCGCAACGCCGATCAACCAAGGTAGAGGCATTGCAAGTCTCCTTACTTGAGGCTGTCGAGTTTGGTGCGTGCTTTCTGCATGTCGGACGTATGGGTCTTGAAGGTCCGGCGAGCGCTGTCGATGTGCTCGACGAAGGCTTTGGCCTTGACCACATACGGCTCGGTGATCTGCTCGATCAGCTTGAGGTCCTGTTCAATCAATGCGTCGATACGCGTGCCCAGCTCCAAGGCGCGCCGTGCCAGGCGCTGTTGCCGGGCGTCAGCGAGCGACTTGGCGAGGCGCTTCGAAAGCGATTGCAGGTGTTGCGCCAGCTGTGGAATGCCGCTTTTTTCGCAGAGCCCTTGCTTGTTTTTCTCTACACCGCTTTTGAAACGCGTGTTGGAAATGACAAAGCATTCAGGCGCCGTGCCTAGATGGATCAGGGCCTGACGTTCGATGGTGTCCTTGACTGCGGCGAGGTCGGCGTCTTGCAGCTTGTCCAGCTGGCTGATCACCAACACCACGCGTTCACCCACGTCTTGGCCATAGGCGCTGCGCAACTGATCGAGCAGGGCCACTTCTTCCTGGTCAAGCTCACCAGGTGGGGCATGGACGAACAGCACGACATCAGCGGCATCAAGGCCCTGGTTCGCTTGCAGAGTGTCGTCCTGGTCATAGCCCAAGCCTGGGGTGTCCACTAGCACGTAGTGGTCTAGTTCCAGTGCCTGGTTGGTACGGGTGGTACGCACATCACCCGTTTGGAAATGCTCGTCGCTGGCATGGCCGCTGAGCATATTGAGCAGGGAGCTTTTCCCTGCTTTGACCAGGCCCCAGGCGGCAATGCGGGGCTTGGCCGGGGAAGCCTCGTCGCGCTGGCTGGCAAACAGCTGGTACTCCGCCTCCAGCGCCTCAAGTCGTTTGGTTCGGTCCATCAGTCAGCGTCTCCTGTCGCATCACTGTTGCTGCAGTGCATCAGCCCACTGCAAGGCTCCGGGTGCCGGCATGATGTCATATGGCTAGTAACTTTGCTGTTTGACTTTTGTTGGGCGGGAAGGGGCACTGCTATGGTCTTTTGCTGAAAGCGAACGGCTTGGGTGGGAACGGGGAATGACTGCAGCGATTACCGGCACCATCCGTTCGGTCGTCATGACTTTAGGCAGCAAGGTTTGGTCGAAAGTGACCATCTGGCCTTCGTGCAGCCCCTGCATTTTCTTCAGGTAAGTGGCGAAGGCTTTTTGGCTTTCGAGCATGGTGATAATCCTTTAAGTGCCGGGCGTGTTCGCAACAACAGGGCTAGTGCAAGGCGCTTAATGCTTGCGGATGTGCAGATGCCGGGCGGCTTTGGCCAGCAGGCCGGCAAGGGCACCGGCCCGAGCAACTTGCAGGTTGGGGTTGCCACACTTAGGGCAGCTGTGATGCCAGTCTCCTGGGCCCAGCGCGTCACTGGCTGGGGCCACGGTCATGCTCCAGTTGCATTGATCGCAGTGGAAGGTCATGGGGCTAGGAGGGATAGGCATTCACACATCCTGTATGAGTTCAGAGTGGGCGCATGATGGCACTCTGATTACCCTTCGTAAACTGTCAATAAAACGCACTGTTATTGGCGAGAGTAGGGGCTGGAAGCGGCTTTTTTGACGGGTTTTTTGAAGTTATGTGTGCGGATGATTTACCTGTTTATCTAGACAGGTTTGGGCTGATGGATTGTTGTTGAAGCGTTGACCTGTTGCAGGTCGGCTCTTGGACATTTATGCGGGAGCTTGGACCGCTAGGGCCGCTTTGCGGCCCTTTCGCGACATGAGGCTGCTTTCAGAACGCGGGGCTGTAGGGCTATTTCAAGGCGTTTTCATCATGCCCAGCTCGGCATCGTCCAGCAGCGCTTTGCCCAACGCGCACAGGTAGTGCGCCGCCCAAATCAGCTTGGGTTTATCTTCCATCAGACCGTCGATGGTCAGGTCCCGCGCGTAGCCCATCAGTTCCGAGGCCTGTTCGCGGGCGTTCTGGCAAGGGATGCCGGCCTCAATGCGAAACAGTGGGTGGGTTTGGTTTTCGCCTTGAAAGAAAATGGTTTTACCGACAGTGCATTGGGGGGCTTCGGTGGTCATTGATCAATCTCCCTGGTCTTTTTGATGCCTGGGTTGGCCCCGTCGCCGATGAGCCGGGCTTCCACAGGTTTTGGTTCGGCATGTGCATCAATGCATCGGTTGCCGGTTCGCGGGCTGCTGCATTTGCGCCAGCGCTGATTCGAGGAGTCGGCGCAAGGTTTCAAGCTCGTGCATCGAGGCCATGATCAAGGCCGATGCGGGTGATCTGGGCTGCAGCAGCATCGCTTGCTGGGCTACGGCTTCTGCACAGAGTGCGTAGTCCGAGGCCAGGATGATTGTGTCTTCCAGGGAATGGAGATGGTGGGGTGGGGCGGGGACAATTTTTAGCATGGTGTGGCTCCTGTCGTAGTGAAGCAACCACCCACCGCGGCTAAACAGTAAGGTGGCAGCTGTACGCGGGTTAGCCGACCGGGACGTCAGGCACCCGGCGCACCCGAAGGTGCCCCACGCACAGCCGCCATAAAGCGCCAATGCCGATTGCTCGGTATTGCATGGCTGTGTTGTCTGACGAAGTCGGGCGGCTAAACCCGGTCGTTGAATGGCAACGACACGTCGAGACTAGAGACCGTGTTTTGCGTGTGCAACGGAAAATAGGCGCTGCGAGTATCTTTGGGAAACGTCCTACACGGAAGGGGGTAAATCCGGTTTTTGAACTGTGCATTCCACAGGCGAAAAAAGACGTTCTTTGGGCTATTATTTTTTGGGATTTGGTGGGCCGGGGTAATCTGAATCAATACTCTATCTGTATGACTTTTATGAAAATTCTTTGGTTTAAAAAACTAATGGAATACCTTTTGGAATACCGCTTGATAAAGCTCTTAAATTCGTCTTTCTAAGACGTTCACAAAGCTTGCTCCCTTGTAGTGCTCCAGCTCAGGTTTGGACACACTGCGTCAAGGTAAGGGATCCCACCTCCTGCCACGCTGAGTGAATATTTCGGCCGTGCTCTGTGGTTGTGATGGGGTTAAATTCTAAGTCGGGATACCAACTGGAATGTTGCCATACCTAGGGTCAAACCTGTGGCCCGTAGTAGGCAAACCTATGGGCCGATCTAGTCGTATAATTAGCTTTTCAATCCCCTTAGATTCTCAACCAAAATCTGCTGCGCCTCAGGCTTGGGGTCTAGTTTCTTCGGGTCGATCTGATAGCGCTGTAGCACATACTTTACCTGGGCTTGACGGCTGGAGATTTCGAGCTCTCCGCCCACCATCCCGAAATCGGTCTCGATAATTGCCTTCTGCGCAGGGGTTAGCCGCTCATCCGGCACGATCAGCACGGGTACCTCGGTGTTCCATTCGTCATCTCCGTCGATACCGTTTCGGTCACGTCATCCATGAACTCCGGTACACCGCGCAGGCGACTCAGCACGAAATCGCGGTACGCCTGGTTCTCCTCGCAGAACGCGCGCACGTGCCAGCGCATGCCGGTGTAAATAAGCGTATGAGGCGCGATCAGCCTGACTTCAGGCTCAGGGTTGGCCAACGAAACGTATTCGACTTCCAACCGTAGGTGTTCGCGGCAGGCTTTCAGCAAGGGTCTCAGAATCTCGGCATTGATCAAGCGGTCTGGCACCTCCAGCACCCGCGTATGGGCATAGGCCAATGCCAGCCCCTCGATATGCGGCGCGCGAGGCGGCGGAGCCAGAGCAGCATGCAGCGTGCAGCGAGGGCCGAAGGCTTTATTGACCTGCTCTGGCGTATGCGTGTGCTGTGGGATGAATATGTGATCAAGTGGGTAGATCAGGGTGATGACGAGATCCACCAGATCTACCATACCTCGATTTCTGCCAGTGATGACAAGCGTTACATCAACCGTAGACGTGATGCCGCTCAGCATCAGGGTTTGTCGTTGCTGCAGGGCATGCTCTACCACTCATTATTGGCTCACGCCATTTCTCTACTTCATCCACAAGCATGCGCAGACACTGCGTGGCGGCCTTGGGGAGGTGGAGCGCTATTACGGCTTCCTGCGCCATCTGGACAACCAGTTGCTGGGGGAGGTGACAAGCGATCCGTTGGTGATACGTACTCGCGCGTTCATGAACGACCCTTGCCATCGGGTTTGGGGTGAACGTGCAAGCGGCCAACCACATTATTCACTTCACTCGTTGCTGGAACCCGGCCAAGGAAGATCAAGCGACAGATCGGGCTTATCGGATTGGGCAGCAGAAGGATGTGTATGTGTACTACCCAACGGTTCGGGATGTGACCATGCCGCCGTTTGAGGCGACGCTCGATGAGTTGCTGAGTAAGCGACGGGCGTTGGCGCGGGACATGTTGAGTGGGGCTTCGGAGATTCAGGCTTCGGATTTTGAGGGGTTGCTGAAAGCACGCTGAGCCCGCCTGCGGAAAACCAGTGCTGGGCGATATGTAAACTATGAGTACAGGTAAGTTCATCTTCAGCTTTGCAAATTATCAAAAATCAGCGAAGTGGTGTTTGCCTAGCGGCGTAGTGCTATCGGTATGTGAGCGGATTACTTACCTGTGCACACGTCCAGTATTGGCGCCGAAAGCTCAGCGGCTTACTGTTCGCGGCATCCAAGTCCGCCGGCCACGGTCTGCGACCTTCCGGGTGATTGAACTGTGGCCGTGGATGAAGACCAGAATCAAGGGCGAAATGCTGGCCAGACGAAGCCGAAGTAGATAAGGTTCACCCATTAACCGCAGGTAAAGCACCGCTTCGCTACAAATATCTGTCGACCCCCGACTAATGTTGGCGCCATGGGCATTTTCCCGAGCGCGTAACAGGGGGCGCCTGCGCACTTACTCGTTACCTCAGTCAGGGTTGCCAATGGCTATCAAGAAATCCGATCTTTACTCCTCCCTCTGGGCCTCGTGCGATGAGCTGCGCGGTGGGATGGATGCCAGCCAGTACAAGGACTACGTCCTGTTCATGCTGTTTATCAAGTACATCTCCGACAAGTACGGGAACTCGGATGACTTCGCTCCGCCGGTGACCATCCCGCCGGGAGCCAGCTTTAAAGACATGATCGCCCTCAAGGGCAAGTCCGATATCGGCGACAAGATCAACACGCAGATCATCCAGCCGTTGATCGATGCCAACACCCGGCTTGCGCGCAGTGACTTCCCCGACTTCAACGACCCAAACAAGCTGGGCGAAGGCGATGCGATGGTGCAACGTCTTACCAACTTGGTGGCCATCTTCGAAAAACCCGAGCTGGATTTCTCGAAAAATCGCGCCGAAAACGATGACATTCTCGGCGACGCCTACGAATACCTGATGTGCCACTTCGCAAGCCTGAGCGGCAAAAGCAAGGGCCAGTTCTACACCCCGTCCGAGGTCAGTCGCATCATTGCCAAGGTCATTGGCATCAGTCCGACCAATGCAGTGGGCGCCACGACTGTGTATGACCCCACCTGCGGCTCAGGCTCGCTCTTGCTAAAAGTGGCTGACCAGGCGGGCAAGCAGATCACCTTGGAAGGTCAGGAGATGGACGTGACCACCGCCGGTCTCGCCCGCATGAACATGATCTTGCATGACTTTCCGACTGCCAACATTCAGCAGGGCAACACGCTGTCCACGCCCAAGTTCAAGGACGGCGAACAGTTGCGTACCTATGACTACGTAGTGGCTAACCCTCCGTTCTCGGTCAAGTCTTGGAGCGTCGGCCTGACGCCAGCCAAAGATCCCTATCAGCGCTTTGCCTGGGCGAGCCACCGGCAAAACAGGGTGATTACGCCTTTCTGCTACACATCATCCGCTCGTTGAAGGGCACCGGCAAAGGTGCCTGCATTTTGCCCCACGGCGTGCTGTTTCGGGGTAATGCCGAGGCGGTGATCCGTGAGCAACTGGTGCGCTCTGGTTACCTGAAGGCCATTATCGGTCTGCCGGCCAACCTGTTTTACGGCACTGGTATTCCCGCCAGCATTCTGGTATTGGACAAGGAAAACGCAAGCGCCCGCAAAGGCATTTTTATGATCGATGCCGCCAAGGGCTTTATCAAGGACGGCCCGAAGAATCGCCTGCGCGATCAGGATGTGCACAAGATCGTCGATACCTTTACCCGAATGGCCGATGTGCCGCGTTACGCGCGTATGGTTTCCTTCGACGAAATCAGTGATCCGAAGAACAACTTCAGCCTCAACCTGCCCCGCTATATCGACAGTAGCGAGCCTGAGGACATTCAGGATATCGACGGCCATTTGCGCGGTGGCATTCCCGAGCGTGATATCGATGCGTTCGATAGCTACTGGCAGGTCATGCCTGCCCTGCGCGCGGCCCTGTTCAAGCCGGCCAGCCACCTCGGTTACTTTGAGCTCGCCAGTCGCGAGGTGAAGCCGGTTATCTTCGCTCACCCGCAGTTCACCGCCTTCAAGGCGGGTGTGGATACGCTGTTCAACCAGTGGCTGGCCCGCAGCATCCCGCTACTGAAAAGCTTTGCTGCCGATGAGGCCAGCAGCCACCCCAAGACGTTGATCGCCATACTGTCTGAAGATCTGCTCAGCGCCTTCGCCAAAGCTCCCTTGCTCGACTATTACGACATCTACCAGCATCTCATGGATTACTGGACTGGGAGCATGCAGGATGACTGCTACCTGATCAGCGCCGACGGCTGGAAGGCCGGCGCTAAAGTGCGTGAAATCCTGAAGGTAAAGGACAAGACCAACAAGCTGGTTTGGGCCGAGAAGCATGACTACTGCCAAGGCAAGCGCCGCTTTAAGTCCGACCTGATTCCGGTCGAGCTGCTGGTTGCCCGCTACTTTACGGCTGAGCGCATCGCCATTGAGGAGCTCGAAACCCAGCTGGTAAGCGTCGAGCAAAGCATGAGCGAAATGATTGAAGAGCATAGCGGTGAAGATGGCTCGCTCAGCGAAGTGATAGATGGCGAGGGCGATAGGCAAAAGGTCACCGCCAAAGCGATCAAGGCGCGCCAGCGCGAGATTGGTAAAGACCCTGACTATGAGGACGAACTCAAGGTCCTGACCGAATATGCCATCTTGCTCGACCAGCAAAGCACCTTCAAGGCCAAACTCAAAGCGGTAGAAGAAAGCCTCGACGGCAAAATCCACACTAAATACCCGCAGCTTAGCGAGGCTGAAATCAAAACCCTGGTGGTTGACGATAAGTGGCTGGCCACCCTGGCTGCAGCTGCACAGGGTGAACTGGATCGCGTCTCCCAAACCCTGACCGGACGTATTCGTGAGCTGAGTGAGCGCTACGCCACCCCGTTACCGCAGCTCGAAAACGAAGTCGCCACGCTTGCCAGTCGCGTGGAAGAACATCTGAAAAAGATGGGGGCGGTATGGCAGTGAAGCCGGGTTATAAACAAACGGAGGTGGGCGTAGTTCCGGAACAGTGGGATGTCTCTACTTTCAGCGAATTGTTCAATATTACCGCAGGGGCCGATTTTGACCCGAAGCGCTCTCAATCATTCCAAGACTCCATCCATCCGTATCCGATTTATTCAAATGCACTGACGAACAGCGGTCTATACGGCTATTGTTCCTATGCCGACCACCCGGCAAACTCGATTACGATTACAGCTCGCGGTATGGTTGGTAGAGCGAATTTCCGCGACCATCCTTATACCGCAATCGGTCGAGTTCTGGTGCTAAACCCAAAGTGCGAGATGGCTGGTTTTTACTTCGCACAAGTCATTAACAATAGCGTCAAGTTCGCAAATGAGAGCACTGGCGTACCGCAGCTGACCGCTCCGCAGATTTCAAAATATCGACTCCCTGTTCCTCCTCCGGAAGAACAACAGGCCATCGCTACGACTTTGAATGATGTGGATGCGCTACTGGGTGCGTTAGAGCTGCTTATTGCCAAGAAGCGCTACCTTAAGCAGGCCGCCATGCAACAACTTCTCTCAGGCCAGATTCGTCTCCCTGGTTTCCATGGAGAGTGGGAGTTCGTGCAGGTTCAGGATGTGATCTCGGGTTTTTTCTGCGGACCGAGCCCAACTTGCGAGGAGCGGAATATCCAAGACGAGTCCGAGTGGGGCGTTTTAAAAACGACTGCTGCAACCAAAGAGAATGGCTGGGATTGGACTAAGCATAAGACGCTGCCGCGAGTGTTTTGGAACAAGCCTCAGATCGAACTCAGGACGGGCGATGTTATCGTCACGAAGGCTGGACCTCGGCACCGGGTCGGCGTGGCCGCTTGGGTTAATTATGTGCCGCCGCGAATCATCCCTTCCGGCAAGATGATCGCACTTCGACCCGTCCGAATAAAGTTGAGTCACTGATGTTGGCTACCGCGATCTCCGCCCGTGACGCTCAGACATACTTGGACCAGCGGACAACTGGCATGGCAGAAAGTCAGGTTAACTTCGAAAATACTGCGCTTCTGGAAGCACCGATACGAATCCCTCGCATCGAAGAGCAAACCGCTATCGCCGCAGTACTGACCGATATGGACGCAGAGCTGACCTCGCTGGAACAGCGTCTGGTTAAGACCCGAGCTCTTAAGCAGGGGATGATGCAAGAACTGTTAACCGGAAGAACCCGACTGCTATGACCAACCTGAGCATGGATGCGCCTCAACTGCTACAGGCTACTGAGCTCTCCAGCAATATCATCAGCGTTTACGAACTGCTCATGGATTCTGCGCTGGATATCCCCAGTACCAGCGCCCCTACAAGTGGACCGGCAAGAACATCAGCCAACTGTTCTCCGATATCGCTATCCATAAGGACAAGTCCGCCTACCGCCTGGGCACTATCGTATTTCACCACGAAGGTGGGACCAGGAACATCGTCGATGGCCAGCAGCGGACCATCAGCCTGCTGCTGGCGGTCCGTGCGCTGATCCAGCGGAACAAGGAAAAAAAGCTCGAACGCAAAGACTTGCGCGAACGCCTGCTCGAGCTTGAGCAAGCGATGGTGAACCCCGGTTTTACCAGCGAAATCTCGCAGAAGAACATCCACAGCAATTACCTTGAGGTGGCCCGCATTGTTTCCCGTGCGGACTTTACCGAGGCGCATATAGACTTCTTCCTGAACAAGTGCCAGGTCGTGGCCGTGGCTTTGAACGATGTGTCGGAAGCCTTCCAGTTCTTTGACTCGCAGAATGCGCGGGGCCGGGATCTGGAGCCCCATGATCTGCTCAAGGCTTACCATCTGCGTGAGTTCGGCCCGCGCGACGAGCAGTTTAAAGCGGCCACGGTGGCGCGCTGGGAAAGCAGTGATACCGAGGAGTTAGCCACGCTGTTTTCGCAGTACCTGTACCGCATCCGCAATTGGTCGAAAGGGGTTTCGGCGCGTTACTTCAGCAAGGATGACAGTGACTTATTCAAGGGCGTAAACATCGACACGGTGACCAGCTACCCCTATGTGGAGCAGTTGCGTATCGCCCACCATTTTGTCGATAACTACAACGGGCAGTACGAGCGCAAGATCGACTCGCGCGAGCTTGGTTTTCCCTTCCACCTGGATCAGATCATCATCAATGGCCGGCGCTTCTTTGAGTTGATCAGCCACTATCAGGGCAAAGTGGCGCGGATCAGCGCCGAGTCCTGGAACGGGCATGAACTGGTGGGTGCTGAAGGGCTCGATGGCTATGCGAAAACCATCATGGATACGCTCAATAGCTATCCGGCAAGAACCCGCACCGGCGATTGTTATGTGCGGGCGATGTTCGATTGCCTGTTGATTTACTATATCGACAAGTTCGGTCAGGCGGGCATTTCCCGTGCCATCGAGAAGATTTTTATCTGGGCCTACAGCCTGCGCCTGAAGATGCAGGTGGTGCAGCTGGCCAGCATGGATAACCACGTACTGGAGAACAATCTGTTCCGGTTGATCAAGGACGCCACACGTCCGGCTGACTTTATTAGCTGCACCCTGCCGGTATTGAGTGGCCAGAAGTCAACCAGAACCGGTGAGATCGAAGCTCTGTTCAAGGCGATGAAATATTATGAGTAGCGAAATCAGTCAGCTATCCATCAAGGCGCTGCTCAGCGGTCGGGATGAGTACGTCATCCCGATGTACCAGCGTAATTACGCCTGGGAGGAGGGCGAAATCACGCAGCTGATTCAGGACGTGATCGATTACCTGCCGAAGAAGGACGATAAAGAGCGCAATTACTACATTGGCACCTTGGTGGTGTATGAGCGCCCGGATAGCAAAACACCGGTGTTTGAAACCATTGACGGCCAACAGCGGCTGACGACCCTCTCGCTACTGACTTCGTACTTGAAAAACACCCGGTTGGTTGATCTTGCCTGGTACTCGAACCTGAGTATCCACTTCGATAGCCGTGAGCATTCGCGCGCCACCTTTTCGGCCATTTTCGAGGGGAAATTCAACGACGACCCTGCCGAGGTGCTGGCTGAGAAACAGATCAATACTGGCATTCTCAATGGCTACCGCCTCATCCAGAAACTTTTGCCGCAAAAGCTGAAAGAGAACAGCGTTTCGCTTCAGCAGTTCTACGACTACCTGTTCCGCTACGTGCAAATCATGCGGGTGAAGGTTCCGGCGGATACGGAGCTGAACCATTACTTCGAGATCATGAATAACCGCGGTGAGCAGCTGGAAAAGCACGAGGTGCTCAAGGCGCGGATGATGAAGGAGTTGCAGGGCTGCGAGCAGAGCCAGAACTGCCTCCATGCCGTTTGGGAAGCCTGCGCGAACATGGAGCGCTATGTGCAAATGGGCTTCACGCCTGGCCAACGTGGCAGCATTTTTGGCGACAAGGACTGGGGACAGTTTGAGCTTGCTGACTTTGATGCGCTGCGGGCTGCGCTGCACAGTTCGCAAGAGGAGGCCGCCAAGCAGGAAACCCGCTTAACCCTTGATCAGATCATTGCCAAGGCACCGGTTGCTGCGAAGCAGGATGAGTCAAGTGAGGATGCGCCAGAGCGTTTCAACACGGTTATAAACTTCCCGAACTTCTTGTTGCATGTACTGCGTGTCGATACGAAAGCTGACATCCCATTGGATGACAAACGTCTGCTCGATACCTTTGAAGCTTATGTGCTCAAACAGCCAGATCCTGTAGCCGCGGTGAAGCGTTTTACCTTTAGCCTGCTGCGCTGCAAGTATCTGTTTGACCAGTATGTAATCAAGCGTGAGTTCATCAAGGGCGCAGATGGCTGGAGCCTCAAACGCTTCAAATGGAATGACGGCGGAGAACGTAGCCGGGCGGGGCGGGGGAGTTATGTGAATACCTTCGGCGAGGAGGATGGCAACGAGGGCATCAACCGCCGCATCCTGATGCTGCTGTCAGCGTTTCATGTTTCTACGCCAACGCTGGTTTACAAGCACTGGTTGAATGCGGCGCTGTTTCACCTGTTTTATGTTGAACAGATTGAGGCTCAGGCTTATCTGCAGCACATGGAGTCGGTAGCAAAAGCGTTTGTCTTTGACCGTATTCTGGCTCAAGGGGCGGGTCTTGATTACTTTGCGATGATTTATACCAACCGGGGCGTCTGTCAGACGCGCCGCGAAAGTATTGCGGCAGAGACGATTGAGTCTAGGTTGACGTTCGGCAACATCGAAAACAACCTGGTGTTCAACTTTCTGGACTACTTGCTTTGGCTTGAACACAGGGCGAAGGAGTCGGTTAAATCCTATGAATTCACCTTCCGTAGTTCGATTGAGCATTACTACCCGCAGCATCCGCTAGACGGACAAGTTCAGCTGGATGCTGACACGCTTAACTCGTTCGGCAATCTGTGCCTGATCAGCCACAGCAAGAACTCTCGCTTGAGCAATTTCATGCCTTCGGCCAAGAAAGAGTTTTATAAAAACAACACCATCGATAGCGTTAAACAGTATCTGATGATGGAAATAGAATCTTGGGATGCCGACGCCATACGCGCCCATTCCGAACAAATGAATAACGTGTTGCTCAACAGTCTCGTCAGCAAACACGAATCCGAGTAAACCCTGCAGGATGCACCTGATGATTCAACAACCTCGCTCCGAACGTCGCACCCAGAATCGCATTGTGGCCTTGTTTACGGACAAGTCGCGGCCTGATTGTCTTGGCTACAACTACCTGGGTGAGTGGAGCAAGCGTGGGCAAAATCGCAACATTGAAGTCGAGCTGTTGCAGGCAAACCTGAAGCAGCGGGACTACTCCGATGCGCAAATTTCAGCAGCGTTGCAAAAGCTCATGGCTGCGGCTGATTCCACCGGCATCACGCTGTATCAAGCTAATTTGCGTACCTACCAACTGCTGCGTTACGGCGTGCCGGTACAGGTAGCCGTTGGGCAGGCCCACGAAACGGTGCATCTGATTGATTGGGAGCACCCTGAGGACAATGACTTCGCCATTGCCGAAGAAGTGACCTTGCGCGGTGGCTATGAGCGCCGCCCTGATTTGGTGATTTACCTGAACGGAATCGCCATCGGCGTGATTGAGCTCAAGCGCAGTTCGGTTGAGGTGGCCGATGGTGTTAACCAGTTGATCACCAACCAGGAGGAAATCTTCAACAAGGGCTTCTTCAGTACAGTGCAGTTGGTCTTCGCTGGCAGTGACTCCCAAGGCTTGCGCTATGGCACCGCGACTACCCGCGCCGAGTTTTTTGTCGAGTGGAAGGCGACAGCATTAAAAACAGAGTCAGAAGAGCTGAATATCCAGCGCGAGATGCCCGCCCACTATCAAGTGACTCCTTTCCCGGAAGCGGCACAGTCGGGCTATCTGCTAGATGTCCCCTTGGCTCAGATGTGCGAGAAGTCGCGGTTGCTTGACCTGGTCCGCAACTTCATCATCTTCGATGCGGGTATCAAGAAGGTGCCGCGCCCTCATCAATACGCTGCAGTGAAGGCCGCGCAGGAGCGGGTTCGGCGTAAAGAGGGCGGGGTTATCTGGCATACCCAGGGCAGTGGCAAGAGCATTCTGATGGTGCTGATCGCCAAGTGGTTGCTGGAGCATGATCCTGAGGCGCGCATTCTTGTCATCACCGATCGCGATGAGTTAGACAAGCAAATATCCGGGGTGATGCGTAATGCCGGGGTAATCGGTAACGACTCGCCCTCGCCACGCATTGTCTCGCGTGCCGATCTTGTGCAGAAACTATCCGCCAGTACGCCACGATTGCTTTGCGCGTTGCTGCACAAGTTCGAGCCTGATTTGAGCGTACCGCCACCGCCCATGCATGGGCGCTTCTATGTATTCGTGGATGAACGTCACCGCACCCAAGGCGGTGACATGAACAAGCAAATGAAGCAGTGGCTGGCCAATGCCCTGTGTTTATTGGCTTTACCGGTACACCGCTGCTGCGCAAGGACAAACAAACTACACGTGACGTGTTCGGCACCAACATTCACACCTACAAATTCCACGAAGCTGTCGCGGACAAGGTGGTACTGGACCTTAAGTACGAGGCGCGCGACGTACCGCAGCAATTGGCTTCGCAAGAGGCTATCGATAAATGGTTCGAGGGGGCAACCAAAGGGTTGAACAACTACCAGAAGTCGGTCCTGCGTAAGCGCTGGGCAACTATGGAAGGGCTGATGAGTGCGGGTGAGCGTAAGCAGCGCATCATCGCCAGCATCATTGAGGATTTCAGTCTGAAACCACGGCTGAACAATGACCGGGGCACAGCCATCCTGGTGGCGGCCAGTATCTACGATGCCTGCCACTACTTTCGCTTGTTTCAAAACACCTCGTTCGGCACGCACTGCGGAATCGTAACCTCCTATGAGCCGAATCACAACTTGATCTCCCGAGAACCGGCGAAAAGCGATGAGCGTTACAAGTTCGATACCTATACGCAGCACGTGTTGAAGCAGGGGCAGACTACGACTGCCTATGAAGAAGAGACCAAGCGTCGCTTCATTGAGGAGCCGGCCAACCTGAAGCTACTTATCGTGGTCAGCAAGCTGCTAACCGGCTTCGATGCGCCAAGTTGCACCTACATCTATCTGGACAATGAGCTGCGGGACCATAACCTGTTCCAGGCAATTTGCCGCACCAATCGGCTCGACGGTGATGATAAGGACTTTGGCTATATCGTCGATTTCAAAGAGCTGTTCGGCGATGTGCAAGACGTCATTTCGGTTTACACCTCTGACGAGTTGGATGAGGAAGCTGGCAGTGGTGACGGCAACAACGTTGAACTGAAGAACTGGCTAGTTGAGGGCAAGAAACAGCTGGACGCCGCCCGAGAGGCATTGAGTTACTTGTGCGCCCCTGTGGCACCGCCGCGTGAGGTTGAGCAGTTTATCCATTACTTCTGTGGTGCTGCCGCAAACGCCAATGGGCTGGATGAGACGGAAGCATTGCGAGTGTCCTTCTACAAGGCGGTGGCTTCGTTTGTGCGGGCGTTTGCCGACTTGGCGCAGAACCTGACCGAAGCCGGTTACTCGGCTGCTGAAGCCGGCAGGCTTCAGACAGAAGTGCAGTTCTACGCTGACCTTCGTGAGGCGATCAAAAAGCATTCGGGCGAAGAGCTAGATATCAAGCCATTCGAAGCGGACATGCGGCATCTGCTCAATACCTACATTCAGGCAGATCACGCGAACCCGATGAGCACCGTCGATAATTTCTCGCTGGTTGAGCTGATCGTTCAGACTGGCGTTCACGATGCCATCGCCAAAAAGCTCAATGCCAAAGGTAACCTCTCCAAGGGTGCGATTGCCGAAGGCATTATCAACAACGTGCGCAAGACCATCATTCGTGAACAACTGACAGACCCGAAGTTCTACGAGGGTATGTCGAGGTTGCTCGAGGACCTGATCAAGCAGAGTCGTGAAGATGCAGCCGCTTACGAGGAGTTTTTGCGCAAGGCCGAGGCGCTGGTCAAACAGCTGGCGCAGAAGGGACCGGGAAGCTCTCCAGCTGCATTGAACGGACATCGGGAAGCCATCGTGTTGTTCAACAACCTGGACAGCATTGCAACGACCACTTTCCAGTGCCCGATAGATGAAGAGGCAAAGGTGAAGCTGGCTTTGGATATTGATCTGGCCATGCGCGGCTCGGCTCCTTCATCCTGGCGAGGAGACCCAGCGCGGGAAGCGCAGGTTCTGAATGCGCTGTTCCCTCTGATGGGGCGTGACCGTGTAGCGACTTCGGCAATATTCGAGATCATCAAGAACCAACAGGGATATTGATGAACGAGATTATTGAGCTAGGCGATATTTCAATTTCAGTGACCAGGAAAGACATCAAGAATGTTCACCTGAGCGTGCACCCGCCCGATGGGCGGGTAACGTTAGTCGCCCCGACAAGCACTCGGCTTGAAGTCGCCCGGGCTTATGCTATTTCCAGGCTGGGCTGGATTCGCGAGCAGCAGAACAAACTGGAGGCGCAGGCGCGTGAAGCGCCGCGTCAGTTTGTGGAAAGAGAAAGCCACTATGTCTGGGGTCGGCGCTACCTGATGGTGGTTAACCACTTGGACACCAAGCCATCGGTGGTGCTTGACCACAAACGCATCACCTTAACCGTTCGCCCGGGCAGTGATGCACATAAGCGCGCCGAAGTGATCCATGAATGGCAGAAGCGGCAACTGCACGCCGTGGTGCCGTTGTTAATCGAGAAGTGGGAGCGCAAGCTGAAGGTGAAGGTGGTGGGTTATTACCTGCAGCGGATGAAAACCAAATGGGGCAGCTGTAACCATCAAGCAGGGAACATTAGACTGAACACCGAGTTGGTGAAGAAGCCTAAAGACCTGCTTGAGTACGTGATCGTTCACGAAATGGTTCACCTGCTCGAACCCACCCACAATGAGCGCTTTATCTCCATCCTCGGGGAGCATTTTCCAACCTGGCGCGAGGCCCGCGCCGAGTTGAATGAGTTGCCGTTGGCTGCTGAGGTTTGGAAAGAGTGAGGTTGCACTTGCCCGATTGTAAGTGCGACTGGTGGGCTAGGCTAGGACTCGGCGAATATCACATCAGCAGCTCTCGGACTCTCCCTAATCGCTTCCAGAGCAAAAGAGCTGTGAGTCGATAGTAATACCGGGTGGCGTCGGTATGGTCTTTCAGGTGCTGAGTGAGAAACCAGCGCAAATGCTTGAGCTGCCAGGTCCAAGGATTATCTCGCTGCCATCGCTGTTGAATGGCAGCTTGCATGATTCGGGCTTGCCGTAGATGTCGTTGCTGGGTGGCCTTCGAGCCAGTCAGTACGCCGCTCAGGAACAGCGCCATATCGAAGGGCTTGGTCACGCTCGACCTCCAATGTAGGCCGAAACCACATCGATCCGGTTATGCCCAAGCTCAAGGCTGATCTGTTGGCGCGCCAGTTGATCAAGGCCGCGGTCAATGCGATAGCAGTGGCTACGATTGACCGGGGCGGTATGGCCCGTGAGTTGCTCATAACGCTCGCATGCGTAGGCTGCTCGTAGGTCATGGAGCCCCTTCAGTCCGTGTTCATGCAGCGTTTCGCGGGCGGGGAGCACGGTCTTTTGCAGGAATGCGGCGTAGCTTTCGTCGCTGGCGAGCAAGTTGCGGCTTCGGGGCGGCGACGCATCAAGCGCAAATTGGAGGGCCGCGTTAACTTGTTCAGTGGCAATGATCCAACGTGGTGCAGATGCCCCTGAGCGGCCTCCTTTGGTACCGTCCTGAATATTGATGCGGCCTAGGTGCACTGCTTCGCGTTGCAGGCGTGGCAGATCCGCCAGGATCGCTTCACGCAGGCGCATACCCGTTGCGCGGGCCAGCATGACAACGGCCGCTATTCGCTCGTGTTGCTGCTCAACAAGCGAATGAAGCACTCGCTGTACTTCTTGATGGTCTTGGCCATCTGGTGCTCGAGTGCGTACGTTGGAGCGCTGCTGCCCTAACGCCTGGCACGGGCTGATGACTCTCACGTGCTGATCACCGCGCAGCGCAGCGAGGGTGCGGTTAACGCTGCTCAGGCGGTTTTGCGCGGTAGCGATGCACAGATCGCCTTGCTGGATCTGCTGACGTAGGTACGCGACGTACTCTAGCAGCGTCTGTCGATCAATCTGGCGTGCATCGTTGTAACCGGGGCCGTCCTCTGACCGGCACCAGCGCACGAAGGCTTGCCAGCGATCGCTGTGTGCTTTGACGGTGGAGAAGTGGCCGCCGGCAAACAGATCTTCCAGTGCCTGCCGACCGGCATAGCTCAGTTGGCGACCGTAGCCAAAGTTGCGACCGTCACGCCGACCGACCAGCGCCATTGTCTTCACCTTGATCATTGGTTTGAAGGAGCAGCAGCAGGGCTTTCCAATGGGGGCCGATGGTGTCCAACTGTCCCCAGTGCGCTGGGCGGATGAGGAGGGCATTTTCGCTGCGTTGCAGCAAAGCCCCTTCTTCTTGCAACTGCTCGATAAGCCGAGTGAGGTCGATTGACTCAGATGTTGGAGCGGCGACAGCGGCGACACTGGCGACAACCCCCGCCGCATCTGGATTGGCACGTGGCGACAAAGTGGTGGCAGTGGCGGCGACACGCCGTAACTCGGTCGGCGAGCAATGTTGCGCCTGATAGCGGCGCACGGCGTCATTGAGTCGGAACATGGCGCACCTCGAATATGTCCCCGTCATTGTCCAGCCAGTTATGGGCAACCAGTTGCAGCAATAACTCGAAGGTGTGCCGCGTGCTTTTACGGGCAAAGCGGGGGCCGTTGCGCGTAAGGTCGCGTAGGCGAAACGGTGGCCAGTTCTTCTTTATCAACCAGCGCAGCAGGCAATCAGCCTCTGCGCGAAGCTTATTCAGTGGTTCCTGTTCAGTCAGGCGTTGGTTCTCGGCCAGGTAGTAATCCATCAGCGTGGAGGCGCGCTGAATGTGCATGTCTTCCAATACAGTCGATTCCTCAACCACCGCCATCACACCAGCCATGCGTAGTACGTTCGCGGCGGCTTTGCCCGCGGCAGCTTGCACGTTGACCAACTCGCCGAACTCCCCTGACTCGCATTCAATGGTGTCGTGAATGGCAATCCAGGCCTCACGGGCGCGGGGGCTCAACTCCAGGGCCGCAGGGTTGAGGCCGCCGTCTTTATGGCGTGACCAAGGCTTCTGCATCAGCGCGGCAATGCGCTGCTGGTACAGGTGCACCTTTGGATCTCGGGTCAGGTCGATGGCTTTGTACAGCCGTTGTCCAACCAGACGCTCGGGCCAACTGATCAGGCAACGTCCCAGGATGCCTTGGTCTTTGATATCAGCGTCCTGCAGCAAGCGGTCTGCCAGGCGTGGTTGCAGCATCAAGTGCATGCTGAGGCGGCGGTCATAGGCACGCAGACTTTCCCCAGCCATCGCGCGTGACCGATCAATCGGGCTACCGTCCCATAACGTCGACAAGTGAGTGATCGCCTTGATCATGTTGTCCTTGCTCATGGTGCTGCCGCCCAAAAACTGCCCGCCTTCATCGCTGAACAGCCCCATGCTCGGCAAACCATGGCAGAGGCTTTTGACCAGGCCTTCAATGGTCGGCTCAGCACTGAGGAGTCTCGGTTGGACGGGTTCAGGTTGGGCGTCCAGCGCTAGCTGTGCTGACTTCTTCGAGGTCGGTGACTTCGCGGTGAGGCTCATTGCAGCTCGGTGCGCCTTGAGCTGTTCGCCATAGGCGATCCACTGCTGTCTTTCCCAGTCGCGTACGGCCTGCAGTGCAATATGGTCCACCGCGCTTTTGCGATCACCCGAGCAAGCCACCGTCAGCAAGTACAGCGACAACGGATAGATTCGGCCGTCGAGGTGAACATTGGCGTGCGCCTGGCTCGCTAAAGCTGCCGTGGCCAGAATGGATTGCGCGGCCATGGCGCAGGGCACGCCGATCACATCGGCCATGCGTTCCACGGCAGGCCCCAATAGATCGCCCAGCGCCGCGACCGGGTAGGGTAGGGGCGTAACCTGCTGTTCCAACAAGGGGCGTGGTGGCCCTTGTACTTCGCGCAGTTGCATAGCCGTCCTCCATAAATTACCGATCTCTCCCTCACGTCATCCCGCCAAGAATGCTGAGTGTTATCAGGGATCAAGGCCCCTGCGACCTGTGAGGGTGTCCACTGACGCGGGACTGGCGGCTCCTTACGACCAGGAGCAAGGGCATCTCATGATCTGGCCTCCTGAGCACCGTTACCGGTGGGCGGGTGGAGGCTGCATTGGCTGACGAGACCCGTGCCGCGAGATCCTGAGCCATGTGCAAGCAGCAATGCGATGACTGGGGCATGCCTGACTGTCAGTCAGGTGCAGTCCATTCCCTGGTCTGCGGCACCATCATCTACAGCGCTGTTGCTGGTGACATCGGCGCTTGTCACGCCGATTGTCACGAGGGGAATTGCCGCAAAGCCATGTACGATGAGGGCTGCAGCAGTGGTAGGAGCGCCCGTCTCTTTTCTGGAAAAAGAGACGGGCGAACGGTTGGCGCAAAACATTGGCCGAGCAGGTTCGTTGCTGCAGGGCTAAAGGGTTAGCGGGCAGCCGCACTAGGCGGATTGTTTAGAGGGCGTCCATCATTCTGGCGAATGACTGTGCGAGCCTCCGGGCGCGAATCGCACTTTGGGTTGAACCACCGGGTTAGCGGCATGACCTTGAAGGCTCTGGTCATCTGGGGTGCTGCCTAAGGCAGCGCTTTGAATCTTCGTTCTATCGGTCGCCGCGGCACGGGTCAATTGGTGACGGGCACATGGAAATGCGCCAGATTCCACCTCTGGCGTGCTTTGGAAGTCGGTGGGTGTCAGTGGCAGAGTGGCCGTTTGTCGCTTTTCTAGTGTTAGCCCGTGAGCATGGGGATGCGAAGCCTCCCCATGCTCACGGGCTTAGCCGGAGAAGCCAAAATCGAGGCGAGTTGGCGACTGTCGCCATCCGCTCAGACGGCAAGGATGTAGATGGCACGCGGTCTGTCGCCAGTGTCGCCGTTGTCGCCGCGCCCTATCGGATGGGTACTACGTTCCGATCCCTAGCCACATTCATCGCGCTGGCCGAGAGATTGCCCGTCGACGCCTTCAGAATGTACTCGCTCCACCAAGCCATCATCGGCCGCCGTCGCTCGATGTAGTCGGCTCGGTTGTAGGCACTGCGCACCTCATCCTTGTCGACGTGCGCCAGCGCCACTTCGATGAGCTCCGGGTCCCACCCATGTTCATTCAATATGGTGCTGGCCATCGAGCGCATGCCGTGGCTGACCAAGCGGTCCTGGAAGCCCATGCGTTTCAACGCCATGTTGGCGGTCTGGCTATTGGCATGAGTACGAGGGTTTCGGTCTGCCGGGAAGACGTATTCTCGATGACCACTGTGGGACCTCAGTATCTCCAGCAATGACATGGCTTGATCGCTCAACGGGATGCTGTGCGGTCGGCGCTTCTTCATCCGCTCCGGTGGGATGGTCCAGACACGCCTTTCAAAATCGATGTCTGCCCAACGAGTAGTCGCCGCCTCGGCGGGGCGAGTCATGGTGTGCAACTGCCATTCGATCAGGCAGCGGGTCGTGCGCTTGATACTGGCGTTCGCTATTTCCAGCATGAGTTCAGGAAGCTCCTCGGGTGGTAGCGCCGCCATGTTTTCTTTCTTCGGTTTCTTGAATACCGCCCGAATCCCGCTGAGCGGGTTCGCGAAGATCATTCCCGAATTGACCCCATAGGTCATGATCTCGTTGAGGCGCTGGCTAAGACGCTTCACCGTTTCCAAGCTGCCTTTGGCTTCTATAGGGCGAAGGATCTTTATCACCATCGGTGCGCTGACTTCCGAGATCGGAGTCGATTTCATACTCGGGAAAACGTGCAGAGTGAGTGAGCGCCAGATGTCCTCAGCATAGGCCGGCGTGACCGAGTCCTTTTTCAGCTCGAACCAGGCGCTAGCTACTTTCTCGAACGTATGTTCCGTCTCGGCTAGCTTGGCCTGCGCGAGCTCATTGCGCTGAGCTTTGGGATCAATCCCCTGCGCAAGTACTTCCCTAGCCTCAACCGCTTTCCGCCGAGCTTGCGCCAGAGAGACCTCAGGGTAGGAGCCGAGCGCCATGTTGATTCGATTTTTGGTGACCGGATGCCTGTAGTTGAAATTCCACTGCATCGAGCGGTTGACCCGGACTCGGAGCTGGAGGCCGTCGCCATCCGTGAGGACATAGTCCTTGTCTTTGGGCTTGACTGCCTTGAGCTGGCGGTCGGAGAGGCGAGCTGTTTGAGCGCACATGGGAGAAGCTCCATGACACCTTTTGGTATTCCCAAGATTAGCCCCAGGTAGGCTGGAATACCACCGGGAATACCGGGATGGCTGGAACTCAAAAAACCATTGTGGTCCTCAAAAGAGCAGTAAGCCCTTGATTTCACTGACTTCCAGGCACAAAAAAAAGACGTCCGTGGACGTCTTTGATTGATCATTTGGTGGAGCCGGGGGGATTTGAACCCCCGTCCGCCAGTACTCCGCTGTCGGTACTACATGCTTAGCCGTGTCTACTGATTTAATCCGCAGCCGCCCGACGGGCAGGGTGCTTTGGATGAGTTGTGTAAGTTTTAGTCACTTCGCCCACAACGTGCTACGCGACGATCCTGTTCTGTATGACAATCAGTTCGGGTTTACAGGCATCCCCTAGTGATTGCTGGAGCCGAAGCTACCAGAAGCAACGGGTCAAGAGGACCGCTTAAGCGGCCAGCTTGAACTCCGCGCCGTAGTTTTCGTCATTGGCAACTATAAAAGTTGCAACAGTGGATTTACGAGTTCTGTTACCAACTCGGCATGCACCTAGAGTTTCGCTACCGGCGTCGAATCCTAATCGGCCCCACACTAGCGTTACGCTAACGCACCTTACGGCGCGTGGGATGGAGTATACGGCATTGCGCGGGCGACGTCGACAGCCGGTCCTGTCGCCCGCCTTCGGGCTTACGCACCGCCGCTGCCGGTGCCGCTGCCTTTCTCGGTTTTTTCCAGGCGCTCCAGCACTTTGCTGGTGATGGCGATGCATTCCTTGGTGTCGCCCGAGGCCTGGGCGGCCTTGGCTTTGTCGACGTGCTCGGTGATGGCTTTGTCCAGGCCCTCGGAGGTGGCGCCGGCAGTGGCCATGCTGTCGTCGATCTTTTGCAGGTTGGTGGTGCAAAGGTCTTCGGCGGCGAACACCGGCGAAGCCAGCAGGGTGGCGGCCGCGAACAGGGCCGAAAGCGCGGTACCTTTCATGGGTGTCTCCTCTGGGGCCTCTGGAAGGTGGGCCTGTAAGGTGGACTGTGGGGGATTGGCGGGGGTTCAATCGGGATGGTGGCGGGGCGATATGAGAGGGGGATGGCACCGGCTTTGCCGGTGTTCGCGGCTGAAGCCGCTCCCACTGGACCGTGCTTGGCCCGGGCTTGCGCTGTACCTGTGTAGGAGCGGCCTTGTGTCGCGATCGGGCTGCGAAGCAGCCCTAGGATGTCAGCGTGGGTGCATAAATCGTGGGGCCGCTTTGCGGCCCGATCGCGACACAAGGCCGCTCCTACAAAGGTGAAGGTGCCAGCCTTCAGATGCTGCGGGGGCGGGTGACGCGGTCTACTAGGTAGACCAGGCCGTGGTAGTCGATGCCGCTGTGGCTCGACAGGCCGATTTCGCAGGTGCGGCTGGTGGAGATGCCTTCGCTGCAATACTGCACGGCATCTTTCAGGCTGCGCAGCGAATGGGCGTTCAGCTCGGGGGTGGTGAAGCCTTTGTCGCCGGCAAAGCCGCAGCAATGAATGCCTTCGGGGATGACCACCTGTTTGCTGCAACGCCGCGCCAGGTCGATCAGCGCCTGGCTTTCACCCAGATGCTGGGTGCTGCAGGTCACGTGCACGGCTACGGGTTCGTCCTGGGGGGTGAATTCCAGGCGGTCGAGCAGGTGGGTGCGAATGAAGCGCACCGGGTCGTACAGGTCCAGCCGGTTGTCGCCCAGGTCTTGCACCAGGCGCAGGGTGCAGGGGCTGGTGTCGCAGTAGATCGGGTCGAGGCCGCCACGGCTGGCGTGCAACAGGGCGTTGATCAGTTCCTGGCGCTTGTGTTCGGCCTGCTCGGGGTAGCCCTTGGAGGCGAACGGCTGGCCGCAGCACAAGCTGTCGGCGTTGTCGGGGAACACCACTTGGTAGCCGGCCTTTTCCAGCAGGGCGCGGGTTTTGTCCAGCAGCGAGCTTTGTTCGCGGTCGGCGTAGGCCGGGCCCATCACCCGTGAAACGCAGGCCGCCAGGTACACCACGCGGGGGCGGGCATCGTTGCTGGCCGGGCCGAAGCTGATCGGGCGCAGCGGTTGCGGCATGGCCGGGTCCACTGTGGCAGGCGGCCTTTGCTGGCTTTGCTCAGCGAGGCGCTCAAGCGGCCCAGGCGCGGGGCACCCAGCAGCTTGCGGGCGGTGTTGGCGGCAGTGAGTGTCAGGCGCGCACCGCTCAGGGCGGTGTGGAAATGTTCGGCCAGCCAGTCGGCGGTTTTTTTGTGGTCGGCGGCCTGGCTACACAGTTTCTTCACCAGTTCGCCGGTGTTGATGCCGACCGGGCAGCGCTGGGCACATAGGCCAGTGGCGGCGCAGGTGTCGATGCCCTGGTACTGGTAGGTCTGCATCAGTTCGCGGGTGTCGATGCCGGCGCGTTGCTTGGCCTTGATGTCACGCCACATGACGATGCGCTGGCGTGGGCTGAGGGTCAGGCCCTTGGACGGGCACACCGGTTCGCAGAAGCCGCATTCGATGCACTTGTCGACGATTTCGTCGGCGGCAGGCAGTGGCTTGAGGTTTTTCAGGTGGATGTCCGGGTCTTCGCTCAGCACCACGTCGGGGTTGAGAATGCCGTTGGGGTCGAGCAGGCGCTTGAGCTGCCACATCAGCTGGTAGGCGTCATGGCCCCATTCCAGCTCCACGAACGGCGCCATGTTGCGCCCGGTGCCGTGCTCGGCCTTGAGCGAGCCACCGAACTCCACCGCCACCAGTTGCGCCACGTCGTCCATGAACGCCTGGTAACGGGTGACTTCTTCGGCGCTGTTGAAGCCCTGGGTGAAGACGAAGTGCAGGTTGCCTTCCAGTGCATGGCCGAAAATGATCGCTTCGTCATAGCGGTGCTTGTCGAACAGCTGGATCAGGCGGTTGACGCCTTCGGCCAGCTGTTCGACGGGGAAGGTGACGTCTTCGATGATGACTGTGGTGCCGGTCTGACGCACAGCGCCGACAGCGGGGAAGGTGTCCTTGCGGATTTTCCACAGCTGGTTGTACACGGCCGGGTCTTCGCTGAAGTCCACCTGTTGTTCCAGTGGGTAGTCGGCGATCGAGGCCATCACCTGTTGCAGTTGCTCGTGCAGCAGGCTTTGGCTGGCGGCGCGGGACTCGATCAGCAAGGCGCAGGCGTTGTCCGACAGGCCTTTTACCCACAGCGGCATGCCAGGCATGTTCTGCACCGAGCGCAGGCTGCGGCGGTCGAGCAGTTCCACGGCCGAGACTGGCTGGTGCTTGAGCACGGTCACCGCGCGGCAGCAGCTTTCGACGCTGGGGAACACCAGCAGGGCGCTGGCCTTGTGCGGGTGGTCGGGCACAGTGTCGTAGGTGACGGCGCTGATGAAGCCCAGGGTGCCTTCGGAGCCAACCAGCAGGTGTTGCAGGATATCCAGCGGCTGGTCGTAGTCCACCAGTGCGTTCAGTGACAGGCCGGTGGTGTTCTTCAGCCGGTATTTGTGCCGGATGCGTTCGGCCAGCGCGGTGTTGGCGCGGGTTGCGCGGCCCAGGCGGGCCAGCGCCTCCAGCAGCTCGGCGTGGCTGGTTTCGAAGGCGGCCACGCTGGCCGGGTCTTCGCTGTCCAGGCGGGTGCCGTCGGCCAGCACCAGGCGCAGGCCGGCCAGGGTGTGGTAGGTGTTCTGCGCGGTGCCGCAGCACATGCCACTGGCGTTGTTGGCGACGATGCCGCCGATCTTGCAGGCGTTGATCGAGGCCGGGTCCGGGCCGATCTTGCGGCCGAAGGGGGCCAGCCAGGCGTTGGCCTGGGCGCCGATCACGCCAGGTTGCAGGCGGATCTGCTCGCCTTGGCCGCGGATTTCCTTACCCCCCAGCTGTCGCCGAGTACGATCAGCACCGAGTCAGTGATGGCCTGGCCGGACAGGCTGGTGCCGGCGGCGCGGAAGGTGACCGGCACCCGCTCGCGCTGGGCCAGTTTGATCAGGCCGACCACTTCGTCCTCGGACTCGACGCGTACCACCAGCTTGGGGATCAACCGGTAGAAGCTGGCGTCGGTGCCGAAGGCCAGGGTGGAAGTGGGGTCGTCGAAGCGGCGTTCGGCGGGTATCAGGCGCTCGGCATCACGCAGGAACGCGGCGGGCAGGCTCATGCAATCTCCTCGCGGGGCTGTGGCGTCTGTGCGCCACATGCCCCGGGTCAATCAGGCGGTCGTTCTTGCAGGCGGTCAGGCGCCCAGTTCGCGTACCAGCGAGTCACGGGTGATCTCGCTGATCGACTTGGCACCGGTCAGCACCATGGCCACGCGCATTTCTTTCTCGAACAGCTCCAGCAAGTTCTTCACGCCAGCCTGGCCATGCACGGCAAGGGCGTAGAGGAAGGCGCGGCCGATCAAGACGGTGTCGGCGCCCAGGGCGATCATGCGCACCACGTCGAGGCCGCTGCGAATGCCGGAGTCGGCCAGAATCTTGAGGTCGCCCTTGACCGCGTCGGCAATCGCCGGAAGGGCGCGGGCACTGGACAGCACGCCGTCGAGCTGACGCCCGCCGTGGTTGGACACGACGATACCGTCGGCACCGAACTTGACCGCATCGCGGGCGTCGTCGGCGTCGAGGATGCCCTTGATGATCATCGGGCCGTCCCAGTACTCACGAATCCATTCCAGGTCTTTCCAGGAAATGGACGGGTCGAAGTTGTTGCCCAGCCAGCCGATGTAGTCGGCAAGGCCGGTTGGGTTGCCACGGTATTTGGAAATGTTGCCCAGGTCATGCGGGCGGCCCATCACGCCGACATCCCATGCCCACTCTGGGTGGGTCATGGCTTGCAGCACGCGGCGCAGCGGGCCGTTCTTGCCGCTCATGCCGGAGTGGGCGTCGCGGTAGCGGGCGCCGGGCACTGGCATGTCGACGGTGAATACCAGGGTCTTGACCCCGGCAGCCTTGGCCCGCTCCAGGGCGTTACGCATGAAGCCGCGGTCCTTGAGCACATACAGCTGGAACCACATCGGCCGGTCGATGGCGGGCGCCACTTCTTCGATCGGGCACACCGACACCGTGGACATGGTGAACGGGATGCCATGGGCGGCCGCCGCACGCGCCGCCTGCACTTCGCCACGGCGGGCGTACATGCCGGTGAGGCCGACCGGGGCCAGGGCCACCGGCATGCTCAGGGTTTCGTCGAACAGGCGGGTGGAAAGGCTGAGCTCGGACATGTTGTTCAGCACGCGCTGGCGCAGGGCAATGCTGGCCAGGTCCGAGACGTTGTGGCGCAGGGTGTGCTCGGCGTAGGCGCCGCCATCGGCGTAGTGGAACAGGAAGGGAGGCAGCTTGCGTTGGGCCGCGGCGCGATAGTCGGTAGAGGCAGAAATGATCATGGATTCTCGCAGCGTTGCTTGTGGGGAGTGCCGGGCGCGCGATGGCGCCCGGCCCCTTTCACTTTAGTGATGAACCAGCATGCCGGTCAGCCAGTAAGCCTGGATCAGGGTGATCAGGCCGACGATGGTGGCGAAGAACAGGCTGTGCTTGACGGTGAAGCGGAACAGGTCCGATTCCTTGCCCACCAGGCCGGTGGCGGCGCAGGCCACGGCGATCGATTGCGGCGAGATCATCTTGCCGGTCACGCCGCCGCTGGTGTTGGCCGCTACCAGCAGGGTGTCGTTAACCCCGATCTGGTGCGCGGTGGTGGCCTGCAGCGAGCTGAACAGGGCGTTGGACGAGGTGTCCGAGCCAGTCAGGAACACGCCCAGCCAGCCGAGGAACGGCGAGAAGAACGGGAATGCAGCGCCGGTGCCGGCCAGCACCAGGGCCATGGTCGAGGACATGCCGGAGTAGTTGGTGACGAAGGCGAAGGCCAGCACCATGCCGATCGACAGAATCGGCCAGCGCAGTTCCCAGAAGGTTTCTTTGAAAGTGGTAAGACCAGTTTTGAAGTTGATCTTCAGCACCGCCATGGAGATCAGTGCCGAGAGGAAGATCGCGGTGCCGGTGGCGGAGATCGGGTCGAGCTTGAACACCGCAGGCATGGCGGTCGGCGCGGCAACGATCGGTGCGGTCTTGATCACCAGCTGGTCGAGGTGTGGGATGGCGAAGTTGAACACGAAGTTGTACATCGCGCCGCCTGGGGCGAACGCTGCCTTGAACGGCTTCAGGGTCCAGATGGTGACCAGTACGGTCAGGATCAGGAACGGCGACCAGGCCTTGAAGATCTCGCCAAAGCTGTACGGGCTAGGCTGGCTGCCGCTTGGCTGCACCACGGCGGCGCCGACGCTGCCCTTGGCTTCGCTGAACGAACGCTTGGGCTGCCAGACCTTCAGGAACAGGGTGAGGCAGATCAGGCTGGCCAGTGCCGAGGTGATGTCTGGCAGCTCTGGGCCGATGAAGTTCGAAGTGAAGTACTGGGTGACGGCGAAGCTCAGGCCGGCGACCAGCGCGGCAGGCCAGGTTTCCTTCACGCCGCGCAGGCCGTCCATCATGAACACCAGCCAGAACGGCACGAACAGCGACAGCAGTGGCAGCTGGCGGCCGGTCATGGCGCCGATGTGGAAGGCGTCGATGCCGGTGACCTGGCCGGCCACGATGATCGGGATGCCCAGGGCGCCGAAGGCCACCGGTGCGGTATTGGCGATCAGGCACAGGCCGGCGGCGTACAGCGGGTTGAAGCCCAGGCCCACCAGCAGCGCGGCAGTGATTGCCACGGGTGCGCCAAAGCCTGCAGCGCCTTCCAGGAAGGCACCGAAGCAGAAGCCGATCAGCAGTACTTGCAGGCGCTGGTCGTCGGTAATCGACAGCACCGAGCTGCGGATCACCTCGAACTGGCCGCTCTTGACCGTGAGTTTGTACAGGAACACCGCGGCAACGATGATCCAGGCAATTGGCCAGAGGCCGTAGAGGAAGCCGTAACCCGCGGCGGCGAAGGCCATGTCGACAGGCATCTGGAAGGCGAAGATCGCCACCAGGATCGACAACGCGAGGGTGATGCTGCCCGCTACGTGGCCCTTGAGGCGGAACACGGCGAGGGCCAGGAAGAAGAACACGATGGGGATGACCGCCGCCAGTGCGGACAGGCCAAGACTACCAAGCGGGCTATAGAGTTGTTGCCAGGTTTGCATATGGGGTGGCCCCTAATTGTTGTTGGTCAGCACTGGCATTGGATAATTGGTAAGACCAATTTACAATGGCTGGTCGCTAGGTTAAAAGCGCTGTCGTGGGTGTGTCAATTTGTCCTGCGCAAAACTTTGGTCGCGTGCCGATGAGCGGGCACCTGATGCGCTGGGAAAATCGCGGCTTGATGGGTGTGTGCGCGTCCTGGATCGGCGAGAATAGGCGCCCCCTGAAATTTGCTGGGGGTTTGTGGAGAGCATGTGATGGTTTTTGATCAGGTCCGCCAACGGCGCCTGTCCGACGACATTGTCGATCGGTTGGAAGGGATGATTCTGGAAGGCACGCTGACCTCGGGGCAGCGGCTGCCGGCCGAGCGCGTCCTTGCCGAGCAATTTGGTGTGTCCCGCCCGTCACTGCGTGAGGCGATCCAGAAGCTGGTGGCCAAAGGGCTGCTGGTCAGCCGTCAGGGCGGGGGCAATTTTGTTGCCGAGTCGCTGGGGTCCACCTTCAGCGACCCATTGCTGCAGTTGCTCGAGCACAGTGCTGAGGCGCAGCGTGACCTGCTCGAATTCCGCCATACCCTGGAGGCGTCGTGTGCCTACTATGCTGCCCAACGTGCCACCGAGCCTGACCGAGCGCGGCTGAAGGCGGCCTTCGATGTGTTGCAGGACTGCTATGCCAGGGTCGACGAAGTGACCCGGGCGGAGGAGGGCGCGGCGGATGCACGCTTCCACTTGGCGATTGCCGAGGCCAGCCATAACGCAGTGTTGCTGCATACCATTCGGGGGTTGTTCGACCTGCTCAAGCGCAACGTGGTGACTAACATTGGCGGCATGTACCAGCAGCGCACCGAAACCCGGGACATGCTGATCAGTCAGCACCGGGAGCTGTACCTGGCGATTGTCGAGGGCAGGGCGGAGGATGCGCGCGAGGTGTCCAGCCGGCACATTCTGTATGTGCAGGAGGTGCTGGAAGAGGCGCACGAAGAGGCGCAGCGGGTGGCGCGGGCAGAGCGGCGTAGCGGGCGTTGAGATTTGTGGTGGCAGTGCTGGCCTCTTCGCGGGTGAACCCGCTCCCACAGGGTTCTCACAGCCTTCAAGGGCAGTGATATACCTATGGGGGCGGGTTTACCCGCGAAGAGGGCCGAACAGGCGAAAGAAGATCTAGTCTTCCTTGCCCTTGTTCCGCACAGCCCGCTGCAGCTCGCGGTTGGAGTCGCGCTCGCGCATGGTGTCGCGCTTGTCGAACTCCTTCTTGCCCTTGCCCAGTGC
The DNA here is from genome assembly GCA_041071465.1 of Pseudomonas putida. Classification (NCBI taxonomy): domain Bacteria; kingdom Pseudomonadati; phylum Pseudomonadota; class Gammaproteobacteria; order Pseudomonadales; family Pseudomonadaceae; genus Pseudomonas; species Pseudomonas putida. The sequence continues at coordinate 1,398,361 of CP163498.1, read as the reverse complement.
GATTTCGCACTTGATCAGGTGCTTGCTCCAGTACAGCGCCAAGGCCACGCAGGTGTAGCCTTTTTGCGCCACGGCCGCTTCCAGGCGCTCAAGCTCGCGCTTGTTCAGCAGCAGCTTGCGGGTGCGGATGGGGTCGGCGATGACGTGGGTGCTGGCGGTGGTCAGCGGAGTGATGTGGCTGCCGAACAGCCAGGCTTCACCGTCCTTGAGCAGCACGTAGCTGTCGGTCAGGTGCGCCTTGCCAGCTCGCAGGCTTTTTACTTCCCAGCCGGACAGGACCAGCCCGGCCTCGAACTTGTGTTCGATGAAGTAATCGTGTCGCGCTTTCTTGTTTTGCGCGATGGTCCCGGTCGGATGTTTTTTTTGCTTAGCCATAGGGGCGGCATTATAGGCAAGTCCGCGCGTCGTCCGCTATGGGATTTCGGTGTGCTTGAGCCACCGGAATGAATACCGGACAATACAACCCCTGTCATACGCACAGAACCTGTTTTCGGCACGCTGCGAAGCGCCGCCACCCAGCCTTGGAAGTGACGCCTGGATGACTACCCATATTCAACGCTCCGCCCTGCTGCCATACCCCGCCCAGGCGCTCTACGATCTGGTCAACGATGTGGCCAGCTACCCTGAGTTTCTGCCGTGGTGCTCGGCCTCGACGGTGATCGAAGCCAGTGACACGCACATGCGGGCCAAGCTCGAAGTGGCCAAGGGCGGCATGAGCCAGCACTTCGTCACGCGCAATGTGCTGGTGCCGGGGCAGTCCATCGAGATGAACCTCGAAGAGGGGCCATTCACTCAGCTGCATGGTGTGTGGGTGTTCAAACCGCTGGGTGAAAAAGCCTGCAAGATCAGCCTGGACCTGTCCTTCGATTATGCCGGGCCGATCGTGCGTGCCACGTTGGGGCCGCTGTTCAATCAGGCAGCCAACACCCTGGTCGATGCCTTCTGCCAGCGCGCCAAGCAATTGCATGCCTGACGGATAAGGCGCAAAAAAAAGCCCGGACCAGGTCCGGGCTTTTTTGTATCTGCTGTGCGATTACCGGGTTTCCAGTGGTGCTGGCGTCGGGACTGGGGTGGTCTCGATGGTATCGATTTCGCGCTGGATGGACTCTTCGGTCGAACCAGGCTTGGCTGGTTTTTCCACCGGCTGTGGTGCCGGCTGTTCGGCCTGGCCTGGCTCGGTGGCTGGGCTGACGGTGGTGTCGCTGCTGCCGCCGAGGATTTCCTGGTCGCGGCTTACGCCCGGCATGAAGTCGCCAGACAGGCTGACCAGTTGGTCGCTTTCGTTGAAGAAGATGCTCATGCGCTCTTGCTGGCGTTTACCGCCACCAGGCTGCAGGCTATACAGGTAATCCCAACGGTTGGTGTTGAAGGTATCCTGAATCAGCGGGTTGCCCATGATAAACCTTACTTGCCGTCGGGTCATTCCCGGGCGTAATTGGTCTATCATGTCTTGCGTGACGACATTGCCCTGCTGGATGTCGATTTTGTAAACCCCGGGAAACGAGCAACCGGCGAGTGCGAGCAGTCCCACTAGGGTGAGGCTGGTTAGCAAGAGCTTGGTGTTTTGCATCGGTGGGCGACTTCCACTATCTTGGCTGGACAACGTAAACCCCGATCATACCCGTATTAAGAGAAGCTGCGAAGCAGCATCGGCGAGAAAGCTGACCATGGTTGAAAATAGCGAATTGCGCAAAGCCGGTCTCAAGGTGACCCTGCCTCGAGTAAAGATCCTTCAGATGCTCGACTCTACCGAGCAGCGTCACATGAGTGCAGAGGATGTCTACAAGGCGCTGATGGAGGCTGGCGAAGATGTGGGCCTGGCCACCGTCTATCGCGTGCTGACTCAGTTCGAAGCGGCGGGTCTGGTGGTTCGCCACAACTTCGACGGCGGCCACGCGGTGTTCGAACTGGCCGATGGCGGTCACCACGACCATATGGTGAACGTGGATACCAGTGAAGTCATCGAGTTCATGGATGCCGAAATCGAGAAGCGCCAGCGCGAAATCGTGGCCGAGCATGGCTACGAGCTGGTGGACCACAATCTGGTCCTGTACGTGCGTAAGAAGAAGTAACGATTTATATCGTTATGAATAGCAAAGGCGACCTTCGGGTCGCCTTTGTGCTTTCTGAGGGTCTTAAGGCAACGCAGGTCGCTTTCACAACAACTGCATTGGCCTGGTAGAGCAGCTCAAGCCTTTCCAGAAACCACCATCTTGCGCGCATGCGCCAAGGACTCTTTGGTCAGGTCGATGCCGCCCAGCATCCGCGCCACTTCTTCTACCCGCTCACGTTTGCCCAGGCTGGCCACGGCGGTGTGGGTGGTATCACTGTTGCGCACCTTGTGTACGAACAGGTGATGATGCCCTTGTGCTGCTACCTGTGGCAGGTGTGTCACGGTCAGCACCTGGCCACGCTCGCCCAGGCGACGCAGCAATTGGCCGACGATTTCGGCAGTGGGGCCGCCGATACCCACGTCGACTTCGTCGAATACCAGGGTCGGGATGCGCGAGGTCTGTGCCGTGATCACCTGGATCGCCAGGCTGATACGCGACAGTTCGCCGCCCGAGGCCACCTTCGCCAGGCCTTTGAGTGGTTGGCCGGGGTTTGCGCTGACCAGCAGCTCGATCTGCTCCAGGCCATGGGGTGAGAGGTCGGAGCCCTCGTTAGGTGTCAGCTCGATGCAGAAGCGACCGCCAGGCATGCCCAGGCGCTGGATTTCCTGTTCGACGGCGCCCGCCAGTTGCTGGGCTGCCTGCTGACGCAGGCCGCTGAGTTCGCGGGCCTTCTCTTTATAGTGCTGGGCGAAGGCGGCAAGCTCTTCACCCAGGCGCTCGATCGACTCGTCACTGGCGTTAAGGCCTTCGATTTCTTCCATCAGCCGTTGCTGCAGGTGAGGCAGTTCGGTGGGGTGCACGCGGTGTTTGCGCGCCAGCGTATAGAGGGTGTCGAGGCGCTCTTCCAAGGCCTGCAGGCGCATCGGGTCGGCATCGAAGTTGTCGAGGAAGCGGTTGAGTTCGCCCACGGCTTCCTCGACCTGGATTTGCGCGCTGGCGATCAGGTTGGCTGCTTCGCCCAGTGCCTTGGGTGAGTTGGTGGCGGCACCCAGACGATTGAGGCAGGAGGTGAGGGCACTGAGCACGTTGCCCGAGTCGCTCTCGCTGCACTGGTCGATGACCTGGCGACAGATGCCGAACAGGGCTTCGGCGCTGGTCAGGTTCTTGTGCTCCTGTTCCAGCTGCTCCAGTTCGTGCTCGCCAAGGCCCAGGTTGTCCAGTTCTTCCAGTTGGTAGCTGAGCAGTTGGTGGCGGGCGCGCTGCTCGTCGCCGGAATTGGACAGGCGCTCCAGCTCCAGGCGGGTTTGGTTCCAGCGCTTGGCTGCCAGCTGTACCTGGCGGGCCAGGTCGACGGCGCCCGCATACTCGTCGAGCAAGCGGCGATGGGTGTCGGTCTTGAGCAGCGACTGGTGCTCGTGCTGGCTATGGATGTCGATCAGCAGTTCGCCCAGCGCTTTAAGGTCGCCAAGCGGGCAGGGCGTGCCGTTGATGTAGCCGCGGCTGCGGCCTTCGGCGGTGATCACCCGGCGCAGGATGCACAGGCCGTCGTTGTCCAGGTCGCGCTCGGTCAGCCAGGCATGCGCCTCGGGGATGTCCACCAGGTCGAAGGTGGCGAGGATGTCTGCCTTGTCGGTGCCGGGGCGCACCACACCGCTGTCGGCTCGGTCGCCCAGGGCCAGGCCAAGGGCGTCGAGCATGATCGATTTGCCGGCGCCGGTCTCGCCGGTGATGACAGACATGCCACGGGCGATTTCGAGGTCGAGGTGCTCGACGATGGCGTAATTGTGAATGGACAGGTGCACCAGCATGGGGCGGCTCCCGAAAGTCAGGTCTGGTTATTTATACAGTACTTTTTTCAGGCCTGCCAATGCCCCTTGGCAGATTCTGTTGCGGCCCTGAAAACCACCTTGCCCCTTGAAGCTGGTTTTTCAGGCCCCATATAGCCGGCAGACACGGCGAGCTTTGCTCGTACTACAGAAATTGCGGAGGAGAGAACCCATGGCTGACGATCAGCTGAACGAGAAAGACCTTAATGCCGAAGAAGCCGCTGCAGTGGATAACGGCGCCCGCGTTCAGGAGCTCGAGGAGCAGCTGGCCGCCGCCAAGGATCAGTCCCTGCGTGTCGCAGCAGAAGCGCAGAACAGCATTCGCCGCGCCGAGCAGGAAGTCGACAAGGCCCGCAAGTTCGCCCTCGAGAAATTCTCCAGCGACCTGCTGCCGGTGATCGACAGCCTGGAACTGGCCTTGGCTCACTCCAGCGCCGACGACGAGCACGTCAAGCAGATTCGTGAAGGCGTCGAGCTGACCCTGAAGATGTTCCAGGACACCCTCAAGCGCTACAACCTCGAAGCTGTCGACCCGCACGGTCAGCCGTTCAACCCTGAGCACCACCAGGCCATGGCCATGCAGGAAAACGCCGAAGTAGAGCCAAACAGCGTGCTGAACGTGTTCCAGAAAGGCTACCTGCTGAATGGCCGCCTGCTGCGCCCCGCCATGGTGGTGGTCAGCAAGGCGCCGGCTGCCCCGCAACCTTCTATCGACGAGAAGGCTTGAAATTAGTCCGGGCATCCCCATCTAGGTGTCAAGCGATCAAGTATTACCGCAGTTGGCCGAAGTAGCCGCTGCCGCCAAATTCAAGTTTCGGGAGAGTTAACATGGGCAAAATCATCGGTATCGACCTGGGGACCACCAACTCGTGCGTCTCCATTCTGGAAAACGGTAACGTCAAGGTCATCGAAAACGCCGAAGGCGCGCGTACTACCCCTTCGATCGTGGCTTATGCCAACGACGGCGAAATCCTGGTTGGCCAGTCGGCCAAGCGCCAGGCTGTGACCAACCCGCACAACACCCTGTTCGCAGTGAAGCGCCTGATTGGCCGCCGCTTCGAAGAAGAGGTCGTGCAGAAAGACATCAAGCTGGTGCCATACAAAATCGTCAAGGGCGGTAACGGCGACGCTTGGGTACAGGCCGGCGGCAAGGACATGGCGCCACCGCAAATCAGCGCCGAAGTGCTGAAAAAAATGAAGAAGACCGCCGAAGACTACCTCGGCGAGCCTGTCACCGAGGCGGTCATCACCGTTCCGGCCTACTTCAACGACAGCCAGCGCCAGGCCACCAAGGATGCCGGCCGCATCGCTGGTCTGGACGTCAAGCGCATCATCAACGAGCCGACCGCCGCTGCTCTGGCTTACGGCATGGACAAGGCCAAAGGCGACCACACCGTCATCGTTTATGACCTGGGTGGTGGTACCTTCGACGTTTCGGTCATCGAAATCGCCGAAGTCGACGGTGAGCATCAGTTCGAAGTACTGGCCACCAACGGCGACACCTTCCTGGGTGGCGAAGACTTCGACATGCGCCTGATCGACTACCTTGTCGACGAGTTCAAGAAAGAGTCCGGCATGGACCTGAAGAACGATCCGCTGGCCCTGCAGCGCCTGAAAGAAGCTGCCGAGAAAGCCAAGATCGAGCTGTCCTCGACTCAGTCGACCGACGTCAACCTGCCGTACATCACCGCAGATGCGACAGGTCCGAAGCACCTGAACGTGAAAATCTCCCGCGCCAAGCTGGAGTCGCTGGTTGAAGACCTGGTTCAACGTACCATCGAGCCTTGCCGCATCGCCCTGAAAGACGCCGGCATCGACGCCAGCAAGATCGACGACGTGATCCTGGTCGGTGGCCAGACCCGTATGCCGCTGGTGCAGAAAACCGTTGCTGACTTCTTCGGTAAAGAAGCGCGCAAGGACGTCAACCCGGACGAAGCAGTTGCCATGGGTGCTGCCATCCAGGGCGCGGTATTGGCCGGTGACGTGAAAGACGTACTGCTGCTGGACGTCAGCCCGCTGACCCTGGGTATCGAAACCATGGGTGGCGTGATGACCGCGCTGATCGAGAAGAACACCACCATCCCGACCAAAAAGTCGCAGGTGTTCTCGACCGCCGATGACAACCAGGGCGCCGTGACCATTCACGTGCTGCAGGGTGAGCGTAAGCAGGCTGCGCAGAACAAGTCGCTGGGCAAGTTTGACCTGGCTGACATTCCGCCAGCACCACGTGGTGTACCGCAGATCGAAGTGACCTTCGACATCGACGCCAACGGCATCCTGCACGTTGGCGCCAAAGACAAGGCCACCGGCAAGGCTCAGTCGATCGTGATCAAGGCCAACTCCGGTCTGTCGGACGAGGAAATCGAGCGCATGGTGCGTGACGCCGAGGCCAACGCCGAGGAAGACCGCAAGTTCGAAGAACTGGCCGCTGCCCGTAACCAGGGTGACGCGCTGGTGCACTCGACTCGCAAGATGGTCGTTGATGCCGGTGACAAGGTCACTGCTGAAGAGAAGGCCGCGATCGAAGCTGCCGTGGTTGCCCTGGAAGCCGCTGTCAAAGGCGACGACAAGGCCGCAATCGACGCCAAGGTCGAAGAGCTGTCCAAGGTCTCTGCCCCGGTTGCCCAGAAGATGTACGCCGAGCAGTCGGCCGAACAGCCTCAGGGTGGCGCGCAGCAGGCCGAGCCGGAAGCCAAGCACGATGACGTGGTTGACGCCGAGTTCGAAGAAGTGAAAGGCGACGACAAGAAGTAATCGTTGCATGTTGTCGGCCAGTTCACCGGTGTTTGCCGGTGAACTGGTAGGATGTCGCCGCGCGGGGGCTTGCTCCCGCGTTGGCGTATCTGGAATTCGAGAATTTTTACAGCATCTGTCAGCGCTCCTTGGGGGTGGGCAGGTGTTGACGGCGCGGCGCAGATGCCTGACGCCTAACAAGGTGCAAATGACCTATGTCCAAGCGTGATTATTATGAGGTCCTGGGTGTCGAGCGCGGCGCCAGCGAAGCTGACCTCAAGAAGGCGTATCGCCGTCTGGCGATGAAGTATCACCCGGACCGCAACCCGGGCGATAAAGAGTCGGAAGACAAGTTCAAGGAGGCCAACGAGGCCTACGAAGTGCTGTCTGACGCGAGCAAGCGCGCGGCCTTCGACCAGTATGGCCACGCTGGCGTCGACCCAAGCATGGGTGGCGGCGGTGCCGGCTTCGGTGGCGCCAACTTCTCCGACATCTTCGGTGATGTGTTCAGCGATTTCTTCGGTGGCGGCCGCGGTGGCGGACGTGGCGGTGCCCAGCGCGGCAGCGACCTGCGCTACACCCTTGAACTGAACCTGGAAGAAGCGGTGCGCGGCACCACGGTCAGCATTCGCGTGCCTACCTTGGTCAACTGCCAGCCTTGCGACGGTTCTGGTGCCAAGAAGGGTTCGACCCCTTCGACCTGCCCGACCTGCGGCGGCATCGGCCAGGTGCGCATGCAGCAAGGCTTCTTCTCGGTGCAGCAGACCTGCCCGCGCTGCCATGGCCAAGGCAAGATCATTACCGACCCGTGCACCTCGTGCCACGGCGAAGGCCGTGTCGAAGAATACAAGACGCTGTCGGTCAAGGTGCCGGCGGGTGTTGATACCGGTGACCGCATTCGCCTGTCGGGCGAGGGTGAGGCCGGTACCCATGGTGGCCCGACCGGTGATCTGTACGTGGTGATCAGCGTGCGTGAGCACGAGATCTTCCAGCGCGACGGCAAGCACCTGTACTGCGAAGTGCCGATCAGCTACACCGATGCCGCCCTGGGCGGCGAGCTGGAAGTGCCGACCCTGGATGGCCGCGTGAAGCTGAAAATTCCGGAAGGCACCCAGACCGGCAAGCAGTTCCGTTTGCGCGGCAAGGGCGTTGCTCCGGTACGTGGTGGTGGTGCGGGCGACCTGCTGTGCCGCGTGGCGGTGGAAACCCCGGTCAACCTCAGCCGCCGCCAGCGCGAGCTGCTCGAGGAGCTGCGTGATTCGCTGGAAGGCGACAGCTCCCACTCGCCCAAGGCCAGTGGCTGGTTCGATGGCGTGAAGCGCTTCTTCGGCGATCTCTGACAAGGAAATGGCTATGCGACGTATTGCGGTAATGGGTGCGGCTGGGCGGATGGGCAAGACCCTGATCGAAGCCGTACAGCAAACCCCTGGTGCTGGGCTGACGGCGGCGATCGATCGCCCTGACAGCTCGCTGGTGGGCGCTGATGCTGGTGAGCTGGCGGCCCTCGGCCGGATCGGAGTGTTGCTCTCCGATGACCTGGCCAAGGTGGCTGACGAGTTCGACGTGCTGATCGACTTCACGCACCCTTCGGTGACCCTGAAGAACCTGGCGTTCTGCCGCAAGCACGGCAAAGCCATGATCATTGGCACCACGGGCTTCTCTGTCGAAGAGAAGCAGTTGCTGGCCGAGGCCGGCAAGGACATTCCAATCGTGTTCGCCGCCAACTTCAGTGTGGGTGTGAACCTTAGCCTCAAGTTGCTGGATATGGCGGCGCGGGTGCTGGGTGATGATGTCGATATCGAGATCATCGAGGCGCACCACCGGCACAAGGTCGATGCGCCGTCGGGTACTGCATTGCGCATGGGTGAAGTGGTTGCCAATGCGCTGGGGCGTAACCTGCAGGAAGTGGCGGTGTATGGCCGCGAAGGCCAGACCGGCGCGCGTGATCGCAAGACCATCGGCTTCGCTACCGTGCGGGCCGGCGACGTGGTGGGCGATCACACCGTGTTGTTTGCTGCCGAAGGCGAGCGCCTGGAAATCACTCACAAGGCCTCCAGCCGCATGACCTTCGCCAAGGGGGCCGTGCGTGCGGCGCTGTGGCTGGATGGGCGTGAGCCTGCGCTGTACGACATGCAGGATGTGCTCGAGCTGCGTTAAGCCGCTACGCGGTGTTGGTTTCTTCGCGGGTTTGCCCGCGAAGAAACCAACATGGACGTCAGCCTGTCGCATTCATGTGTTTTAGAGACACATCCACGGTAGACCGAAAACGCACTTTTCTGTAAGCTACAGCTTTAGTGTGTCCACTAAAAGCGCGCAGCGAATTGAATTCAGCACATGAAAGCGGGGTGACGTGTCCATACGTCACTCCGCTTTTTTGCAACCTGCGATCGCCCTTTCATGCTTGATTTACGGGAGGTCTTCTTGACAAAGCCAGCCATACTCGCCCTTGCCGACGGCAGTATTTTTCGCGGTGAAGCCATTGGTGCCGACGGTCAGACCGTTGGTGAGGTGGTATTCAACACCGCTATGACCGGCTACCAGGAAATCCTTACAGACCCTTCCTATGCGCAGCAAATCGTTACCCTGACCTACCCGCACATCGGCAACACCGGCACCACGCCGGAAGATGCCGAGTCGAACCGCGTCTGGTCCGCTGGCCTGGTCATCCGTGACCTGCCGCTGCTGGCCAGCAACTGGCGTAACACCCAGTCGCTGCCTGAGTACCTCAAGGCCAACAACGTCGTTGCCATCGCCGGCATCGACACCCGCCGCCTGACCCGTATCCTGCGTGAAAAGGGCGCCCAGAACGGTTGCATCCTCGCCGGTGACAACATCAGCGAAGAAGCCGCCATCGCCGCTGCCCGTGGCTTCCCAGGCCTGAAGGGCATGGACCTGGCCAAGGTTGTCTCCACCAAGGAACGCTACGAATGGCGCTCCAGTGTGTGGGAGCTGAAAACCGACAGCCACCCGACCATCGACGCTGCCGACCTGCCGTATCACGTGGTTGCCTTCGACTATGGCGTCAAGCTGAACATTCTGCGCATGCTGGTTGCCCGTGGCTGCCGCGTGACCGTGGTGCCGGCCCAGACCCCGGCCAGCGAAGTGCTGGCACTCAACCCGGACGGCGTGTTCCTGTCCAACGGCCCTGGTGACCCCGAGCCGTGCGACTACGCCATCCAGGCGATCAAGGAAATCCTCGAAACCGAGATCCCGGTATTCGGCATCTGCCTCGGTCACCAGCTGCTGGCCCTGGCTTCCGGCGCCAAGACCGTGAAAATGGGCCATGGCCACCATGGTGCCAACCACCCGGTCCAGGACCTGGACACCGGCGTGGTCATGATCACCAGCCAGAACCACGGCTTTGCCGTTGACGAAGCCACCCTGCCGGGTAACGTCCGCGCCATCCACAAGTCGCTGTTCGACGGCACCCTGCAAGGTATCGAGCGTACCGACAAGAGCGCGTTCAGCTTCCAGGGCCACCCTGAAGCGAGCCCAGGCCCGACCGACGTCGCGCCACTGTTCGATCGTTTCACCGATGCCATGGCCAAGCGCCGCTGAGCATCCTGCATCAAGGCCCCGGGCCGGCTCCTGCCGCGCCCGGAAGCGCCTGACCCAGATTGTTCAAAGCGGCTTGCCGACTGACCCCGGATTTGAGTGACCACCATGCCAAAACGTACAGACATCAAAAGCATCCTGATTCTCGGCGCTGGCCCGATCGTGATCGGCCAGGCCTGCGAATTCGACTACTCCGGCGCCCAGGCCTGTAAAGCCCTGCGCGAGGAAGGTTTCCGCGTCATCCTGGTGAACTCCAACCCAGCCACCATCATGACCGACCCGGCCATGGCCGACGCCACCTACATCGAACCGATCAAGTGGCAGTCGGTGGCCAAGATCATCGAGAAAGAGCGCCCAGACGCCGTATTGCCGACCATGGGTGGCCAGACTGCACTGAACTGCGCCCTGGACCTGGAGCGCCACGGCGTTCTGGAGAAGTTCGGCGTAGAGATGATCGGTGCCAACGCCGACACTATCGACAAGGCTGAAGACCGTTCGCGCTTCGACAAGGCGATGAAGGACATCGGCCTGGAGTGCCCGCGCTCCGGTATCGCCCACAGCATGGAAGAGGCCAATGCGGTCCTCGAGAAGCTCGGCTTCCCATGCATCATCCGCCCGTCGTTCACCATGGGTGGCACTGGCGGTGGTATTGCTTACAACCGTGAAGAGTTCGAAGAAATCTGCACCCGTGGTCTGGACCTGTCGCCGACCAAAGAGCTGCTGATCGACGAATCGCTGATCGGCTGGAAAGAGTACGAGATGGAAGTGGTCCGCGACAAAAAGGACAACTGCATCATCGTCTGCTCCATCGAAAACTTCGACCCGATGGGTGTGCACACCGGTGACTCGATCACTGTCGCTCCGGCACAGACCCTGACCGACAAGGAATACCAGATCATGCGCAACGCCTCGCTGGCGGTGCTGCGTGAAATTGGTGTGGAAACCGGCGGTTCCAACGTGCAGTTCGGTATTTGCCCGAACACTGGCCGTATGGTCGTGATCGAGATGAACCCGCGCGTTTCGCGTTCGTCCGCCCTGGCTTCCAAGGCTACCGGCTTCCCGATCGCCAAGATCGCCGCCAAGCTGGCCATTGGCTACACCCTCGACGAGCTGCAGAACGACATCACTGGCGGCCGCACCCCGGCTTCCTTCGAGCCGTCGATCGACTACGTCGTCACCAAGCTGCCACGCTTCGCCTTCGAGAAATTCCCGAAAGCCGACGCCCGCCTGACCACCCAGATGAAATCCGTGGGTGAAGTCATGGCCATCGGCCGTACCTTCCAGGAATCCCTGCAGAAAGCCCTGCGCGGCCTGGAAGTCGGTGCTTGCGGCCTCGACCCTAAAGTCGACCTGGCCAGCCCGGAAGCTGCCAGCATCCTCAAGCGCGAGCTGACCGTGCCGGGTGCCGAGCGTATCTGGTACGTGGCTGACGCCATGCGTTCGGGCATGACCTGTGAAGAAATCTTCGCCCTGACCGGCATCGACATGTGGTTCCTGGTGCAGATGGAAGATCTGATCAAGGAAGAAGAGAAGGTCAAGACCCTGGCCCTGTCGGCGATCGACAAGGACTACATGCTGCGCCTCAAGCGCAAGGGCTTCTCGGATCAGCGTCTGGCTGTGTTGCTGGGCATCACCGACAAGAACCTGCGCCGTCACCGCCACAAGCTGGAAGTGTTCCCGGTGTACAAGCGCGTCGACACCTGCGCCGCCGAGTTCGCCACCGACACCGCCTACCTGTACTCCACCTATGAGGAAGAGTGCGAGGCCAACCCGTCGACCCGCGACAAGATCATGATCCTGGGTGGCGGCCCTAACCGTATCGGCCAGGGTATCGAGTTCGACTACTGCTGCGTACACGCTGCCCTGGCGCTGCGTGAAGACGGTTACGAGACCATCATGGTCAACTGCAACCCGGAAACCGTCTCTACCGACTACGACACTTCCGACCGTCTGTACTTCGAGCCGCTGACCCTGGAAGACGTGCTGGAAGTCTGCCGCGTCGAGAAGCCGAAAGGCGTGATCGTTCACTACGGCGGCCAGACCCCGCTGAAACTGGCCCGCGCTCTGGAAGAAGCTGGCGTACCGATCATCGGTACCAGTCCTGACGCCATCGACCGCGCCGAAGACCGTGAGCGCTTCCAGCAGATGGTTCAGCGCCTGAGCTTGCTGCAGCCGCCAAACGCCACCGTGCGCAGTGAAGAAGAAGCCATCCGCGCTGCGGGCGGCATCGGTTACCCGCTGGTTGTGCGCCCATCCTACGTACTGGGCGGCCGCGCCATGGAAATCGTCTACGAGCTGGACGAGCTGAAGCGCTACCTGCGTGAAGCGGTTCAGGTGTCGAACGACAGCCCGGTACTGCTCGACCACTTCCTCAACTGCGCCATCGAGATGGACGTGGATGCGGTGTGCGACGGCACCGACGTGGTCATCGGCGCGATCATGCAGCACATCGAACAGGCCGGCGTTCACTCCGGTGACTCGGCGTGCTCGCTGCCTCCTTACTCGCTGAGCAAGGAAGTGCAGGACGAAGTCCGCGTACAGGTCAAGAAAATGGCCCTGGAGCTGGGCGTGGTCGGCCTGATGAACGTGCAGCTGGCCCTGCAGGGCGACAAGATCTACGTGATCGAAGTCAACCCGCGTGCCTCGCGTACCGTGCCGTTCGTGTCCAAGTGCATCGGCACTTCCCTGGCCATGATCGCCGCCCGCGTCATGGCTGGCAAAACCCTGAAAGAGCTGGGCTTCACCCAGGAAATCATCCCGAACTTCTACAGCGTCAAGGAAGCCGTCTTCCCGTTCGCCAAGTTCCCAGGGGTTGACCCGATCCTCGGCCCTGAGATGAAATCGACCGGTGAAGTCATGGGTGTCGGTGACAGCTTCGGTGAAGCCTTCGCCAAGGCTCAGATGGGTGCGAGCGAAGTGCTGCCGACCGGCGGTACCGCGTTCATCAGCGTGCGTGACGACGACAAGCCACAAGTGGCAGGCGTTGCTCGCGACCTGATCGCCCTGGGCTTCGAAGTGGTTGCAACTGCTGGCACCGCCAAGGTTATCGAGGCGGCTGGCCTGAAAGTACGCCGTGTGAACAAGGTGACCGAAGGTCGCCCGCACGTGGTCGACATGATCAAGAACGACGAAGTGTCGCTGATCATCAACACCACCGAAGGCCGCCAGTCGATCGCCGATTCCTACTCGATTCGTCGCAATGCGCTGCAGCACAAGATTTACTGCACCACGACCATTGCGGCCGGTGAAGCCATCTGCGAAGCGCTGAAGTTTGGTCCGGAAAAGACCGTTCGTCGCTTGCAAGATCTGCATGCAGGACTGAAAGCATGAGCATTACCAAGTACCCGATGACCGTCCAGGGCGCTCGCGCCCTGGAAGAGGAGCACCTGTTCCTGAGCAAGACCGAGCGCCCACGCCTGAGCCAGGCGATCGGTGAAGCACGTGAGCTGGGTGACCTCAAGGAAAACGCCGAATACCATGCTGCCCGTGAAGAGCAGGGCATGGTCGAGGCGCGTATCCGCGATATCGAAGGCCGTCTGCAGAATTCGGTCGTGATCGACGTGACCACGATCCCTCACACCGGCAAGGTGATTTTCGGTACCACCGTGGTACTGGCCAACACCGAAACCGATGAAGAGGTGACCTATCAGATCGTCGGCGAGGATGAAGCCGACGTGAAACAGGGCAAGCTCTCAAGCGGTGCGCCGATTGCCCGTGCCATCATCGGCAAGGAAGAAGGTGATACTGTCGTCGTCAAGACGCCTAGCGGCACGGTCGAGTACGAGATTGTCGAAGTCAAGCACATCTGACCGGCGCCTGCGGGCGCCATCCCTCGAGGGGATCCTCTGGCAATTGGCCCAGGTGTTCTGGGTCGGTGGCCTGTGGGTGTTCCATGTGGGGCTGGTGCCTGCGCTCAAGGTCAGTGGCCTGGCGCCGCTGCTGGTGCAGGATATCGCCGGGCAGATCGACCGCTGGTTGATCGGCGTGGCGTTGCTTGGTTTGTTGACCCAGCTTGCGGTGCTGGCGAGGGTGGACGGCCTGGCGGCCTGGTGGCGGCAGTTTCGTGGCCAGATGTTGTTGCTCGGTTTCGGTGCGTGCGTGGGGTATTACACCTTGCGCTACGGTATTTCCGTAGGCGAGCGCTGGCAGATGTTCTGTTTCCTGGTGCTGGGTTTTTCCGGCATCGTGCTGGTGGCCCAACCGGTCCCGGTCAGGGCGCGTTCACCGCGCCACTGATCGGAGCTACCGTTACTTGTAACGGTGGATGTTGGACAGCTGCTTGTTCGGCTGTGGGTTCTTGCGGTAGATCAGGGCTTTCTTGCCGATGGTCTGCACCAGCTCGGCACGGCCGGCCTTGCACAGTTCTGCAATGGTTTCGGCACGTTCTTCGCGGTCTTCCGAGCGAATTTCGACCTTGATCAGCTCATGGTCGACCAGCGCGCGCTCCAATTCGGCGATGACGCCTTCATTCAAACCGTTGCCAGCAACGATCAGGACCGGCTTCAGGTCATGACCAATGGACTTGTATTGCTTCTTCTGCTCGTTATTGAGCGGCATAATCTGACCCTTTCCGTCTGATTCTGTAAAATTGACCGGCATTTTACCCGAGGGCCACCGGCTCCGCCCAGTCAATCACGACGCATATCATCGAGGTGCCCCGTGGTACAACGTTCCAAAAGCAGCGCCAACTGGCTGCGAGAGCATTTTAACGACCCTTTTGTGAAGCAGGCGCAGAAGGATGGCTACCGCTCGCGTGCGAGCTACAAACTGCTGGAGATCCAGGAGAAGGACCGTCTGATCCGCCCTGGCATGAGTGTGATCGACCTCGGCGCCGCGCCTGGTGGCTGGTCCCAGGTGACCAGTCGTCTGATTGGTGGCCAGGGTCGCCTGATCGCTTCCGACATTCTGGAAATGGACTCGATCGCTGATGTGACCTTCATTCAGGGTGACTTCACCCACGATGAAGTGCTGCAGCGCATTCTCGAGGCTGTCGGCGATTCGCACGTAGACCTTGTGATTTCCGACATGGCCCCCAATATGAGTGGTACGCCCGCGGTGGACATACCGCGTGCCATGTTCCTCTGTGAGCTGGCCCTCGATCTGGCGACCCGCGTACTCAAGCCCGGCGGCGACTTCCTGATCAAGATTTTCCAGGGCGAAGGTTTTGACGTGTACCTGAAGGACGTGCGCAGCAAGTTCGACAAAGTGCAAATGCGCAAGCCATCTTCGTCGCGGGATCGCTCCCGTGAGCAATACCTGTTGGGCAGAGGCTTCAAAGGGGCATGAAAGGTGTGAAGCGGGGTGGCCGATAGTTAATTCCAATCGGCCACTGCGTCAGGATCGTCCGAACTTCGTGTAGTCTAGCTTTCACAAAGGGTTACAGACGGTGCCTGCGGCTGCGTAGGTAATGTAGTAAGTTAGGGCGATGAATATCATGCGAGGCACGGCTGCGTCGTGCGCCGGCCTCAGAGGGTAGCGAATTGAACGACATGGCAAAGAATCTGATCCTGTGGTTGATCATCGCAGCTGTCCTGGTGACAGTGATGAACAACTTCTCCAGCCCTAACGAGCCGCAGACCCTCAACTACTCCGACTTCATCCAGCAGGTCAAGGATGGCAAGGTCGAGCGTGTGACCGTAGACGGCTACATCATTACCGGCAAGCGCGCCGACGGCGACAGCTTCAAGACCGTGCGTCCGGCCATTACCGACAATGGCCTGATCGGCGACCTGGTCGACAACCATGTGGTTGTCGAAGGCAAGCAGCCTGAGCAGCAGAGCATCTGGACGCAGCTGTTGGTGGCGAGCTTCCCGATCCTGGTGATCATTGCCGTGTTCATGTTCTTCATGCGCCAGATGCAAGGCGGCGCAGGCGGAAAGGGCGGGCCGATGAGCTTTGGCAAGAGCAAGGCGCGCCTGCTGTCCGAAGACCAGGTCAAGACCACGCTGGCCGACGTTGCCGGCTGCGACGAAGCCAAGGAAGAGGTTGGCGAGCTGGTCGAGTTCCTGCGCGATCCAGGCAAGTTCCAGCGCCTGGGTGGCCGCATTCCACGTGGTGTGCTGATGGTTGGCCCGCCCGGTACCGGTAAGACCTTGCTGGCCAAGGCCATTGCTGGCGAAGCGAAAGTGCCGTTCTTCACCATTTCCGGTTCGGACTTCGTGGAGATGTTCGTCGGTGTCGGTGCCAGCCGTGTGCGCGACATGTTCGAGCAGGCCAAGAAGCACGCCCCGTGCATCATCTTCATCGACGAGATCGACGCCGTTGGTCGCCACCGTGGCGCCGGCATGGGCGGCGGTCACGACGAGCGTGAGCAAACCCTCAACCAGTTGCTGGTGGAGATGGACGGCTTCGAGATGAACGATGGCATCATCGTTATCGCTGCTACCAACCGTCCGGACGTACTCGACCCTGCGCTGCTGCGTCCGGGTCGCTTCGACCGCCAGGTGGTGGTCGGCCTGCCGGATATCCGTGGTCGCGAACAGATCCTCAAGGTGCACATGCGCAAAGTACCGGTTGGCGAGAACGTCAACCCGGCGGTCATTGCCCGTGGTACCCAGGCTTCTCCGGTGCCGACCTGGCCAACCTGGTCAACGAGGCTTCGCTGTTTGCCGCACGCTCCAACAAGCGCCTGGTCGAAATGAAAGAGTTCGAACTGGCCAAGGACAAGATCATGATGGGCGCCGAGCGCAAGACCATGGTCATGTCCGAGAAAGAAAAACGTAACACTGCCTACCACGAGGCTGGCCATGCCATCGTTGGTCGCCTGGTGCCAGAGCACGACCCGGTCTACAAGGTTTCGATCATTCCGCGCGGTCGTGCCTTGGGCGTGACCATGTTCCTGCCGGAAGAAGACCGTTACAGCCTGTCCAAGCGCGCGCTCATCAGCCAGATCTGTTCGCTGTACGGTGGTCGTATCGCCGAAGAAATGACCCTGGGCTTCGATGGCGTGACTACCGGTGCGTCCAACGACATCATGCGTGCCAGCCAGATCGCCCGAAACATGGTGACCAAGTGGGGCTTGTCGGAAAAACTCGGCCCGCTGATGTACGCAGAAGAAGAGGGTGAGGTATTCCTCGGTCGTAGCGCCGGCAGCCAGCACGCCAGTGTGTCCGGCGAGACTGCCAAGCTGATCGACTCCGAAGTGCGCAGCATCATCGATCAGTGCTACGCCACTGCCAAGCAGCTGCTGATCGAGAATCGAGACAAGCTTGAAGCGATGACCGAAGCGTTGATGAAGTACGAAACCATCGATGCCGATCAGATCGACGACATCATGGCTGGGCGTACGCCACGCGAGCCGCGTGACTGGGACGATGACAAGGACTCGGGTACGCCTGCGGCCCAGAATGATCGTCCGGAATCGCCAATCGGCGGCCCAGCAGCTCAACACTAAGGGCATCTATGAGCTCAGTGCAGTACCCGACCCGGTTGCCTTGCGGCAACCGGGTTCTTGATTTGTCACGTACCCATGTCATGGGTATTCTCAATATCACCCCCGATTCCTTCTCCGATGGCGGGCGCTTCAGTCAGCGTGACGAGGCCCTGCGCCATGCCGAGGCAATGGTTGCCGCCGGCGCTACGCTGATCGACATCGGCGGCGAGTCCACGCGGCCGGGCGCACGCGCAGTATCGGTGACCGAAGAGCTGGAGCGGGTGGCGCCAATGGTTGAGGCGATCAATAGTCGCCTTGACGTGGTCATCTCGGTCGATACCTCGACGCCTGCCGTCATCCGCGAGTCCGCGCGTCTAGGCGCCGGGCTGATCAATGACGTGCGCGCCCTGGAGCGCGATGGCGCTCTGGACGCCGCGGCCGATACTGGCCTGCCGGTGTGCCTCATGCACATGCGTGGCGAGCCGGGTAACATGCAGGATGACCCGCATTACGAAGATGTGACCGCCGACGTTGCGCGTTATCTTGAGCAGCGGATGGCCGCCTGTTCGGCGGCGGGCATCGATTCAAACAGAATCATTCTTGATCCGGGCTTTGGTTTCGCCAAGACACTGGCGCACAACCTGAGCCTGTTCAAGCACATGGAAGCGCTCTATCGCCTTGGGCGCCCACTGCTGGTGGGTGTTTCACGAAAGAGCATGATCGGCCTGACGCTGGAACGTCCGGTCGGCGAGCGCTTGTACGGCAGCCTTGCGCTGGCGGCGTTGGCCATGACCAAGGGGGCGAGCATACTTCGTGTCCATGATGTGGCCGAAACTGTCGATGTAGTGCGCATGATCGCTGCGGTGCAAAACGCCGAATAAGAACATTGGAGTCCCTATGAGCAGAAAATACTTTGGTACCGACGGCATTCGTGGCCGCGTCGGCGAATACCCGATCACGCCTGACTTCATGCTGAAGCTTGGCTGGGCGGCTGGCATGGCGTTCCGCAAGCAGGGCCATTGCCGGGTGCTGGTGGGCAAGGACACGCGTATCTCTGGTTACATGTTCGAGTCCGCGCTCGAAGCCGGCCTGGCCGCCGCGGGTGCCGATGTCATGCTGCTGGGGCCAATGCCTACACCAGCCATCGCCTACCTGACGCGCACATTCCATGCCCAGGCGGGCATTGTCATCAGTGCCTCGCACAACCCGCACGAAGACAACGGCATCAAGTTCTTCTCCGGTCAGGGCACCAAGCTGCCTGACGAAGTCGAGCTGATGATCGAGGAACTGCTCGACCAGCCGATGACGGTTGTCGATTCGAGCAAGCTGGGCAAGGTGTCGCGCATCAACGACGCGGCGGGCCGCTACATCGAATTCTGCAAGAGCAGCGTGCCGAGCAGCACCAGCTTCGATGGCCTCAAACTGGTGGTCGATTGCGCCCACGGCGCCACCTACAAGGTCGCGCCAAGCGTGTTCCGCGAGTTGGGTGCCGATGTGACCGTGCTGCATGCGCAACCAGACGGCCTGAACATCAACGAAGGCTGCGGCTCGACCCACATCGAATCGCTGCAGGCTGCCGTGCTGGTGGGCCATGCCGACCTTGGCATTGCCTTCGATGGCGACGGTGATCGGGTGCTGATGGTCGACCACACCGGCGCCATCGTCGACGGTGACGAACTGCTGTTCATCATTGCTCGCGACTTGCACGATCGTGGCAAGCTGCAAGGTGGGGTAGTCGGCACGCTGATGAGCAACCTGGGCCTGGAGCTTGCACTGAAAGACCTGGATATCCCGTTCGTGCGGGCCAAGGTCGGCGACCGTTATGTCATGGCTGAGCTGCTGGAGCGCGAGTGGCTGGTTGGTGGCGAAAACTCCGGCCATGTCGTGTGCTGCAACCACACCACCACCGGTGACGCGATCATTGCCGCTTTGCAGGTGCTGATGGCGCTCAAGCGCCGTGGCGAAACCTTGGCGCAGGCCCGTCAGGCGCTGCGCAAGTGCCCGCAGGTGTTGATCAACGTGCGCTTCGGCGCCAGCAAGGTCGACCCGCTGGAGCACCCGGCCGTCAAGGATGCCAGTGCCAAGGTCACTGAAGCGTTGGCCGGTCGCGGTCGTGTGCTGTTGCGCAAGTCTGGTACCGAGCCGCTGGTGCGGGTCATGGTCGAAGGCGAAGACGAAACCCAGGTGCGTGGCCATGCTGAAGCACTGGCCAAACTGGTTGGCGAAGTTTGTGTCTGATGGCGCTTGCCAGCGCAGATCTGGTTGGGTAAGATCTGCGCCCACTTTGACCGACGAGGTAAAGCATGCGTCGCCCTATGGTAGCTGGTAACTGGAAGATGCACGGTACCCGCGCTAGCGTCGCTGAGCTGACCGAAGGCTTGAGCAATCTCGCCTTGCCGAGCGGAGTGGAAGTCGCGGTATTTCCACCAGCCCTGTTCATCAATCAAGTGATCGATGGCTTGGCGGGTAAAGAAATTACTGTCGGCGCACAGAATTCTGCTGTACAACCCGAACAGGGTGCGCTGACCGGGGAAGTTGCTCCGGAGCAGCTGGTTGAAGCAGGTTGCAAGTTGGTGTTGATTGGTCACTCGGAGCGTCGCCAAGTCATTGGTGAAACCGACGAAGTGCTCAATCGCAAGTTTGCAGCGGCCCAGGCCAAAGGTTTGAAGCCAGTGCTTTGCATCGGGGAAACCCTTGAAGAGCGCGAGGCTGGCAAAACGCTTGAAGTTGTCGGGCGTCAACTAAGCAGTATCATCGAAGCATTCGGTGTTAAGGCTTTTGCCAATGCAGTAATCGCCTATGAGCCTGTATGGGCCATCGGCACTGGCCTTACGGCCACGCCACAGCAGGCCCAGGATGTGCACGCCGCCATCCGCGGCCAGCTGGCGGCAGAAGATGCTGAAGTAGCTGCGAAGGTGCAGTTGCTCTACGGCGGCAGCGTGAAGGCGGCCAATGCGGCCGAACTGTTCGGCATGCCGGATATCGATGGGGGTCTCATTGGTGGGGCTTCCCTGAACGCAGACGAATTCGGTGCAATTTGTCGCGCCGCAGGAAACTGAACAAATGCTGGAAACAGTCATCGTTGTTTTTCATCTGTTGGCAGCGCTGTCGCTTGTAGTGCTGGTTCTGTTGCAACAGGGTAAAGGTGCTGAAGCAGGTGCATCTTTCGGCGCGGGTGCCTCAAACACCGTGTTCGGGAGCCAAGGCTCTGCAACGTTCCTAAGTAAATTAACTGCTATACTCGCTGCCACTTTCTTTTTGACAGCACTTGGGTTAGGATACTTCGCGAAGCAACAAGCTCACCAGCTTAGCCAAGCAGGTCTTCCAGATCCAGCAGTGCTAGAAGTGAAAGAGCAGCAAAAACCGGCAGTTAATGATGATGTACCGGTGCTCCAACAGCAGGAGAGCGAAACCACCAATAACACGGGTGATGTACCTCCTCCGGCAGAAGAGCAGAAGTAACGGGTTTCAAGTAGTAGTATTGCCGAGGTGGTGGAATTGGTAGACACGCAACCTTGAGGTGGTTGTGCCCATAGGGTGTAGGGGTTCGAGTCCCCTTCTCGGTACCAATTAAAGCTTGAGAGCCCGCTTTAGCGGGCTTTCTTGTAGGTGAATGTTTGGATTTGACCCTCAGTAGGGTTCGGTCTTATACTTTTGCCCCAGCTTTGTCGCGGGGTGGAGCAGCTTGGTAGCTCGTCGGGCTCATAACCCGAAGGTCGTTGGTTCAAATCCAGCCCCCGCAACCAGCTTCAGCGGAGCCCCTTTTCAGGGGCTTTTTGCTAACCGAACAGTTTTCGGCGTCGTTGTCCAACGGCGCTTTCAGGGATGGGCGCTTCGCCCATTTTTTATTTGCACAGCATGCACGAGGGGGTTCAGGTGTCGAGCAAGCTAGAACAGTTGCAGGCCTTGTTGGCCCCGGTTGTCGAGGGTCTGGGCTATCAGTGCTGGGGGATCGAATACGTTTCCCAGGGTAAGCATTCGGTACTGCGCATCTACATCGACAAGGAAGGCGGCATTCTGGTGGAGGACTGCGAAGCGGTCAGTCGTCAGGCCAGCGCAATCCTCGATGTGGAAGATCCAATCAGCAGTGAGTACACCCTCGAGGTGTCTTCTCCAGGCATGGATCGCCCACTGTTCACTCTGGAACAGTTTGCCTCGCATGCCGGCGAACAAGTGAAGATCAAGCTGCGCTCACCCTTCGAGGGTCGTCGTAACTTCCAGGGCCTTCTCCGTGGTGTGGAGGAGCAGGATGTGGTGGTCCAGGTGGACAACCAAGAGTTCCTGTTACCGATCGACTCGATCGACAAGGCCAATATTATTCCCAGTTTTGACTGAGACGTGCCGGGCCCGGCGGACTATCCGGGCCCAATGGCTTGCGCAAGGCGAGGCGTACGATGAGCAAAGAAGTACTGCTGGTTGTTGAATCGGTATCCAACGAAAAAGGTGTACCGCCCGGCGTCATTTTCGAAGCGCTGGAAGTGGCCCTGGCCACTGCAACCAAAAAACGTTTTGAAGACGAAGTCGACCTGCGTGTGGAAATCAATCGCCACACCGGTAGCTACGAGACTTTCCGTCGTTGGACCGTGGTCGACGAAGCCGATCTTGATGATCCGGCAATCGAGACCTGGCTGGACAAGATCAAGGACACCCACCCTGAAGCCAAGGTCGGTGACGTGATCGAGGAGAAGATCGAGTCCATCGAGTTCGGTCGTATCGCCGCCCAGACCGCCAAGCAGGTCATCGTGCAGAAGGTCCGTGAGGCCGAGCGCGCCCAGGTGGTCGATGCCTACCGCGAACGCGTGGGCGAGATCATCTCCGGTACCGTTAAAAAGGTTACCCGCGACAACGTCATCGTTGACCTGGGCAACAATGCCGAGGCCTTGCTGGCTCGCGAAGACATCATTCCGCGCGAAACCTTCCGTGTTGGCGTGCGCCTGCGTGCGCTGCTCAAGGAAATTCGCACTGAAAACCGTGGCCCACAGCTGATTCTGTCGCGCACCGCGCCGCAGATGCTGATCGAGCTTTTCCGCATTGAAGTGCCGGAAATCGCCGAGGGCCTCATCGAAGTCATGGCTGCTTCCCGTGATCCGGGTTCGCGAGCCAAGATCGCCGTCCGCTCCAAGGACAAGCGTATCGACCCGCAAGGTGCCTGCATCGGCATGCGTGGTTCGCGCGTCCAGGCCGTATCCGGGGAGCTGGGTGGTGAGCGTGTGGATATCGTCCTGTGGGACGATAACCCGGCGCAGTTCGTCATCAACGCCATGTCGCCGGCCGAAGTCGCGGCGATCATCGTTGATGAAGATGCCCATGCCATGGACATCGCCGTCGCCGAGGACAACCTGGCCCAGGCCATTGGCCGTGGCGGTCAGAACGTTCGCCTGGCCAGTCAGTTGACCGGCTGGACCCTGAACGTGATGACCGAGAAGGACATCCAGGCCAAGCAACAGGCCGAAACCGGTGACATCCTGCGCAATTTCATCGATGAACTGGAAGTCGACGAGGAGCTGGCCCAAGTGCTGGTCGACGAAGGCTTCACCAGCCTCGAAGAAATTGCCTACGTACCGTTGGAAGAAATGCTCAACATCGATGGCTTTGACGAAGATATCGTCAATGAGCTCCGCGCTCGAGCCAAGGACCGTTTGTTGACCAAGGCCATCGCTACCGAAGAAAAACTGGCAGACGCCCACCCGGCCGAAGACCTGCTCTCCCTCGAGGGCATGGACAAGGACCTGGCGGCTGAACTGGCGGTGCGCGGCGTGGTTAACCGCGAAGACCTGGCCGAGCAGTCGATCGACGATCTGCTCGACATCGACGGCATCGACGAAGAGCGTGCCGGCAAGTTGATCATGGCCGCCCGAGCCCACTGGTTCGAGTAATTAGGCGCGGCCTGAGGAGAGAAGTGCATGACGCAAGTCACGGTGAAAGAACTGGCCCAAGAGGTCGAGGCACCGGTAGAGCGCCTGCTGCAGCAGATGCGTGAGGCAGGTCTGCCGCACACCGACGCCGGTCAGGTAGTGACCGACAATGAGAAGCAGACCCTGCTGACTCATTTGAAAAGCAGCCACAAGAGCAAGGCGGAAGAGCCGCGCAAGATTACCTTGCAGCGCAAAACCACCAGCACCCTGCGTGTCGCCGGTAGCAAGAGCATCAGCGTAGAAGTACGCAAGAAGAAAGTTTTCGTGCAGCGCAGCCCGGAAGAAATCCAGGCTGAGCAGAAGCGTGAGCTGGATGAGCGCCGCGCGGCTGAAAATGCCGCTCGCGACAAGGTCGAGGCCGAAGTTCGCCAGCGCAACGAAGAGCAAGCCCGTCGTCAGGCGGCCGACTCCGCTGTAGCCGCCCCTGCGCCTGCCGCCAAGCCAGAGCCGGCTCCTGCCGCTGCCCCGGCCCCGGTAGTCGCCGACGCTCCGGCCTCCGAAGACGCTGCAGCCCGTGCTGCCGAGCGCAAGAAGGACGAGACCCGTCGCAACGAAAGCCGTACTCGCGATGACGACCGTCGTCGTGGCGAGGCGCCTCGTGTGTCGATCAAGGTCAAGGTCAAGGAGAAGGAAAAGGCGCCGACTCCGCGTGCTGCTCCGCGCACTACCGACGAAGAGAGCGATGGCGCTCGTCGTGGTCGTGGCGGCAAGGGCAAGCTGAAAAAGCGTAATCAGCACGGCTTCCAGAACCCGACTGGCCCCGTCATCCGTGACGTGACCATCGGCGAGACCATCACGGTCTCCGAGCTGGCCAACCAGATGTCCGTCAAGGGCGCTGAAGTGGTCAAGTTCATGTTCAAGATGGGTACTCCGGTCACCATCAACCAGGTGCTCGACCAGGAAACCGCTCAGCTGATCGCAGAAGAGCTGGGCCACAAGGTCACCCTGGTCAGCGACACCGCGCTGGAAGACTCCCTGGCCGAATCGCTGAAATTCGAAGGCCAGACCGAGTCGCGTGCACCGGTGGTTACTGTCATGGGTCACGTTGACCATGGTAAGACCTCGCTGCTCGACTACATCCGTCGTGCCAAGGTTGCCGCTGGCGAAGCCGGTGGTATCACCCAGCACATCGGTGCCTACCACGTGGAAACCGACCGCGGTATGGTCACCTTCCTCGACACCCCGGGCCACGCAGCTTTCACCCAGATGCGTGCACGCGGTGCCAAGGCGACCGACATCGTCATCCTGGTGGTGGCAGCGGACGACGGCGTGATGCCTCAAACCCGCGAAGCCGTTCAGCATGCCAAGGCAGCTGGCGTTCCGCTGGTGGTTGCGGTGAACAAGATCGACAAGCCAGGTGCTGACCTCGATCGCATCCGCAACGAACTGTCCGTCGAAGGCGTAACCTCCGAGGACTGGGGTGGTGACACTCCGTTCGTTAAGGTTTCGGCGAAGATGGGTACCGGCGTCGACGAACTGCTCGAAGCTGTCCTGCTGCAGGCCGAGATCCTCGAACTGACTGCAACCCCGACCGCTCCAGGTCGTGGCGTGGTCGTCGAATCGCGCCTGGACAAGGGCCGTGGCCCAGTGGCGACCATCCTGGTTCAGGACGGTACCCTGCGTCAGGGCGACATGGTTCTGTGCGGTTCCAACTATGGCCGCGTGCGTGCCATGCTCGACGAGAACGGCAAGCCTGTGAAGGAAGCCGGCCCGTCGATCCCGGTCGAAATCCTCGGCCTGGACGGTACCCCGGAAGCCGGTGACGAGCTGTCCGTGGTTGCCGACGAGAAGAAAGCCCGTGAAGTTGCCCTGTTCCGTCAAGGCAAGTACCGCGAGGTCAAGCTGGCCCGTGCTCACGCCGGCAAGCTGGAAAACATCTTCGAGACCATGGGTCAGGAAGAGAAGAAAACCCTCAACATCGTTCTCAAGACCGATGTGCGTGGTTCTCTGGAAGCACTGCAGGGCTCGCTTGGCGGCCTGGGCAACGACGAAGTGCAGGTGCGTGTGATTGGTGGTGGCGTCGGTGGTATCACCGAAAGCGACGCCAACCTGGCACTGGCTTCGAACGCAGTACTGTTCGGCTTCAACGTGCGTGCCGATGCCGGTGCGCGCAAGATCGTCGAGCAAGAAGGTCTGGATATGCGTTACTACAACGTGATCTACGACATCATCGAAGACGTCAAGAAGGCCCTGACCGGCATGCTCGGCAGCGATGTTCGCGAGAACATCCTGGGTGTCGCCGAAGTGCGTGACGTGTTCCGTTCGCCGAAGTTCGGCGCCATCGCTGGCTGTATGGTCATCGAGGGTACCGTTTACCGCAACCGTCCGATCCGCGTACTGCGCGACGACGTTGTGATCTTCGAAGGCGAGCTGGAATCGCTGCGTCGCTTCAAGGACGACGCCTCCGAAGTGCGTTCGGGCATGGAGTGCGGTATTGGCGTCAAGAGCTACAACGACGTCAAGGTCGGCGACAAGATCGAAGTCTTCGAGAAAGTCCAGGTGGCTCGTACCCTTTAAGGGCGAGCGAGCCGCAAGCGCCCGCTACAGGGCGGCTTGCGGTACCTCTTCAGGTAGCGCCCGGTCAGGCATTCGTCTGTCCGGGCGTTTGCCGCTTTAAGTTACAGGTAGCAAGAATGGCCAAAGAATATAGCCGTACCCAACGTATTGGCGATCAGATGCAGCGCGAGCTGGCCGAACTGATCCGTCGCGAAGTCAAGGACCCACGCGTCGGTCTGGTGACCATCACCGCCGTGGACGTCAGCCGTGACCTGGGCCATGCCAAGGTGTTCATCACCGTCATGGGCGAGGAAACCCCGGACGCCGTGCAGCAGTCGCTCAAGGCATTGAACAGCGCTGCCAGCTTCCTGCGTCTGCACCTGGGGCGTTCGATGCAACTGCGCAGCGTGCCGCAGCTGCACTTCCACTTCGATGAAAGTGTCAGCCGTGGTGTGCACCTGTCGGCGCTGATCGAGCGTGCAGTGGCCGAAGACCGCCTGCACAAGGATGCCGACGAGTCGGGCACCAAGGAGTAAGTGGTGGCCCAGGTCAAACGTATCCGCCGCAATGTCAGCGGCATCATCCTGCTCGACAAGCCGCTGGGCTTCACGTCCAACGCCGCCCTGCAAAAGGTGCGCTGGCTGCTCAATGCGGAAAAGGCCGGCCACACCGGTAGCCTCGATCCGTTGGCAACCGGCGTGCTGCCGCTGTGCTTCGGCGAGGCGACCAAGTTTTCGCAGTACTTGCTCGATTCCGACAAGGGCTACGAAACCGTCATGCAGATGGGGCAGACTACCAACACCGGCGATGCCGAGGGCGAGGTACTGCAGACCCGCGACGTGACCGTTGGTCGCGCCGATATCGAGGCGCTGCTGCCACGTTTTCGTGGCCCCATCAGCCAGATACCGCCCATGTACTCGGCGCTCAAGCGTGATGGCCAGCCGCTGTACAAACTGGCGCGTGCAGGAGAGGTAGTGGAGCGCGAGGCGCGTTCTGTTACTATTAACCGCTTGGAGTTGCTCGAGTGCGAAGGCACCCGTGCACGGTTGAGCGTAGGATGCAGCAAAGGCACCTATATCCGCACCCTGGTGGAGGATATCGGTGAAGCCCTAGGCTGCGGCGCTTATGTCGCCGAGCTGCGCAGGACCCAGGCCGGGCCCTTCGCGCTGGCACAGACGGTTACCCTCGAGGAACTCGAACAGGCCCATGCCGACGGTGGCAACGAAGCGCTCGACCGCTTCCTGATGCCATCTGACAGCGGGCTGCAGGACTGGCCGATGGTCAGCCTGTCGGAACACAGTGCGTTCTACTGGCTGCATGGGCAGGCGGTACGCGCGCCGGACGCGCCACAATTTGGCATGGTCCGGGTACAGGATCATAATGCGCGCTTCATCGGTATCGGTGAAGTGAGCGAAGACGGGCGCATTGCGCCGCGTCGGCTGATTCGGTCGGAATGACCGAAACCGCGGGGCCAGGCTGTTGCCGGGTCTCACGGAATCAAGGGTGGCTGTCAGTAGGCACGGTCACACCTTTTTTATTAATACAGGGATTTGTCCCTGGCCTATTGGACCCCGCATGCGGGATCCGTTATCAGGAGAAGCCAAATGGCCCTCAGCGTTGAAGAAAAAGCTCAAATCGTTACCGACTTCCAGCAAGCCGCTGGCGACACTGGTAGCCCAGAAGTTCAGGTTGCTCTGCTGACCGCGAACATCAACAAGCTGCAAGGCCACTTCAAGGCCAACGGTAAAGACCACCACTCGCGTCGTGGCCTGATCCGTATGGTAAACCAGCGTCGTAAGCTGCTGGACTACCTGAAGGGCAAAGACACCACTCGTTACAGCGCCCTGATCGGTCGCCTGGGCCTGCGTCGCTAATAGCGGCCTGGTCAGTGGTGTGCATGGCGTGTCTCATGCATTGGCAACGCTGCCTGGCAGCGTTGTCTATGAGCATGTCATGCGTATCTCCGAGGTTGGCAGCCTGGTGAAGTTGAGCGGTTTTCCGCTCTTCAGCCAGGCTCCCAACCTCGTGTTGTATCTGGACGGTCAATGGGGCCGATTCCCCGTTCTGCCCAAGAATTCGCAAGAAACCAGTTCCCCCAAGAGCCACTGAAAAAGGTAGGAAACCGTGAACCCGGTAATCAAGACTTTCCAGTTCGGTCAATCGACCGTTACTCTCGAAACGGGCCGTATCGCCCGTCAGGCAACCGGCGCCGTGCTGGTTACCGTCGACAACGACGTCACCGTGCTGGTGACTGTGGTAGGCGCCAAACAGGCTGATCCAGGCAAGGGCTTCTTCCCCCTGTCGGTTCACTACCAGGAAAAGACCTACGCCGCCGGCAAGATCCCGGGTGGCTTCTTCAAGCGTGAAGGCCGTCCTTCCGAGAAAGAGACGCTGACCTCGCGCCTGATCGACCGTCCGATCCGTCCGCTGTTCCCGGAAGGCTTCATGAACGAAGTGCAGGTTGTCTGCACCGTGGTTTCCACCAGCAAGAAGACCGACCCGGACATCGCTGCGATGATCGGTACCTCGGCTGCCCTGGCCATTTCCGGCATCCCGTTCGAAGGCCCGATCGGCGCCGCTCGCGTTGCTTTCCACGAAAGCACCGGCTACCTGCTGAACCCGACCTACGAGCAACTGGCTGCCTCGAGCCTGGACATGGTCGTTGCCGGTACCGCCGACGCCGTACTGATGGTTGAATCGGAAGCTCAAGAGCTGACCGAAGACCAGATGCTGGGCGCTGTACTGTTCGCCCACGACGAATTCCAGGCTGTGATCCAGGCTGTCAAAGAGCTGGCCGCCGAAGCTGCCAAGCCGACCTGGGACTGGAAACCTGCAGTTGCCAACACCGAGCTGTTCAACGCTATCCGCGCCGAGTTCGGCGAAGCGGTTTCGCAGGGCTACACCATCACCGTCAAGGCCGACCGCTATGCGCGTCTGGGCGAGCTGCGCGATCAGGCGATCGCCAAGTTCTCCGGTGAAGAAGGCCAGCCTTCGGCTTCCGAAGTGAAAGAAATCTTCGGCGAAATCGAATACCGCACCGTTCGCGAAAACATCGTAAACGGCAAGCCACGTATCGACGGTCGCGACACCAAGACCGTTCGCCCGCTGAACATCGAAGTCGGCGTGCTGCCGAAGACTCACGGTTCGGCGCTGTTCACCCGTGGCGAAACCCAGGCCCTGGTCGTTGCGACCCTGGGTACTGCCCGTGACGCCCAGCTGCTGGACACCCTCGAAGGCGAGAAGAAAGACCCCTTCATGCTGCACTACAACTTCCCGCCGTTCTCGGTAGGTGAGTGTGGCCGTATGGGCGGTGCTGGCCGTCGCGAAATCGGCCACGGCCGTCTGGCTCGTCGTTCGGTTCAGGCCATGCTGCCTGCCGCTGACGTGTTCCCGTACACCATTCGCGTGGTTTCGGAAATCACCGAATCCAACGGCTCCAGCTCCATGGCTTCGGTCTGTGGTGCTTCCCTGGCGCTGATGGACGCTGGTGTGCCGATGAAGGCACCGGTTGCCGGTATCGCCATGGGCCTGGTCAAGGAAGGCGAGAAGTTCGCGGTCCTGACCGACATCCTGGGTGACGAAGACCACCTGGGCGACATGGACTTCAAGGTAGCCGGTACCGCCAAGGGCGTGACCGCGCTGCAGATGGACATCAAGATCAACGGCATCACTGAAGAGATCATGGAAATCGCCCTGGGCCAAGCCCTGGAAGCGCGCCTGAACATCCTCGGTCAGATGAACCAGATCATTGGCCAGTCGCGTACCGAACTGTCGGCCAACGCCCCGACCATGATCGCGATGAAGATCGATACCGACAAGATTCGTGACGTTATCGGCAAAGGCGGCGCCACCATTCGCGCCATCTGCGAAGAGACCAAGGCCTCGATCGACATCGAAGACGACGGCTCGATCAAGATCTTCGGCGAAACCAAGGAAGCGGCAGAGGCTGCCAAGCAGCGCATCCTGGGCATCACCGCAGAGGCCGAGATCGGCAAGATCTACGTCGGCAAGGTTGAGCGCATCGTCGACTTCGGCGCCTTCGTCAACATCCTGCCTGGCAAGGACGGCCTGGTGCACATCTCCATGCTGAGCGATGCTCGCGTCGAGAAAGTCACCGACATCCTCAAAGAAGGCCAGGAAGTCGAAGTGCTGGTACTGGACGTGGACAACCGCGGCCGTATCAAGCTGTCGATCAAGGACGTAGCTGCGGCCAAGGCCTCGGGCGTTTAAGCGACGGTTGCACGCAACACGGAAAGGGCCCTTCGGGGCCCTTTTTTCATGCGCGACGGGAACCTTTAGCGGACTTGCATCTTGCATGCAGGTTTCCCACGCTGATTGCAAAATGCACGAACGCTCAAGTGATGGCGTTTAGCTAAGTCATTGATTTATAAAGGTTCAAGCGAAGCGGTAAAGCTGGCACAGCACATGCAACTACCCTCATACCTGACGCCAGGACATACGGCGCAGACCTTTCGAAAAACAGGAGTGACCCACATGAAGAAGTTCGCCATTGCTGCCGCTACTGCCACCGCTCTGACCCTGACCATGGCTAACGCGGCATTCGCCCAGCAATCTACCCAGGCGCCGATGACTCTGGCGGCTGGTGAGGTGACCAAAGCCAAGGAAGCTACCTCCGACACCTGGATCACCACCAAGGTGAAGGCTGACCTGATGACCGAGAAAGGTGTGCCTGGCAGCGACATCAAAGTCGAAACCAACAAGGGTGTCGTGTCGCTGTCGTCCGATGTGGCGGTGACCGATGCACAGAAAGAGATGGCTGTTGCCATCGCCAAGAAGATCAAAGGTGTGCAGGCCGTTTCGGCTGATGGCCTGAAATCCGAGTAAGGAATGTCCCGTCGGCCAAACGGATTTGGCCACTTATGCACAAAGCCCCGGCCTGAGCCGGGGCTTTTTCATCTCAGCTAGTACATCGGGTTGCGCGTGATCACATCGCTTTCGAAGCATTCCTGTTTGGCGATCAGGGGCTCGATCAATGGGCGGCTATCGCGGAAATGTGCGGTCTGGGTGTGCGCGTCATACGCCGCATCATCGCGATAGATTTCGTAGAGGTAGATCACGTCTGGGTCGAACCGGTCCTGCGACACATCGAACACCAGGCAGCCTGGTTCGCTGGCGACGGAAGCTGCGGCATTGACTTTGATCGCGGTCAGGAAAGCTTCGGCGCAGCCGGGCTTCACTCGGGTCTTGATGAACAAGCTATACACAAAGCGCTCCTTTTGTTTTAAATTCTGCTTTGAATTGTATACAAAAATGGAGCCCCGCCAATGTCCGAATTGCCTGCACGCCCTGGCCGCCTGAATGGCCTGCGCCACATCGCTTTGCTGGTACCCAACCTTGAAGAGTGTGAGCGTTTCTACGTCGATGTGCTGGGCATGGAAGTGCTGAACCGCGCCAACGAGGACCTGGTGTACCTCACCTGCGGTAACGACAACCTGTCGCTGGGGCGGGGGCCGGGGCGGCCAATGGGTTGCAGACCCTGGATCACTACGGGTTCATCGTGGACAGCGTGGACAGCGTGGAGGAGCTGGAGGCGTGGTACCAGTACTTCAAGGCCCATGGCGTGACCTTGCTGGACCGGCCTTTCAA
The DNA here is from genome assembly GCA_041071465.1 of Pseudomonas putida. NCBI lineage: Bacteria > Pseudomonadati > Pseudomonadota > Gammaproteobacteria > Pseudomonadales > Pseudomonadaceae > Pseudomonas > Pseudomonas putida. Next base: position 1,366,803 of record CP163498.1, on the reverse strand, counting down.
CCATGGTGACGGGGCGCGCAGCTTCCACCTGCTGGACCCGGCGGGGAACAAGGTGCAGCCGCTGTATCACCCGGCGGTGTCGGGGCAGCGGTTGGTGAGTGCCTGAATTGATATCACCTGATCGGGCCCCTTCGCGGGTAAACCCGCTCCCACAAGGACTGTGCAGTACCTGTGGGAGCGGGTTTACCCGCGAAGAGGCCGGGCCTGCCTTAAGCGATTATTCGGCATCCAGATGCATCGGCGTCACCACCCGGCCATCGCTTTCAGGCTGCCCCAGGCTGGTATCGATGAAATACACCCGGTCATCTTCCAGCTTGCCCTTGTCCACTAGGTAATCCTTGATACTGCTGGCCCGCTCCTGGCCCAAGGTACGCAGCAGTGCGGTGCTCTCTGCCCAGGACTTGATCACAGCCTCGCGCAGCTTGGCGGTGCGCTCGTCGCGGCCCAGTTGCTCCCATTCGGCAGGCGGCTGCTGTTTAAGGCGAGTGCGATAGATGCCCTCAAGCATTGCCGGCTTGTCGCTGTCGTCGACTACCAGCATCGAGGCATTGGCCGGTACTTTGTCGCCACGGCGCTGCAGGATCTTGTACCAGGTAGCCTGGTACTCACGCTCCAGGCGTTGCTGGGCGATCAGCGGGCCATCGCTGGCCTGGGCGCTGGTGCCTTCGATTTCCAGACGCAGTTCCGGGCGCTCCTTAAGTGCTGATGCCAGTTTGTCCAGGGACGACTGGGCATCGCCGCTGAGTTCGCTGGAACCCGGGGCGAACGCTACGTTGCCGAGGTCTTCCGCGCCCCCGCCGCTAATCAGCCCACCAATGAACTTGAACGGTGCCTGTGCCGCACGCAGCACCAGGTTACGCAGGGTTTGCCAAACAATCGGCATCACGCTGAACTGCGGGTTGTTGAGGTCGCCGGTGACCGGCAGTTCGATCGAGATCTTGCCCTCGGTATCCTTAAGCAGTGCCACTGCCAGGCGGATCGGCAGGTCGACCGCGTCCGGGCTGTCGACTTTTTCACCCAGTTGCAGCTGCTCCACCACGACCTTGTTCTCGGCCTTGAGCTGGCCGTTGGTGATCAGGTAGTGCAGGTCGAGGCTGAGCCGGCCTTTGCGGATGCGGAAGCCGGCAAATTTACCGGAGTAGGGCGTCAACGTGGTCAGCTCGACGCGCTTGAAGCTGGTGGCGATGTCCAGGCTGGCCAACGGGTTGAACGGGTTGAGAGCGCCCTTGATGGTAACCGGTGCGTAGCGGTCGACCTTGCCCTTGACGTCCACCTTGGCCGGCAGCGGCTTGCGGTTGTCGATGGTGCCGATTTGGCCATTGAGCTGCTGGATGGCCGTGGCGAAGTTGGGGGTGAGCGACAGGTCGGCGAAGTTGGCCGAGCCGTCGTTGATGTCGATCTGGCCGATGTGAATGCCCAGTGGCTTGCCGCTGCTGGCCGAGGCCGGCTTTGACGTGTTGCTCGCCGGGGCGCCGGCCGGTTGTGGGATCAGCAGGTCATTGACGTTGGTGGTGCGGTCTTCGTTGATGATGAAACGCGCATAGGGCTGCAGCAGGGTTACCTTGTCGATCGACAGTGCATCGCCGTGCACGTAGGACAAGCCGTCGACGTTCACTTGCTGCCATTTGACGAAGTCGCGGCTTTTGATGGTGTCGAGGGTGTGCAACTGGCTGACTTGCGCCTTGCCGGTGACATTGAACGCCAGCGGCGCGGTGTTCTTCAGGTCTACCTTGAGGTCGCTGGAAAGCATGCCGCTGCGCAGCTCCAGCAGGATGAACGGGCTGATGTAGGCTTGGGCCACGCGCAGGTCGATGTCACGGGTGCTCACATCCAGCTTGGCCCAAATTGGCGCCAGGTTGACCTGGCCAGCCGCTTGCAGCTTGCCTTGCTTGCCCACGCCGGTGTCGAGCTTGAGGGTGAAGGGCGACTGGTTGAGGCTGTCGAAACCTTGCAGGTCGGCGTTGAGAGGGCCAATGTCCAAGGCTACCGGTTCTTTCTGGCTGCGGTCCGCCAGGTGCACCAGGTAGTTGCGCAGTTGCACATCCTTGAGCAGCACTTGCCAGGGTTTGCTGGGCGCCTTGGCGGCTTTCTCTTCAGGCGTAGGCTCGGCGGCGGCAGGTTCGGCCTTTTCCTTTGGCGTGGCCTTGGCCGGTTGGCTGGCGAACAGCTTCTGCCAGTCGAGTTGGCCGTCCTTTTCCAGTGCGGCCCAGGTTTCCAGTTTTTCGCTGCGGATCTTGCCCACGGTGACCAGTTGCTTGACCAGATCGACAGAGGTTTCGCTCACCTCCAGGCTGGCCAGGCGTGCCAACGGGCGGCCATCCGGCGCCTTGATGGCGAACGGCGCGATGCGCACGGAGGCGTTGTCCAGTTGCAACTCGGTCTGCTGGGCGAGGTTGAGCTTGTAGTGGGTGTCGAGGCTGATCACGCCGTCTTCCAGCACCAGCGGCACGGCGTCACGGACATAGGGCCAGAACGCCTTCATCTTGCCTTCGGTGACCTTCAGCGTGCCTTCGGAGGCGATCGGCGCCAGGCTGAGGGTGCCTTTCCAGTCGATACGCCCGCCGTTGGGGCCGAGGGCCACCAGGGACATGTCGGCATTGTCGTTGGGCAGGGTGCTGAGGTTTTTCAGCTCCAGGTTCATGTTGTCGTAGAGGAATTCGATCGGCTCGCTAGGGCGCTGGTCCTCGAAGTGCAGGTAGCCGTCGACCAGCTTGATGCTGCCAATACGCAACGGGAACGGGTCGCTGGGCGGCTCGTCAGGTTTGGCCTCACTGGCGGGCAGCTTGAACAACCCGGTCAGGTTGAGGGCCCCGTCCTTGGCGAACAGGACTTCGTTGCGTGGTTTGTCGAGTTCGATCGCTTCCAGGTGCAGGGCTTTGGTCCACAGGCTGTCGAGCGAGAGGTTGGCGTACAACCGCTCGAACGCGACTTGCTCTTTGCCCGGCTCGCCGATCTGCAGGCCCCACAGCGTCAGCTCGAGGCTGAAGGGGTTGAGTTCGATCCGCTCGAGGTGGGCCGGCACGGTCGCGTACTGGGCCAACTGCTGGTTGGCGATGCGCAGCGCGACACCGGGAAGAATAAGGAAGCCGAGCAGGCTATAGAGGGCTACCAGGGCCACGATTGCGCCAGCGGCGCGAGTCAATCCTTTGTACATGTGTCGCTTCGTCTGTCTAAGCAGGAGTGCTTGGAGTATGGCACGTTAAATCAGTTCCGCAGGGGCGACCATTTGACCTCACTCAATGCCCATGCGCCGTTTGGCCCGGTGCGCCGAGCCGTCGCGCATTGCCCAGCGCAGTACTGGCGCTGTGCGCCTGAGGCCCAGGCGAATCAGGCGCTGCTGCAAAGGCCCATGTTGCAGGCCGAGCATGGCCTGTGCCCAGCCCGGTAGCAGGTCGATACCGGCGTGCAGCATCAGCTTGCCCACCGGCTGTGCCAGGCGGCTGGGGGCAGGGGCATCGAGCAGGATTCGTATCACTTCATGGCTGCGCGCATCGCAGTGCAGCTGGGGGTGCATGCGTTGCAGATAGTCTTCCACCTGTTGGCACGAACGCGGCACGTCACGGGCGCCAAGGCGCTCGGCGATCAGGGCGATTTCGTTGTAATAGGCATCCTGCTCGGTGCGCGGCAGCTGCGGGTTGCGGTAACGCAGATGAGCGGCGAGGAAACTGCTGACCTCCGCCACATGCACCCAGGTCAGCAGGTCCGGGTCGCTGGCCGCATAGGGGCGGCCGTCCGGCGCGGTGCCGGTAACTCGCAGGTGAATGGTGCGCACTTTGTCGATCAGCCATTCGGCGTCGCCCGTGGCGCCGAACGTGGTGCCGGAAATGAACTGGCTGGTGCGGCGCAGGCGGCCGAGCAGGTCTTCGCGGAAATTGGAGTGGTCCCACACGCCGGCCAGGGCCAACGGATGCAACAGCTGCAGCATCAGGGCGCTGATGCCGCCGACCAGCATGCTCGGGAAGTCGCCATGCACCCGCCAGCTGATGCTGTGCGGGCCGAACAGGCCAGGGTCGCCCTTGGGCGATTCCAGGTCGAGCTGGCCGAGGGCCAGCCCGGTGAGGCTCATGACCTGGGTTTCGATACGGCGACGAAGGGCTTCCATGGGGACCTGCGGTGCGGGGCGGCCATGAACAGCGGCCGCCGGTTACGGGTTAAGGCGTTTGTCGATCAGGCCCTGTACCACGCTGGGGTCGGCAAGGGTCGAGGTATCGCCCAGGTTGTCCAGCTCGTTGCAGGCGATTTTGCGCAGTATACGCCGCATGATCTTGCCTGAGCGCGTCTTGGGTAGCGCCGGCGCCCACTGAATCAGCTCGGGTTTGGCGAAACTGCCGATTTCCTTGCTGACCAGTGCCAGCAGCTCGGCCTTTAGCGTGTCGTCTGGCGTCACGCCATTCATGGTCGTGACGAAGGCGTAGACGCCCTGGCCCTTGAGGTCGTGGGGGTAACCGACCACGGCTGCCTCGGCGACGCTGTCATGCAGCACCAGTGCGCTTTCTACTTCGGCGGTGCCTATGCGGTGCCCGGACACGTTGATCACATCGTCGATGCGCCCGGTGATCCAGTAGTCGCCATCGGCGTCGCGGCGGGCACCGTCGCCGGTGAAGTAGTAGCCGGGCATGGGTTTGAAGTAGGTGTCGACCATGCGCTGATGGTCGCCATAGACGCTACGGATCTGCCCGGGCCAGCTGGCCTTGATGACCAGAAGGCCAGCGCCGGGGCCTTCGATCAGTTTGCCTTTTTCGTCCAGTAGCGCCGGTTGCACGCCAAACATGGGCTGTGTGGCGCAACCGGGTTTGAGTGCCTGCGAGCCGGGCAGCGGGGTGAGCATGATGCCGCCGGTTTCGGTCTGCCACCAGGTATCGACAATGGGGCAGCGCTTCTGCCCGACCGCCTCGAAATACCACTCCCAGGCTTCAGGGTTGATTGGCTCGCCGACGCTGCCCAACAAGCGCAGGCTCTTGCGCGAGGTGCCCTGCAGCGGCGCGGAGCCCTCGCGCATCAATGCGCGCAGGGCGGTCGGGGCGGTGTAGAAAATGTTTACCTGGTGCTTGTCCACCACCTGCCAGAAGCGTGAAGTGTCCGGGTAGTTGGGTACGCCTTCGAACATCAGCGAGATGGCGCCATTGGCCAGCGGGCCATAGACGATGTAGCTGTGGCCGGTAACCCAGCCGACATCGGCGGTGCACCAGAAAACCTCGCCGTCACGGTAGTCGAACACTACCTTGAAGGTCATTGTCGCTTGCAGCAGGTAGCCGCCGGTGGTGTGCAGCACGCCTTTTGGTTTGCCGGTGCTGCCGGAGGTATAGAGGATGAACAGCGGGTCTTCGGCCGCCATCGGCTCGGGGGGCAGTCGTCGCCGGCCTTTTCCGTTACTTCGTGGTACCAGAGGTCGCGGCCTTCGGCCCAGGCGACATCGCCGCCGGTGCGGCGCACCACCAACACGCTGCTGACCGCTGGGCAGCTGGCCAGGGCCTTGTCGACGTTCTGTTTCAGCGGGACACGCTTGCCGCCACGCACGCCCTCATCGGCGGTGATCACGGTGCGGCAGTCGGCGTCGAGAATGCGGTCGCGCAGGGCGTCGGGGAAAAACCGCCGAACACTACCGAATGTATGGCCCCGATGCGGGTGCAGGCGAGCATGGCGAAGGCGGCTTCGGGGATCATCGGCATGTAGATGCACACTCGGTCGCCTTTCTTGACCCCGCGCGCCTTCATTGCATTGGCCAGGCGGCAGACCTGGCGGTGCAGCTCGCGGTAAGTGATGGCCTTGGAGTCTTTTGGGTCGTCACCTTCCCACAGCAGGGCCGTCTGCTCGCCGCGCTGGGCTAGATGGCGGTCGATGCAGTTATAGCTGACGTTGAGCTGTGCACCGTCGAACCAGCGGGCCTTGCCGGTATTCAGGTCGCATTGCTGCACGCTCGACCAGGGCTTGATCCAGTCCAGGCGTTTGGCCTGCTCGGCCCAGAAGGTGTCAGGATCGTCGACCGACTGGCGGTACAGGCGATGGTATTCGTCGGGGGTGAGGGTGGCGGACTGGCTGACGGCCAGGGCCTGGGGATAGTTGCGGATATCGAACATGGCGGGTGGTCCTGCTCTTGTAAGGGGCGATGGACTGCAACGGCTATTCGATAGGACAGTGTAGCTGGGAGAGGTGTTCAACCTTGCAGGCCTCTTCGCGGGATTGCCCGCGAAGAGGTGCGTACAGGCTTTAGATCACCCGCGGTGGCGGCCGCGGAAGTAGTTGATCAGCCCTTGGGTGGAGCCATCTTCGGCGCTTTCTTCCAGGCTGCCGACCAAGCGCTGGTAAACGCCCTTGCCCAGCTCCTTGCCCAGCTCAACGCCCCACTGGTCGAAGGCATTGATACCCCAGATCACGCTCTGCACGAACACCTTGTGCTCGTACATCGCCACCAGAGCGCCCAGGCGGCGAGGGCTGATACGTTCGACCACCAGGGTGTTGCTCGGGCGATTACCCGGGATCACCTTGTGCGGTGCGAGCTTCTCGATATCCGCTTCGTTCAGGCCTTTGCCGCGCAGCTCGGCTTCAGCCTCCTCACGGGTTTTACCCAGCATCAGCGCCTGGCTTTGCGACAGGCAGTTGGCATACAGCCACTGGTGATGGTCGGCCACCGGGTTGAAGCTCACGACCGGCACGATGAAGTCGGCCGGAATCAGCTGGGTGCCCTGGTGCAGCAACTGGTGGTAGGCGTGCTGGCCGTTACAGCCCACGCCACCCCAGATAACCGGGCCGGTGTCGGTCTTCACCGGGGTGCCGTCCTGCAGCACGCTCTTGCCGTTGGACTCCATGTCCAACTGCTGCAAGTGCTTGGTGATGTTGCGCAGGTAGTGGTCGTACGGCAGGATCGCGTGGCTGTTCGCGCCCCAGAAGTTGCCGTACCACACACCTAGCAAGGCCAGTAGCACCGGCATGTTCTTGTCGAAGGGGGCGGTCTGGAAGTGCTGGTCCATGGTGTAGGCACCGGACAGCAGTTCCTTGAAGTTGGCCGTGCCGATGGCCAGGGCGATCGGCAGGCCGATGGCCGACCACAGCGAGTAGCGCCCGCCTACCCAGTCCCACATCGGGAAGATGTTCTCTTCGCGGATACCGAACGCCACCGCAGCGGCCTTGTTGCTGGAAACCGCGATGAAGTGGCGGTACAGCTCGGCTTCCGAGCCGCCCTGGGCCAGGTACCAGGTACGCGCGGCCATGGCGTTTTTCAGGGTCTCGAGGGTATTGAACGACTTTGACGAGACGATGAACAGGGTGGTTTCGGCGCGCAGGTTGGCCGAGAGCTCGTGGAATTCACTGCCGTCGATATTGGCCAGGTAATGGCAGCGCACGCCGCGCTGGGCGTAGGGCAGCAGCGCTTCGGAGACCAGCTCGGGGCCGAGGAACGAGCCGCCGATACCGATATTGACCACGTCGGTAATCGGTTTTTCGCTGTAGCCGCGCCACAGGCCGTCGTGGATGCGCCCGACCAGTTCGGTGATCTGGTTGAGTACCTTGTGCACTTCCGGCATGACATTCACGCCGTTGACGCTGAGCTTGTCGCCTACGGGCCGTCGCAGGGCGGTGTGCAGCACCGGACGGCCTTCGGAGGCATTGATGATTTCGCCGGCGAACATCGATTTGATGGCGTCCTGCAGGCCCACTTCGTTGGCCAGGTTCACCAGCAGGTCGCGGCTTTGTTCGGTGATCAGGTTTTTCGAGTAGTCGAGGAACAGGCCGCAGCAGCTCAGGGAGAACTGGTCGAAGCGTTGGGCATCGGCGGCGAAGGCTTCGCGCATGCTGAAGCCTTGCATGGCGTCGCGGTGTTGCTGAAGCGCCTGCCAGGCGGGCAGGGCCGTCACATCGTGGGGTGTACGGTAATACGCCATTGCGCGGGGTTCCCTTGGTGCGTGGTGAGGCCTTGGACACGGCAGTTATTGCCGGGTTCAGGCTGGCATCATTATAGGCAAAGGCCACTTGCAGGGAATGGGTATGGCGGGGGAATTTGGCGGGCGCCCGTGGGAGCGGGCTTGCCCGCGAATGGGCTGCAAAGCAGCCCAATGCCGTTACGCAGTCTTTTCTTCCAGATGCAGGTACAGGTTGTCGATCAACCGCGTGTTACCCAGGTACGCCGCCGCGATCACCACCAGGTCTCGATCGTCGATCAGTGCCGGGCGCAGGCTCACGGCATGGCGCACTTCCAGGTAATCCGGCCGGAAACCCGCAGCGCTCAGTTGCGCCTGGCCTTCTGCGACCAGCGCGGCAAAGTCGCGCTGGCCACGGCCGATGCCCGCTGCAATGTGCTGCAACGTGCGGTAAAGCGCTGGCGCGGCAGTACGCTGCTCAGGCGTGAGGTAGCCATTGCGCGACGACAGCGCCAGGCCATCGTCGGCACGCACGGTGGGTTCGCCGATGATCTGGATCGGCATGTTCAGGTCGCGCACCATGGCGCGGATCACCGCCAGCTGCTGGAAGTCCTTCTCGCCGAACACGGCAAGGTCTGGCTGAACCATGTTGAACAGTTTGCTGACTACCGTGGCCACGCCTTCGAAATGCCCTGGTCGGCTGGCGCCGCACAGGCCTTCGGAAAGTTGGGGCACGCTGACGCGGGTTTGCACGCTCATGCCGTCGGGGTACATCTCTTCCACGGCGGGCGCGAACAGCAGGTTGCAGCCGGCCTGCAGCAGGCGCTCCTGGTCGGCGGCCAAAGTGCGCGGGTACTTGTCGAGGTCTTCGTTGGCGCCGAACTGCAGCGGGTTGACGAAGATGCTGGCGACCACAAAATCGGCGCGCTGCGCGGCCTTGGTCACCAGCGCCGCGTGGCCGCTGTGCAGGTTGCCCATGGTCGGCACGAAGCCGATACGTTTGCCTTCACCGCGGGCGCGGGCTACTGCCGCGCGCAGTTCGCGGACGGTCTTGACTGTATTCATGCACTGAACCCGTGTTCGCTGCCTGGGAAGCTGACTTGCTTGACGGCCTCGACATAAGCGACGAGGGCGCTGTGGATATCTGGCTGGCCTTGCATGAAGTTTTTCACGAACTTCGGTACCCGGCCACTCAGCGACAAGCCGAGCATGTCGTGCAGCACCAGTACCTGGCCATCGGTGGCGCTGCCCGCGCCAATACCGATTACGGGAATACCCACGGCGTTGGTGATTTCCGCCGCCAGTTCGCTGGGTACGCATTCGAGCAGCAGCATGGCCGCACCGGCCTGCTCCAGGGCAATCGCGTCGGCGCGCATCTGCCGGGCCTGGGCTTCCTGGCGGCCTTGCACTTTGTAGCCGCCCAGCACATTGACGGTTTGCGGGGTCAGGCCCATGTGTGCGCACACCGGCACGCCACGCTCGGCCAGCAGGCGGATGGTTTCGGCAAGCCAGGCTGCGCCTTCGATCTTGATCATGTGGGCGCCGGCTTGCATCAGCGTGGCGCTGTTGGCAAAAGCCTGCTCCGGGGTAGCGTGCGCCATGAAAGGCAGGTCGGCGAGGATCAGCGCACCGTCGTTGCCGCGTTTGACGCAGGCGGTGTGGTAGGCCATGTCTGCCGTGGTTACCGGCAAGGTGCTGTCGTGGCCCTGCAGGACCATCCCCAGTGAGTCGCCCACCAGCAACACTTCAACGCCGGCCTGGCTGGCGGCCTTGGCGAAGGTCGCGTCGTAGCAAGTCAGCATGGTGATTTTTTCACCCTTGGCCTTGAGGCCATTGAGGGTGGTAAGGGTTACTTCAGGCATGTAGGAAATTCCTCGTTCAGGCGCTGTAAAAAACGACTGCATTCAACGCGTGTAGTCATCTTCCGGAGCGGCACATCATCGCGTGTGATGTTCGGGTACAGGTCCGTCCGGGCCTAAATACGGGTATGCGGCACTTTGGTGCCACACGGGACGCCTATAGTCGTGAGCGAGGTAAGGGAAGTCAATCACCCTGTTACCGCATTGTTACGATCAGGGTGTTACTGGCGTTACCGCTGCTGGGCGGCAGGCTGGAACGCCCGGTTTACAGGCGTTCCAGGCCGACGAACGGGCAGCCGTCGAGCAGTTGTGCGAGCGCGCGGCCATCGGCCAGGCGGAAGTCGCCCGGTACCAGTTCGGCCAGCGGGTACAGCACGAAGGGGCGGGCATGCATGTGGTAATGCGGCACTTTCAGGCGTGGCTCGTCGAGTACCTGGTCGCCGAACAGCAGAATGTCCAGGTCCAGCGTGCGCGGGCCCCAGCGTTCCTTGCGCACGCGACCCTGGTCGTTCTCGATGGCCTGCAGGGCATCGAGCAGGGCCAATGGCGCCAAGGTTGTGTCCAGCGCGGCCACGGCGTTGGTATAGCGCGGCTGGCCAGGCAGCAGCGAGTCGCTGGTGTAGAGTGCCGAGGCCGCTACCAGGCGTGTGGCCTCGACCTGGTCGAGCGCCTGCAAGGCGCTACGCAACTGCTCGGCAGGTGCGTCCAGGTTGCTGCCCAGGCCTACATAGGCGCGAATGGTCACTCGAACGCCTCGTCGCCACCGCGTTTGCGTTTGCTGCCGCTGCGCTTGCGTTTGCGTGGGCCGGCGCCGGTGCCTTCGTCACGGTTGCCCAGCTCGCGGATCATCTCGCGGCGCTCGCTGTCGTTGGCATCCTGGTAATCGGTCCACCACTGGCCGAGGTCGTCGGTTTCTTCCCCAGCGCTTTCGCGCAACAGCAGGAAGTCGTAACCGGCGCGGAAGCGCGGGTTGTCCAGCAGCATGTCGGCGCGCTTGCCGCTGCGGCGTGGCAGGCGCTCCTGCATGTCCCAGATCTCGCGGATCGGCAGGGTAAAACGCTTGGGAATGGCGATGCGCGCGCATTGCTCGGCGATCAGGTCGTGAGCCGCACCGTTCATGGCCGGGATCGGCGGCACACCCTGGTTCTGCAGGTGCAGCACGCGGGCTGGCAGGGCTGGCCACAGCAGTGCAGCGAACAGGAAGGCCGGCGTCACCGGTTTGCCCTGCTTCACGCGCAGGTCGGTGTTGTTCAGCGCCTGGCTGATCAGCGTGTGGGTGTAGGTTGGGCGCTCGTCCAGGGCATGGGCGCTGGCAGGGAACAGCGGCTCGAACAACTCCAGGTCGACCAGCATTTCGAAGGCGATAGCACCTTGGCCGCTGAGGAACAGCTTGAGGCACTCTTCGAACAGGCGCGCGGGCGGAATCTCGCGCAGCATCGGGGCCAGGCCGCGGATCGGCTGGAAGGTGTGCTTTTCGATGCCAAAGTCGAGCTTGGCGGCAAAGCGCACCGCACGCAGCATGCGCACCGGGTCTTCCTGGTAACGGTGGGTCGGGTCGCCAATCAGCCGCAGCAGGCGATTGCGCACATCGTGCACACCGTTGGCGTAATCGAGAATGCGCTCGCTGACCGGGTCGTAGTACAGGGCGTTGATGGTGAAGTCGCGGCGTTGCGCGTCCTCTTCCAGGGTGCCGTACACGTTGTCTCGCAAGATGCGACCACTGGCGTTATGCGACGAACGGTGGGCGTCGCCCTGGTCGTCTTCCGAGTGGTGGGCGCGGAAGGTGGCGACTTCAATGATCTCACGGCCAAAATGCACGTGGACCAGCTTGAAGCGGCGACCAATGATGCGCGCGTTGCGGAACTCGGCACGAACCTGTTCGGGGGTGGCGCTGGTGGCGACGTCGAAGTCCTTCGGCGTGATGCCCAGCATCAGGTCGCGGACACAGCCACCGACCAGGTAAGCCTGGTAGCCGGCGCTTTGCAGGCGCTCCACGATGTTCACCGCATGGCGGCTGAACTGGTGGCGCTGCAGCGAGTGCTGGCTCTTGTTGATCACCTCAGGCGTGGTGCGCCTGTGGTGCGGGCCCGGTACGGGCGGGCGGAAAGACTGGAACAGCTTCTTCAGCATGGGATGCACTGTGTGAAGGAATGTTCGGCCAAGAATAGGAGAATGGCCGCATGATGGGCGGGGATTCTAGCATTTACTCGAGGAATGGTGTAGGCGGGTGGCAGGATGCCTGCCAGAAGGGTAGAAACGACAAGGGGAGCCTAAGCTCCCCAAGAAGTCGTTGCGTGCTCTTATTGTTTTTTTTGCTGGGCTTCTTGTTTTTGTTGAGCGCCCTGTCCACAAATCTCGAAGCTTGTGGACGACCCCTAAACCAGGGGTTAAGAGCAAACGGATTGCTTTGGCCGCTGATGTCACGTTGATCTGTCGATCCAACCAGTTCAGGCGCTGCTTTTTAGTGCAGTTTTTGTTGTTCTCTGCCTGGTCGTGGGGCAAGCCCCAAACACGCATCCTCTCCAAAAGAATCAGTTAGCTGCGCCTCCGCCGTCTTGTTTTTATTGTGCGTGAGCCGTTTCGTCTTGTTCTTATTGTAGGTTGCAGTGCTTGTTATTGTTTTTGTACTAAGCATATAGCAGGTGCCGTGCCAACTTTTTGAAACCTAGCAAAATCAAGGGGTTGAGGTGTTCTGGTGATTTTTGTGACGCCGAAAATGTCGAAATTTCGTTACCGTACGCCTCGGGAACTGTTACGGCGGAAAGGTTGGGTAACAGATTTTTGCGGGAACTGATGTGTTACCGGGGGGCTTTGAAGCCAGGTGTGCTCGCCATGGCCCGTTCAGGGCCTATGCGATCGAGCGCCGCCCGCGCGGCGCTCGATCGCATAGGCGCCGCAATTGCTGCGGCGTACCGTGCGCAGGCTGGTTATTCGCTGGTAGCGTTGCTTTTGCGCCGCGGGATGCCCAGGCGCTGACGGCGTTCCCACAGGCACTTGCGGCTGACGCCCAGCTTGCGTGCCAGTTCGGTCTCGGTCATGTGGTCCTGGTGTTCGAGCACGAAGTGCTGGAAGTAGTCTTCCAGCGACAGGTCCTCGGTCGGCTCGTGGCTGGCACTGGCCGCACTGGCCACCACCAGGGCGTTGTCGAGGATGTCGTCTTCTTCCAGGTCGCTCAGCTCGATGTCGATACCCAGCAGGTCGGCGGAAATCTCTGCGCTCTCGCTGAGAATCACCGCGCGCTCCACGGCGTTTTCCAGCTCGCGCACGTTACCCGGCCAGCTGTAGTGTCGAATGGCCTGCTCGGCTTCGGCCGAGAAGTGCAGGTCGTCGCGGCCGATGCGCGCACTCTGGCGAGCGAGGAAGGCGCTGGCGATCTCGTTGACGTCGCTGCCGCGCTCGCGCAGGGCCGGCAGCTTCAGGGCGATCACGTGCAGGCGGTAATCGAGGTCTTCACGGAACTGGCCGGCCTTGGCCAGGTTCTTCAGGTCGCGGTGGGTCGCGGCGATCAGGCGCACATCCACCTTTTGCGACTGTACCGAACCCCACCCGGCGAATCTCTCCTTCCTGCAGCACGCGCAACAGGCGAGCCTGGGCTTCCAGCGGCAGCTCGCCGATTTCATCGAGGAACAGCGTACCGCCATCGGCGGCTTCCACCAGGCCGGCGCGCCCGGCGCTGGCACCGGTGAACGCGCCTTTTTCGTGGCCGAACAGTTCGGACTCGATCAGTGTCTCGGGGATGGCCGCGCAGTTCACTGAAATCATCGGCGCCTTGGCCCGGCGCGACAGGTTGTGCAGGGCGCGGGCCACCAGCTCTTTACCCGTGCCCGACTCACCCTGGATAAGCACATTGGAGTCGGTGGGTGCGACCTTGCGGATCTTGCTGTACATGTCCTGCATGGGCGGGCACGAGCCGATGATGCCGATTTCGCCATTGGCCGCTGCCGCGCTGCTTTTATCGGCTGAGGCAGCCTTGCCATTGCTGGCGCGTGGCTCGGCAGCGGGTGCGGCGGCCGGGGCGTTTTGCCGGTCACGCAGGATGCGCGCCACCGCTTGCAGCATCTCGTCATGGTCGAAGGGCTTGGCGATGTAGTCCACCGCGCCCATTTTCATCGAGTCCACCGCCGAGCGCAGGCTGGCGTAACTGGTCATGATCAGCACCGGGGTGCCCTGGCCGAGCTTGATCAGCTCGGTGCCGGGAGCGCCTGGCAAGCGCAGGTCACTGACGATGAGGTCGAAGGTGGCAATGCTGAAGCGTTCCTGGGCTTCCTGCACCGAGCCGGCTTCGCTGACCTGGTACTGGTTCCGCTCAAGCAGGCGACGCAGGGCCGAGCGGATGATGGTTTCGTCTTCGACGATCAGAATGTGCGGCATTGATTCAATTCTCTCGACGGTCTCGAATTTCAGGGGACGTCGCTACGACATGCCGGGGCAGGGTCACGCGGATCCGGGTGCCACGTTGCCGTTCGATATCGGCCGGGCTGTCGATGGTGATTTGCCCATAATGCTCTTCCACGATGGAATAGACCAGAGCGAGCCCCAGTCCGGTTCCTTCGCCCGGGTCCTTGGTGGTGAAGAAGGGTTCGAACAGGCGGTCCTGGATGTTCTTCGGAATCCCGCTGCCCTCGTCTTCGACGATCAGGTCGACGGTGTGCTCACTGGTCTCGCTACGCACGCGCACGGCACTGCCGGCGGGCGAGGCGTCGCGGGCGTTGGAGAGCAGGTTGATCAGCACCTGGGCCAGGCGCTGCGGGTCCCCTTCGGCCCAGTGGTCTGGGTCGCAGAGGTTGAAGAACTGTACTTCGAAATTGCGCCGGTTCAACGCCAGCAGACCGATGGCATCCTGTGCCACTTCGGCCAGGCACACGGGTTCCTCGCTGTTCTGGTGGCTGCCACCGGCATGGGCGAAGCTCATCAACGACTGGACGATGCGCGACACGCGCTTGGTCTGGTCGAGGATCTGGCTGGACAGCTCGATGATTTCGCCATCGCCTTCGCGTTCTTCACGCAGGTTCTGCGCCAGGCAAGCGATGCCAGTGATCGGGTTGCCGATTTCGTGGGCCACGCCGGCGGCCAGGCGGCCGATACTGGCCAGGCGCTCGGAGTGCACCAGCTTGTCCTCCAGTGCCTGGGTCTCGGTCAGGTCTTCCACCAGCAGCACCAGGCCACTGTTACCGGGGGCCAACGGCTCGTCGATGGCCGCCTTGTGCAGGTTCAGCCAGCGCGGCTGGCCGTCCAGCGCCAGGCGCTGCTTGTGCAGGTGCTCGTCGGGCACGTCGATGAACCCTTGCAGCAGGCCGCGCCAAGGCTCGTCTATGGTGAGCAGGCGCGAACCGACCACATGCTTGGCGGCAATGCCGGTAAGCTCTTCCATGGCCTTGTTCCACATCAGGATTTCCTGGTCCTTGGCCAGCGAGCAGACGCCCATGGGCAGCTCCTGCAGGGTTTGGCGGTGGTAGCGGCGCAGGGCATCGAGCTCGGCGGCCAGGCCGGTCAGACGCGAGTGGTAGTCTTCCAGGCGGCTTTCGATGAAGTGGATGTCTTCGGTCACGTAGTTTTCGTTACCGGACTTGTACGGCAGGAACGTCTCGACCATGTCCTGGGCCACGCTCGGCCCCATCAGGCCGGACAGGTTGGCCTCGATGCGGTCGCGCAGGCGGCGCAGGGCATAGGGGCGGCGCTCGTCGAACGGCAGGTAGAGGTCGCGCAGGGCTTGCTCCACTTCCTTTTGTGCGGCCTTGGCCCCCAGCGGTTTGGCCAGCTGAGTGGCGAACTCCTGGGGCGAGGCGGCGTGCAGCTCGCGGCGTTGCGGGCGGCGCACGTTGTCCACCGCGCAGGCTTCGGCCGCACTGACCTCTTCGTTGCTGGCGTTGGTGAATAGCGAGATCAGGGTGAACAACAGCACGTTTGCCGCCAGCGAGGCGATTGCCGCCATGTGCCAGCTGGTGTCGTCCAGCACATAGATCATGTCCAGCAACGGAATGTAGAAACCCTGCAGGTTGCCCAGCAGCGGCAGCAGCATGGTCACCATCCACACCAAGGTGCCGGCCAGCAGCCCGGCGATGAAGCCGCGGCGGTTGGCGGTCGGCCAGTACAGTACCGACAGCACGCCAGGCAAAAACTGCAAGGTGGCGACGAAGGCGACGATGCCCAGGTTGGCCAGGCTCTGGTGGTTGTTCTGGGTCAGGTAGAACATGAAGCCGGCGGTGATGATGGCGACGATCAGTGCCCGTCGGGTCCACTTCAGCCAGCGGTAGATGTTGCCCTCGGCCGGGGGTTGGTACAGCGGCAGCACCAGGTGGTTCAGGGCCATGCCCGACAGCGCCAGGGTGGTGACGATGATCAGGCCGCTGGCCGCCGACAGGCCGCCAATGTAGGCCAGCAGTGCCAATGCCTGGTTGTTGGCGGCAATCCCCAGGCCCAGGGTGAAGTACTCGGGGTTGGTGCTTGCGCCCAGGCGCAGGCCGGCCCACAGCACCAGCGGTACGGCCAGGCTCATCAGCAGCAGGAACAGCGGCAGTCCCCAGCTGGCGCTGACCAGCGAGCGCGGGTTGAGGTTTTCGGTGAAGGCCATGTGGTACATGTGCGGCATGACGATGGCCGAGGCGAAGAACACCAGCAGCAGGGTGCGCCATGGGCCTTCCTGCAGCGGGGTGTGCAGGGCGGCAAGGGCGGTCTGGTTCTGTAGCAGCCAGACTTCCAGCTCATGCGGGCCGCCGAATACGCCATACAAGGCGTACAGGCCGATACCGCCCAGGGCCAGCAGCTTGATCACCGACTCGAAGGCGATGGCGAAAACCAGCCCTTCATGTTTCTCACGCGTGGCAATGTGCCGCGAGCCGAAGAAAATGGTGAACAGGATGATCAGCGTACAGAAGGCAAACGCTACCCGGGCCTTGACCGGCTCACCGGTAAGGATGCTGATCGAATCGGCCACCGCCTGGATCTGCAGAGCCAGCAACGGCAGCACACCGATGAGCATGATGATGGTGGTCAATGCCCCGGCCCAGGTGCTGCGGAAGCGGAACGCCAGCAGGTCGGCCAGCGATGACAGCTGGTAGGTGCGGGTGATCTTGAGGATCGGGTAGAGCAGCACCGGTGCCAGCAGGAAGGCGCCGGACACCCCCAGGTAACAGGCGAGGAAGCCGTAGCCATACTGGTAGGCCAGGCCCACCGAGCCATAAAAGGCCCAGGCACTGGCGTACACGCCCAGCGACAGGGTGTAGGTAAGCGGGTGGCGAATGATCGAACGCGGGATCAACCCGCGCTCGCTGATCCAGGCCACGCCGAACAGCACCATGAGGTACCCGGCGCTGATCAGGATCATCTGGGTCAGGCTAAAGCTCATCGGCATCTCGTTGGCTCTGCAGGATGAAGGTGACGACGATCAGGATCAGCCAGAGCAGGTAGGGGCGGTACCAGGCTCCGGTCGGCTCGATCCACCAGTCCATGATGGCCGGGGAGAACAGGTAGATCCCCACGACCAGAAGCAGGACCAAACGATAGATGTACATGCTGGCCTCGATGGTTGGGCGCTGCGGGCTTGGACTTATTATTGGCGCAAATGGCGGGGGGGATGCTAGCGGGAATCCACAGTGTTCGCCAAGATTTTGAATTCATTGGGCTTTTGTTTTCGAGAGATGGTTTGCCCGTGCCCGCGAAGGGGCTGGTAGAACCTCAGCGCAAATCAGCCTCTGGCACTGTAGTTTTCTGCGCAATCGCCTCTGGCCGCCACTGTTTACGGGCTACCGCCAGTACCTCAGCCGGCGTTGCCACCAGCAGCTCCGGGTCGGTGTCCTGCCCCAGCGCCCGCAAGGCTCGCAGCAACAACGGCGTTGCATGCTCCACCTGCAGCGGAGGCGAACGGTAGGACTTGCCCAGCTTGTGCCCGTCAGGCTGCACGATCAGCGGAATGTGCAGGTAACGCGGCTGCGAGAAGCCCAGCAGCTCTTGCAGGTACAGCTGGCGCGGGGTGTTGTCGAGCAGGTCGGCGCCGCGCACGATGTCGGTAACACCCTGCCAGGCATCGTCCAGCACCACCGCCAGTTGGTACGCATACAGCCCGTCACGGCGCTGGATGACGAAATCGCCCACCTCACGGCCCAGGTGCTGCTGGTACTCACCCTGCACCCGATCGGTGAAGCGGTAGATCAGTTCTGGCACCCGTAAGCGGATTGCCGCGCCTTCACGGGCATGCCCGGCATTGCGGCACAAGCCGGGGTAGATGCCGTTGTAGCCTTCAAGCTGCTTGCGCGAGCAGGTGCAGGCATAGGCCAGGCCCATGTTGAACAGGCGGTCTACCACGGCGGCATAGGCATCG
Organism: Pseudomonas putida; assembly: GCA_041071465.1. Taxonomy (NCBI): domain Bacteria; kingdom Pseudomonadati; phylum Pseudomonadota; class Gammaproteobacteria; order Pseudomonadales; family Pseudomonadaceae; genus Pseudomonas; species Pseudomonas putida. The sequence continues at coordinate 1,348,774 of CP163498.1, read as the reverse complement.
TGTCGCTGGCTCTGGAACACCACTTCGCCATCCCACTCCAGGCCATAACGCTCCAGGGTCTGCAGGATGGCATCACGGGCGCCAGGCATTTCCCGGGGTGGGTCGGTGTCTTCCATGCGCAGCAGCCAGCGGCCATTGACGGCGCGGGCATCGAGCCAGGAGGCGAGGGCGGCGACCAGCGAGCCAAAATGCAGGAAGCCGCTGGGGGTGGGGGCGAAGCGCCCGATGTAGCTGGAGTTGGTCATGGTCAGGCTGGGCACATAAATGAAACGGGGCGCATCAAGCGCCCCGTTCAGGTGGAAGAAAGATCAGCCTTTGCCGACCGTTTTTTCCTTTTTCTCGGCGATTTCCTTGCAGTCGAAGCACAGGTCTGCGGTAGGACGGGCTTCCAGACGGCGCAGGCCGATTTCGATACCGCACGATTCGCACCAGCCGTATTCATCGGCCTTGATCTTGTCGAGGGTCTTGTCGATTTTCTTGATCAGCTTGCGTTCGCGATCGCGATTACGCAGCTCCAGGGCGAATTCTTCTTCCTGGCTGGCGCGGTCGGCCGGGTCGGGGAAGTTGGCTGCTTCGTCCTTCATGTGGTCCACAGTGCGGTCCACACTGGTCATCAGCTCTTGCTTCCACGCGCCAAGAAGCTTGGTGAAGTGCTTTTTCATGGGCTCGCCCATGTACTCTTCACCCTTGGTTTCTACGTAGGGCTCGACACCGTACATGGTCTGGGCTTTTTGCTTTTCTACGGTGGACATGAATAGACCGCCTCTCACTCATCTGATCCAATGCGCAGGCTGCTCCATCTCCGGCACCCGCCGGCCCTGCGACTGCGAGCCGCCGAACTTACCAGATAGATCGGGGGTGCGCTACCCCGCCTGTTACTGGCAATTGACAGCGGCGCAAGCCACACGTTCGGTGGTGTGCAGAGGTAGAATCTCCAGTTTAGACCCAATTGAGAGAAGGTCATGGCCCACCCCTACAGTGCGCGCAGCCGCGCCATCGAACCCTTCCACGTCATGGCGCTGCTGGCCCGGGCCAACGAGCTGCAGGCGGCCGGGCACGACGTGATCCACCTGGAAATTGGCGAGCCGGACTTCACCACCGCCGCGCCCATCGTCGCCGCCGGCCAGGCCGCACTGGCCGCCGGGCACACCCGTTACACCGCCGCACGCGGCCTGCCGGCACTGCGCGAAGCGATTGCCGGCTTTTATGGCCAGCGCTATGGCCTGAGTATCGATCCGGAGCGCATTCTCATTACCCCAGGTGGCTCTGGCGCGCTGCTTCTGGCCAGCAGCCTGTTGGTCGACCCGGGCAAGCACTGGCTGCTGGCCGACCCGGGTTACCCGTGCAATCGCCACTTCCTGCGCCTGGTAGAGGGTGGGGCGCAGCTGGTGCCGGTGGGCCCGGAGGTGAATTACCAGCTGACCGCTGACCTGGTCGAGCGTTACTGGGACAAGGACTCGGTCGGTGCGCTGGTCGCTTCACCGGCTAACCCGACCGGTACGGTGCTGGGGCGCGAGGCGCTGGCCAGCCTTGCCAAAGCCACCCACGAGCGGCATGGTCACCTGGTGGTGGACGAGATCTACCATGGCCTCACCTATGGCATGGACGCACCTAGCGTGTTGGAAGTGGACGACTCGGCGTTCGTCCTGAATAGTTTTTCCAAGTATTTCGGCATGACCGGTTGGCGCCTTGGCTGGCTGGTGGCCCCACCCGGCGCGGTGGCTGACCTGGAGAAGCTGGCACAAAACCTGTACATCAGTGCACCGAGCATGGCCCAGCATGCCGCGTTGGCGTGCTTCCAGCCCGAAACCCTGGCCATTTTCGAAGAGCGCCGCGCCGAGTTCGCCCGCCGTCGCGACTATTTGCTGCCCGCCCTGCGCGAACTGGGCTTCCGCATTGCCGTCGAGCCGCAGGGCGCGTTCTACCTGTATGCCGACATCAGCGCATTTGGCGGTGACGCGTTCGCCTTTTGCCGACACTTCCTGGAGACCGAGCACCTGGCCTTCACGCCGGGCCTGGACTTCGGCCGCCACCTGGCCGGGCACCATGTGCGCTTTGCCTACACCCAGAGCCTGCCGCGCCTGGAAGAGGCGGTGCAGCGTATTGCCCGTGGCCTGCGGAGCTGGCAAGGCTGATGCGTTTCTTTCCCCCTCTTGAACAGGGCCGCCTGCTGCGCCGCTACAAGCGCTTTCTGGCCGATATCGAACTGACCAGCGGCGAGCAGATGACCATCCACTGCCCGAACACCGGTTCCATGCTGGACTGCATGCGTGAAGGCGGGCTGGTGTGGTTCAGCCGCTCCAACGACCCCAAGCGCAAGCTTCCGGGCACCTGGGAGATCAGCGAAACCCCACAAGGGCGGCTGGCTTGTGTGAATACTGGGCGGGCCAATGCGCTGGTCGAAGAGGCGCTGCGGGCCGGCACCATCGCCGAGTTGGCCGGCTTTACCGCGCTCAAGCGTGAAGTGGCCTATGGCGAGGAAGGCAGCCGCATCGACTTTCGTTTGGAGTTCGACGGGGCCCCGGTTTATGTCGAGGTCAAGAGCGTGACCCTGGGCTACCCCGACACCGCAGTCGCAGCCTTTCCCGATGCGGTGACGCAGCGCGGTGCCAAGCATTTGCGCGAGCTGGCGAAGTTGGCGCGGCAGGGGGTGCGGGCGGTGCAGCTGTATTGTGTGAACCTGACCGATGTAGAAGCGGTGCGCCCGGCCGAGGAAATCGATGCGGCGTATGCCCAGGCGCTGCGTGCCGCAGTGGCGGATGGGGTGGAGGTGCTGGCCTACGGCACCCGGTTGGATGCCGAAGGCATCGTCATCGACCGCCGCTTGCCAGTGCTGCTTAACCCTTGAACCAGATGCCCTGGCTGTCTTCGAGGCAGCCCAGGGCCTGCAGTTGATCACCCTCACAGGGGCCGGCCACGCATTCTCCGCTTTCTATCAGGAACAGCGCGCCATGATGGGCGCAGTGGATGAGGCTGGCGCCGTCGTCCAGAAACGCGTCTTCTGCCCAGTTCAGCGGGATGCCCCGGTGTGGACAGCGGTTGCGGTACAGGTAAACCTGGCCCTGGCGGCGCACGCCGAACAGTTCGAGCCCGTCTACGCTGAAGGCGCGGCTTTGGCCTTCGGCCAGGCCGTGGGAGTTACAAAGGAAATGCATGGCAAGGATGACTCGTGAAACACGTGATGGCTTGACGCTTCAATGCGAATAATTATCAAATTGCCCGCATTCGCTGCGCCCGACTGTCTATGGTGCGCAGTTCCGTCGCTCGCCACAAGGCGCGCGGCCCGCCTTCAGAAGGAACCCGATGATGCGCCGTCCCGCCGCTTTGCTCGCCTTATGCGCAAGCCTTGTGCTTTCTACCCAGGCCTTGGCGGCCGAACTGCCGCAACGCTGGGTCAGCGCGGGTGGCGCCCTGAGCGAGTGGATAGCCGCGCTGGGCGGTGAAGCCCGCCTGGTCGGAGTGGACACGACCAGCCAGCACCCGGCTTCGTTGAAATCGCTGCCTAGCGTGGGTTACCAGCGTCAGTTGTCGGCCGAAGGCATTCTCAGCCTGCGCCCGGATGTGCTGGTGGGCACCGAGGAAATGGGGCCGCCACCGGTACTGGCGCAAATCCGCAAGGCGGGCGTGCGGGTCGAGTTGTTCTCCAGCAAGGCCGAGCTGGCGGCGGTGGACGAAAACCTCAAGCATCTGGGGCAGTTGCTCGGCGCAGAGCAGCAGGCTGCGACGCTGGCGACGGACTACCGCCAGCAGCTTGATGCGTTGCACGCCAAGGTCAAGCAGGCCCAGGCCGGGCAACAGGCGCCTGGGGTGGTGTTGCTGGTCGGCCATGCCGGCGCCAAGCCGCTGATTGCCGGGCAGGGCACGGCGGGTGACTGGCTGTTGGGCCAGGCTGGCGGGCGCAACCTTGCAGAGCACCAGGGCTACAAGAACTTCTCCAACGAAGCACTGGCGGCGCTGGACCCGGATGTGATCGTGTTTTCCGACCGGGCGCTGGCCGATGAGCAGGCCTTGCAGGCGCTGTTGAAAGAAAACCCCGCACTGGCCGCTTCGCGGGCGGTGCGGGAGAAACGCCTGGTGTCACTGGACCCGACGCTGCTGGTCGGCGGGCTCGGGCCTCGCCTGCCAGCGACCTTGCAGTCGCTGGCAGCCACTTTCTACCCGGCAGCCCAGGCTAGCTTTGCGCAATGAAACAGCGGGTCCAGCCACGTACATTGTTCATTAGCCTGAGCCTGCTGTGCCTGTTGGCCGTCTGGCTGTCACTTGCGCTGGGCCCTGTCAGCCTGCCGCTGCTCGACACCCTGCGCGCCGGCCTGCGCCTGTTGGGGCTGCCGATTGCTGCTGATGGCCTGCAGCAGGCCGAGATGATTCTTGGCCAGATCCGCCTGCCGCGTACCCTGCTGGGGTTGGCGGTGGGTGCGGTGCTGGCGCTGTCCGGGGTGGCCATGCAGGGGCTGTTCCGCAACCCGTTGGCCGACCCTGGGCTGGTAGGGGTTGCAGCCGGGGCAGCGATGGGGGCAGCGGTCGCCATTGTCGGCGGCGCCTGGTTTGGTGGCATGCCGGATGCTTTCGCGCCTTATCTGCTGTCGTTCTGCGCTTTTGTCGGGGGCTTGGAGTAACTGCGCTGGTCTACCGTCTGGGCCGCCGCGATGGCCAGACCAACGTCGCCACGATGTTATTGGCCGGTGTGGCCATGACCGCGCTGGGGGGCGCGGCCGTGGGGCTGTTTTCTTACCTGGCCGACGACGCCACCCTGCGCACACTGACCTTCTGGAACCTGGGCAGCCTCAATGGCGCCAGTTACGAACGCTTGTGGCCATTGTTGCTGGTGGCGGCCGGTGTGGCGATGTGGTTGCCACGGCGGGCCAAGGCGCTTAATGCCCTGCTGTTGGGTGAGTCAGAGGCGCGTCACCTGGGCGTTGACGTGGAGCGGCTCAAGCGTGAGCTGGTGTTCTGCACCGCGCTGGGCGTGGGCGCGGCAGTGGCTGCTGCGGGGCTGATCGGTTTTATCGGCCTGGTCGTGCCACACCTGGTACGCCTGCTGGCCGGGCCCGATCACCGCGTGGTGTTGCCGGCCTCGCTGCTGGCCGGCGGTGTGTTGATGTTGTTCGCCGACCTGGCAGCGCGCCTGCTGCTGGCGCCTGCCGAGCTGCCGATTGGCATCGTCACGGCGTTTATCGGTGCGCCTTTCTTTCTGTTCCTGCTGATACGAGGGCGCAGCTGATGTTGCAAGTAGAGGGCCTGTATCTGCGCAGGGGCAGCAATGAGGTACTGCACGACATTCACCTGCAACTGCAGCCAGGGCAAGTAGTGGGCGTGCTTGGCCCCAACGGTGCCGGCAAGAGCAGCCTGCTGGGTGTGCTGTGCGGTGAGCTGGCGCCCGACCATGGGCGGGTGACGCTGCAAGGGCGACCTTTGGCCGATTGGGCTGGGCAGGAACGAGCCAGGCGCCTGGCGGTATTGCCGCAAGTGTCCAGCTTGGGTTTCTCGTTCCGGGTCGAGGAAGTGGTGGCTATGGGGCGTATGCCACATGGCACCGGGCAGCGGCGTGATGCAGAAATTGTCCAGGCAGCCTTGCAGGCGGCAGATGCCTGGCACCTGGTGGCGCGCAGTTACCTGGCGTTGTCTGGCGGCGAGCGGCAGCGGGTGCACCTGGCCCGCGTACTGGCGCAGCTGTGGCCAGGGGAAGAGGGCAGCATATTGCTGCTCGACGAGCCGACCTCGATGCTCGACCCGCTGCATCAGCACACAACCCTGGAAGCCGTGCGCCGCTTCGCCGACAGTGGTGCCGCAGTGCTGGTGATCCTGCATGACCTGAACCTGGCGGCGCGTTACTGTGACCGTATCCTGTTGCTGGAGCAGGGGCGCTGCCATGCGTTTGCCTCCCCTGAAGAAGTGCTGACGCCAACGGCGTTGAGAGCAGTCTACGGTCTCGATGTGCTGGTGCAGGCGCACCCGGAGCGTGGGCATCCGCTGATCATTGCCCGCTAGGAGGCATTGCCGATGCGTCACCTGCTGCTGTCCGGTTTTTCGTTTTGCCTGATGTTGTCATTGGGCGGCTGCCAGGCCAGCTTGCCGCCATTGCCCGCTTGGCAGAGCAGTGAAGGGCGCACGCATGCCGAGTTGGGGCACATCATCGACCTTGCCGATGGCCAGATGATCAGCGCTCGGCAGTTGGTGCAGCGCCTTGCTGTCGCACCCCGTGTGCTGGTTGGCGAAAAACATGACAACCCTGATCATCACGCGCTGCAGCTTTGGCTGCTGCGTGCATTGCAGGGCCAGCGTGCGCAAGGCAGCCTGTTGCTGGAGATGCTGCAGCCCGAGCAGCAACCGCTGGTCGACAAGGTGCAGGGGCAGCCTTTGCCGGCAAACCTGCCCAAGGCGCTGGCCTGGCAGGAGGGCTGGGATTGGCAGATGTACGGGCCGATTGTCAGCGAAGCCTTGCAGCAGCGGGTGCCTTTGCTGGCAGCCAACATTTCACCCGGCGAAATGCGCCAGGCCTATCGACAGCCGGCTCCGCTGCAGGGCGAAAAGTCCAATGCACCGGCGGTAAGGGCCGCCCTGTTGGAGCAGGTGCGCGCCGGGCATTGCGGCATGCTGCCGGAAAGCCAGCTGCCGGCGATGCTGGCCGTGCAGCAGCAGCGCGACCGCCGGATGGCCGAGCGCCTGCTGGCGGCGCCGCAGCCGTCGCTGCTGTTCGCCGGGGCCTATCACGTGCGCAAGGACCTGGGCATACCTTTGCACCTGGCAGACCTGGGGGCGTCGGGGAGAGCAAGGTTTTGCTGCTGGCCGAGGTGGGCGAGCAGGTCGCACCAGGCGAGGCCGATTATGTGTGGTACACGGCAGCGATGCCGGAGCAGGATTACTGCGCGCAGCTGCGGCGGTAGCCCTTAAGAAATCACAGGCAAAAAAAGACCCGGCAAATTGCCGGGTCAATAACCGTGATTAGCCTGATGAGGAGATAATCTGAGAGTCCGAACCAGGGGCTCTTAGCTTATCCAACCAGTCTCGCGACCAGTTGTGATAATCATAACGATTCTCATTTAACAGTCAATCCCCTTACCAGGATTATTTTGGATTTTTTTGCGTAGGGCTTTTCGCGTCCAGTTGTTGGTTTAGCGCTTCCTTACGTTCGAGCGGCAAATCGTTCCAGTGCATGTCCAGCAGGGCGCCTTCGATGGCGTACAACAGCACCTTGGAGGCGCGGAACCCTCGTGTCTTCACGGCCTGGTATGCACCCACCGCACCCAGGCGGCGCAGATCCGATGCGCTGTGGATGCCGGCGGCATGCAGCCACTGCGCAGAGGTCTTGCCAAGGTTCTTCAGGTGCTGCAATTCATCGTTCATCGAGCCTCCTTGCGATGGCTGAACGGGGAATGGGGATAAATCGCGAGCAGGTCAGAAAGGAGTGTAGCGGGGGTTAAGAATTACGCGGCCTTTTGCCATCGGGGGCGATGAGAGGACCTGTACCGGCCGCTACACGGGCTTGCCCGCGAAGTGGCCGGTAAAGGAAAACGGCGAACTTACAGGCCAGGCAAGCGCTGACGAACCTGTTCGATCACCTGGTCCATGCTGCCAGCGTCCTGGGTGTCGACCCGGGTGCTCTGCACCAGCTCCTGCGCATCCAGTGCTTCACGGCTGGCCTGTTGGGCCTTGACCACGTCCAGGGTGGCATCCGACGGGTCGCTGTTTTCGGCCTGACGCTGCTCCAGCCAGCTGGCGATGACCGCCTCTGGTGCATGGCAGTCGAGGATCAGGAACGGTACGCCGGTCTGGCTGGCGACGTCTGCCGCAGCCTGGCGCTGTTCATGCTTGAGGTAGGTGGCATCCAACACCACCGGGAAGCCGGCTCGCAGAATGGTTGCTGCGACTTGATGCAGGCGTTGGTAAGTGGCGGCACTGGCACCCTGGTCATAAATGCCGGAGGCCAGCTGACCGGCGTTCTCTTGTGGCTGTTCGCCGAACAGGCGCTTGCGCTCGACATCGGAGCGCACGCGAATGGCGCCCAAGGCTTCGACCAGGCGCATTGCCACGTGGCTCTTGCCCACTGCCGAGACGCCATGGGTGATAGCCAGCAGCCGCGAAGGGATGGCGCTGTAGCTTTCCGCCAGGTTGGCGTAGTTGCGGTAGGTGCGCAAAGTCGTGGCCCGTTGCACGCCATCGGCATTGGCCGGCATGCTGAACAGTGCGACCTTGGCCCGCACCAGGGCGCGATAGGCTTTATAGAAGTTCAGCACTTCCAGGCCTTCATAATCGCCGGTCAACTCCAGGTATTGGCTGATGAAGCGTCGTGCCAGGCACTTGAGGCCGCGATCTTCCAAGTCCATGGCGAGGAAGCCGGTGTCGGCCCACACATCGGTCATGCGGAACGGTTCGTTGAACTCGATGCAGTCGAAGATCACCACCTGGCCGTTGATCAGGGTGGCGTTGCCCAGGTGGATGTCGCCATGGCACTCGCGGGTGAAGCCATTGGCCTTGCGCGAGGCGAACAGGCCTTGCAGCCGCTCGAAACTGCTCCGCGCCCAAGCTTGCAGGTTGTCCAGTTGCAGCAGGTCGGCCTTGTCGCTCAGGAATGGACGGATCTGCTCGAAGTTCTGCTCGACCGGGGCCATGACGCTTTCAGGCGAGCCGTAGGGCTGTTCGGCAGCTACCTTGGGCGTCTGCAGGTGGAATTCAGCGATCTGCCGGGCCATTTGGTCAATGTGCATGGCGTTCAGCTCGCCATTGGCCTGCAGGGTGCTGAGCATTTGCCCCTGGGGGAACTGGCGCATCTTCAGTGCGTATTCGATAGCTTCGCCGTTACCACCGATCTGCGGTGCATCAACACTGCCGGTGATCGGCAGCACTTCCAGGTACAAGCCTTCGGTCAGGCGCTGGTTCAGGCGCAACTCTTCGTTGCAAAAATGCTGGCGCTGGTCCAAGCCGGTAAAGTCAAGGAAGCCAAAGTTCATCGGTTTCTTGATCTTGTAGGCGTACTCGCCGGTGAGCAGTACCCAGGAGATATGCGTCTCGATGAGCTGGAACCCATCCACGGGGTGAGGGTACAGGGCTGGGTTCTGCAACGCAGTGATAAGAGCTTGGCTCACGGCAAATCCTTCCGGGGCAAGGGAATTCGAATGCGCCATTATGGTCAATGGTGCCGTCCCTGCCTACCGCTGGGCCGTCTGCCCAGCCTTTATAAAGTGCGTATAATCCGCCGCCATGACCCGAACTCGAAATCCCCGCACCCCTCAGAAACGCCCGACCGGCCGCTCCCGCGCCTGGCTGGGCTGGGCTTTGAAGCTCAGCCTGGTAGGCCTGGTGATCGTTGCCGGCTTCGCGGTTTACCTCGATGCCGTCGTCCAGGAGAAGTTCTCCGGCAAGCGCTGGACCATCCCGGCCAAGGTGTATGCCCGGCCGCTGGAGTTGTTCACCGGCCAGAAACTGAGCAAGAACGACTTCCTCACCGAGCTCGATGCACTCGGCTACCGACGCGAAAGCGCGGCCAACGGCCCAGGGGCGGCGGCGGTCAACGGCAATACCGTCGATCTCAATACCCGTGGCTTCCAGTTCTACGAGGGCATGGAGCCGGCGCAGTTCGTTCGCGTGCGTTTCTCAGGGGATTACGTGGCGGGCCTTTCTGCTGCCAATGGCAAGGCGCTTGACGTTGTGCGCCTGGAGCCGCTGATGATCGGCGGCATCTACCCGAAGAACCTTGAAGACCGCATCCTGATCAAGATCGACCAGGTCCCCAAATACCTGCTCGAAACCCTGGTGGCGACGGAGGACCGCGACTTCTACAGCCACTACGGTGTGTCGCCCAAGTCCATCGCCCGGGCCATGTGGGTCAACACGTCGTCCGGCTCGATGCGCCAGGGCGGCAGTACCCTGACCCAGCAGTTGGTGAAGAACTTCTACCTCAGCAGCGAGCGCAGCCTCAGCCGCAAGCTGACCGAGGCGATGATGGCGATGCTGCTCGAACTGCACTACGACAAGCGTGAAATCCTCGAGGCGTACCTCAACGAGGTGTTCGTTGGCCAGGACGGTCAGCGTGCCGTGCACGGCTTTGGCCTGGCCAGTCAGTTCTTCTTCAGCCAACCACTGTCGGAGCTGAAACTGCACCAGATCGCCCTGCTGGTGGGCATGGTCAAAGGCCCGTCCTACTACAACCCGCGGCGTTACCCTGATCGCGCCCTGGCTCGGCGCAACCTGGTGCTCGACCTGGTGGCCGAGCAGGGCGTGGCCAGCCAGGCGGAAGTCGATGCAGCGAAGAAGATGCCGCTGGGTGTGACCAAGCGCGGCAGCCTGGCCGACAGCTCGTTCCCGGCCTTCCTCGACCTGGTCAAGCGTCAATTGCGCCAGGACTACCGCGACGAAGACTTGACCGAAGAAGGCCTGCGCATTTTCACCAGTTTCGACCCGATCCTGCAGATGAAGGCCGAAACCTCGATGAGCGAGACCTTCAAGCGCCTGGCGGGCCGCAAGGGTGCCGACGAAGTGGAGTCGGCAATGGTGGTGACCAACCCTGAGACGGGTGAAGTGCAGGCACTCATCGGCAGCCGTCAGGCAGGTTTTGCCGGCTTCAACCGGGCGATCGACGCCGTGCGGCCGATCGGCTCGCTGGTCAAGCCGTCCGTGTACCTGACAGCGCTGGAGCAGCCAAGCAAATACACCCTCACCAGCTGGGTGCAGGACGAGCCATTCTCGGTCAAGGGCGCCGACGGCCAGGTCTGGCGCCCACAAAACTACGACCGTCGCCCGCATGGCACCATCTACCTGTACCAGGGGCTGGCCAACTCGTACAACCTGTCTACCGCCAAGCTCGGGCTGGAAGTGGGTGTGCCCAATGTGATCAAGACCATTGGCCGGTTGGGGGTGAATGTCGACTGGCCAGCGTTCCCGGCCATGCTGCTGGGGGCCGGCGGCATGTCGCCGATGCAGGTCGCGACCATGTACCAGACCATCGCCAACGGCGGCTTCAACACCCCGATGCGCGGCATCCGCAGTGTGCTTACCGCTGAGGGCGAGCCGCTCAAGCGCTACCCGTTCCAGATCCAGCAAACCTTCGACCCGGGTGCCATCTACCTGGTGCAGAACGCCATGCAACGGGTAATGCGCGAAGGTACCGGGCGCTCGGTGTACAACACCTTGCCACGTTCGCTGACCCTGGCGGGCAAGACCGGCACCAGTAACGATTCGCGTGACAGCTGGTTCTCCGGCTTCAGCCAAGACCTGCTGGCCGTGGTGTGGATGGGGCGTGACGATAACGGCAAAACGCCATTTACCGGCGCCACCGGTGCCCTGCAGGTGTGGACCAGCTTCATGAAGAAAGCCGACCCGCTGCCGCTGGACATGCCGCAACCGGACAACGTGGTGCAGGCCTGGATCGACCCCTACACGGGCCGTGGGTCTGATGGCAGCTGTCCGGGAGCAGTGCAGATGCCGTATATTCGCGGCAGTGAACCGCCCGCCGGCGCGACCTGTGGCGGCGAGGAGAATCCTGCCGAGTCGGTCATGGACTGGGTCAAGGGCTGGATGAATTAAGCACAGGCTGCATTGATGAGGTGTGACGTGAACAAGTGGCTGTTTCCTGCCGTGACGGCGTTGGCTGTGCTCCAGGGGTGCTCCAGCGTCCCGCGCGGCAATATTCCGGTGGTCGATTCGAGCACCCGCGTGTCCAACAGCGAACGCGTGACGGCCAACCGCTCGGCGGGCGGCTATAGCACCGGCACCGCCCAGGCGCAGACGCTTGCGGAGGATTCCGGCGTTACCGTGATGATTCCGCAGGGCGCAGGCGCTTCGGGTATCCAGACGTTCCCGGCGGCCAATGGCGCAGCGCCGATCAGCACCTCGCCGATCACCCCGGGGCCGATCAGCACTGGCCCTGTCAGTTCGGCGCCGATGACCACCAACCCCAACCCGATTGCCGACGAGCCGTTCGACATCGCGGCGATGAACAACGCCCCGCAAAGCACCAGCGCGCCAACCGGTATTCCGCGTAGCACCGCTGCTGCCGGTGGCCTGTCGGCCGACGAGCAGTTGGACGGGCCGGTGCTGGCACTGCTGACCACCGCCAAGACCCAGCAGCGCAGTGGAGACTTCAACGGTGCCGCCTCGAGCCTGGAGCGTGCCCAGCGCATTGCGCCGCGTGAGCCGCAAGTGCTGTACCGCCTGGCCCAGGTGCGCCTTTCGCAAGGTGATGCCGCGCAGGCCGAGCAACTGGCGCGCCGCGCCCTGACTTACGCCAACGGCCGCCCAAGCCTGCAGGCGGAGCTATGGAACACCATCGCCCAGGCCCGTGAAAAGCAGGGTGACAGCGCTGGCGCTGCGCTGGCCCGGCAAAAGGCGCGGGTCAATTCGTGATGATCGAGCAGCGCATTCTGGATATTGCCGACCACCTGCTGCTGATCGAGCGTGAACTGCAGGTGCAAGGCTGGTGGGACGACGAGCCACCAAGCGACGAGGCACTGGCCAGCACAGTACCGTTCGCCGTCGATACCCTCAGTTTCGAGCAGTGGCTGCAATGGATCTTCCTGCCACGCATGAAGATCATTATCGAGTTGGGCCACCCGCTGCCCAATGCCTCGAGCATCCTGGTCATGGCCGAAACCGTGTTTACCGACCGGCCGGAGCAAAGTCGCGAGCTACGCCGTCTGTTGGCAGCTTTTGACCAATTGATCGCTCCTTCCGCCTGATTTCTTCAGTTTTTTCGTCAAGGGCCGCAGATTGTGGCCCTTTTTTTTGGAAATCTTATTAAATCTGCTGCTGAAGCGATTTTTAGTGGTGGCAGGAATTCATCTTGGGGAAAAATTGGCAATAATTTTTCTTGACTTGTTGGCGCCGAATCACAAGAATCCAACTTCCGCTGTAGAGGGACTGCCAGAAGCAGACCCGCTAAGCAGATCATGAGGTGCACACCCGCGCCGACCTGTTACACCCCGCAACGCGTTACCTCGCGCTGGGTGGGAAATCCCCGCAACACTCTGGGGGGCTCCCAATACTTGCTCAGTCAGTGCTGACGTTTTCGCTCATGCTCTGCTTGGCAGTAAACCTATTAAGACCCGTCCACTAGGGACGGTATTCTGGCGTTTTAGAGGTGAACAACGTGGAGCTTTTATCTGGCGCTGAGATGGTCGTCCGCTTCTTGCGTGACGAAGGCGTTAAGCACATCTACGGGTACCCTGGTGGTGCTCTCCTGCATGTTTACGACGCACTGTTCAAAGAACCGGAAGTGGAACACATCCTGGTTCGTCACGAGCAGGCGGCAACCCATATGGCGGACGGCTACGCCCGCGCCACCGGCAAGGCCGGTGTGGTGCTGGTAACCTCCGGCCCAGGCGCGACCAATGCCATCACCGGCATTGCCACCGCCTACATGGACTCGATTCCGATGGTCATCCTGTCCGGCCAGGTGCCTAGCACCATGGTGGGCACCGATGCCTTCCAGGAAACCGACATGATCGGTATCTCGCGGCCGATCGTGAAGCACAGCTTCATGATCAAGAACCCGACCGAGATCCCGGAAGTTCTGAAAAAGGCTTTCTACCTGGCGCAATCCGGTCGCCCAGGTCCAGTCGTGGTCGACATTCCAAAAGATATGACCAACCCGGCTGAGAAGTTTGAATACGTCTACCCGAAAAAGGTCAAACTGCGCTCCTACAGCCCAGCGGTCCGCGGCCACTCCGGCCAGATCCGCAAGGCTGCCGAGATGCTCCTGGCTGCCAAGCGCCCGATCGTCTACTCCGGCGGCGGCGTGATCCTCGGTGGTGGCTCTGAAGCCCTGACCGAAATCGCCAAGTCGCTGAACCTGCCGGTCACCAACACCCTCATGGGGTTGGGTGGCTTCCCGGGTACTGACCGCCAGTTCCTCGGCATGCTCGGCATGCACGGTAGCTACACCGCCAACATGGCCATGCACAATGCCGACGTGATCTTCGCGGTGGGTGCTCGTTTCGACGACCGCGTGGTAAACGGCCCGGCCAAGTTCTGCCCGAATGCCAAGATCATCCATGTCGATATCGACCCAGCGTCGATTTCGAAGATGATCAAGGCCGACGTGCCAATCGTCGGCCCGGTCGACAGCGTGCTCAGCGAAATGCTCGGCATCCTCAAGGAAATCGGCGAGCAGCCCGACAAGGCGGCGCTGGATGCCTGGTGGAAGCAGATCGACGAATGGCGTGGCAATGGTGAGATGTTCCCCTATGACAAGGGCGACGGTAATGTCATCAAGCCGCAGAAAGTCATCGAGACCCTGTGCGAAGTGACCCATGGCGACGCCTTCGTCACCTCCGACGTGGGCCAGCACCAGATGTTCGCGGCGCAGTACTACCGCTTCAACAAGCCAAACCGTTGGATCAACTCCGGCGGCCTGGGCACCATGGGCTTCGGCTTCCCGGCGGCGATGGGCGTCAAGCTCAACTTCCCGGACCAGGACGTGGCCTGCGTGACTGGCGAAGGCAGCATCCAGATGAACATCCAGGAGCTGTCCACCTGCATGCAGTACGGCCTGCCGGTGAAGATCGTCAACCTGAACAACGGTGTGTTGGGCATGGTCCGCCAGTGGCAGGACATGGCTTACAACGGTCGTCACTCGCACTCGTACGTCGAGTCGTTGCCTGACTTCATCAAGCTGGCCGAGGCCTATGGCCATGTGGGCATCCGCATCACCAGCCTGAAGGACCTCAAGCCGAAGCTGGAAGAAGCGTTTGCGATGAAGGACCGCCTGGTGTTCATCGACATCGCGGTTGACCGCAGTGAGCACGTCTATCCGATGCAGATCAAGGACGGCTCGATGCGTGACATGTGGCTGAGCAAGACGGAGCGTACCTGATATGCGGCACATCATTTCCCTGCTGCTGGAAAACGAACCAGGTGCGTTGTCCCGTGTGGTCGGCCTGTTCTCCCAGCGCAACTACAACATTGAAAGCCTGACCGTGGCGCCGACCGAAGACCCGACCCTGTCGCGTCTGACGCTGACCACCGTTGGCCATGACGAAGTGATCGAACAGATCACCAAGAACCTGAACAAGCTGGTCGAAGTGGTCAAGCTTGTCGACCTGTCGGAAAGCGCCCACATCGAGCGCGAACTGATGCTGGTCAAGGTCAAGGCCACCGGTGCCCAGCGTGCCGAGATCAAGCGCACCACGGATATCTTCCGTGGCCAGATCGTCGACGTGACCGCCAGCGTGTACACCGTACAACTGAGCGGTACCAGCGACAAACTGGACAGCTTCATCCAGGCGATCGGCACTGCATCGATTCTCGAAACCGTGCGCAGCGGCGTTACCGGCATTGCCCGTGGCGACAAAGTGCTCAGCATCTAAATTCAAAAATTAGCGATGGCTCCGCAGGGGCCGAGATATAACCAGGGGTATTTTCATGAAAGTTTTCTACGATAAAGACTGCGACCTTTCCATCATCCAGGGCAAGAAAGTCGCCATCATCGGTTATGGCTCCCAGGGCCACGCTCAGGCGTGCAACCTGAAGGACTCCGGTGTAGACGTTACCGTCGGTCTGCGTAAAGGTTCGGCTACCGTTGCCAAGGCTGAAGCCCACGGCCTGAAAGTTGCTGACGTTGCTACCGCTGTCGCTGCGGCTGACCTGGTCATGATCCTGACCCCAGACGAGTTCCAGGGCGCTCTGTACAAGAACGAGATCGAGCCGAACATCAAGAAGGGCGCTACCCTGGCCTTCTCCCACGGCTTCTCGATCCACTACAACCAGGTTGTTCCGCGTGCCGACCTCGACGTGATCATGATCGCGCCGAAAGCCCCGGGCCACACCGTTCGCTCCGAGTTCGTCAAAGGCGGCGGCATCCCTGACCTGATCGCTATCTACCAGGACGCTTCGGGCAACGCCAAGAACGTCGCACTCTCCTACGCTTCGGGCGTGGGCGGCGGCCGCACCGGCATCATCGAAACCACCTTCAAGGACGAGACCGAAACCGACCTGTTCGGTGAGCAGGCTGTTCTGTGCGGCGGTACCGTCGAACTGGTCAAAGCCGGTTTCGAAACCCTGGTCGAAGCTGGCTACGCGCCAGAAATGGCCTACTTCGAGTGCCTGCACGAGCTGAAACTGATCGTAGACCTCATGTACGAAGGCGGCATCGCCAACATGAACTACTCGATCTCCAACAACGCCGAATACGGTGAGTACGTCACTGGCCCGGAAGTCATCAACGAAGAATCCCGCAAGGCCATGCGCAACGCTCTGAAGCGCATCCAGGACGGCGAGTACGCGAAGATGTTCATCTCCGAAGGTGCTACCAACTACCCATCGATGACCGCCAAGCGTCGCAACAACGCCGCTCACGGCATCGAAATCATCGGCGAGCAGCTGCGCTCGATGATGCCTTGGATCTCGGCTAACAAAATCGTCGACAAGACCAAGAACTAAGTCTTATCGAAAGATGAAAAACGCGGCTTCGGCCGCGTTTTTTCGTTCTGGCAGCCCGCTTCTGGTATAAAGCAGACCAGTGGCCTGCTGTCAGAACCTGTTTCGCGGGCCCGTGTCGAACATTTTCCATCCTGTTGCAAGGTACCCTCCATGAGCGAACGTCCCGAAGAGCCGAACAAGCCCTCCGACGCCGAAAGCCTGCTACCTGTCGATGAGCACGTTGAAGAAGGGCATGACGCCGAAGGCCGCAAGGTGCGCCACCGCGGCATCTACCTGTTGCCCAACCTGTTCACCACCGCCAACCTGTTTGCCGGCTTCTATTCCATCATCAGCTCGATGAGCGCACAGAGTGCCCTGAGTGCCGGTGACCCGCGCGAGGCGAGCAAGTACTTCGCCTTTGCCGCCATCGCCATTTTCGTGGCCATGGTGCTCGATGGCCTGGACGGCCGTGTTGCGCGCATGACCAATACTCAGAGTGCCTTCGGTGCCGAGTATGACTCGCTGTCTGACATGGTCGCCTTCGGTGTGGCCCCGGCCTTGCTGGCCTTTGGTTGGGCGCTCGGTGACATGGGCAAGGTTGGCTGGATGGTCGCCTTCATCTATGTAGCCGGTGCCGCGTTGCGCCTGGCGCGCTTCAACACCCAGGTCGGTACTGCCGACAAACGCTACTTCATCGGTTTGGCCAGCCCGGCTGCCGCGGGTGTGGTGGCGGGTACCGTATGGGCGTTCAGCGACTACGGAATCCAGGGGTCCAAGCTGTCTTTCCTGGTGGCGCTGCTGGTGGCTGCTGCCGGTATGCTGATGGTCAGTAATATCAAGTACAACAGCTTCAAGGAGCTGGACCTCAAAGGGCGTGTGCCGTTCGTGGCGATTCTGGCCGTGGTGCTGGTATTTGCCGTGGTATTCAGCGACCCGCCACGCATCCTGCTGCTGATCTTCCTCGCCTACGCGGCATCGGGGCCGATCCAGTTCCTGCTGAAGGCGCGCCGGCGCAAAGCGTGAAAATCGCTTAACGCTGGAATAACCTTCCGGCTCCATAGTCTTACGGGTACATCCGTTACTCAGTGCTATGGAGCCGCCCATGCTCATCAAGCTTCCCAGGTCTTCCGAGTGCAAGGCGTCGGAGATTACCCCCGAAGGCCTCTATCTTTCCCGTCGTACCCTGCTGGGTGGCTCATTGGCCGGCTTGGCGCTGGGCGCGCTGCCGGGCGGGGTGGGGGCTGCGGAAGTTTCGCGTTATGCCGATGTGCAGGCCGGCACCGGGCCGGCCTGGTTCACTGACAAGCTTGCCGCCACGCGCTGGCAGGCGGTGACGGTGAACAATGAGGTGATCACGCCATTCAAAGACGCCACCCACTACAACAACTTTTACGAGTTCGGTCCCGACAAGGGTGACCCGGCTGCCAATGGCGACAGCCTTAAGACCGAGCCGTGGTCGATTGTGGTGGATGGTGAGGTGGGCAAGCCCGGGCGCTATGCACTGGAAGACTTCGTCAAACCTTACCAGCTTGAAGAGCGGATTTACCGTCTGCGTTGCGTAGAGGCGTGGTCGATGGTCATTCCCTGGCTGGGGTTTCCGCTCGCGCAGGTGCTCAAGCAGGTCGAGCCGACTTCCAAGGCGCGTTATGTGCGCTTTGAGACCTTGAAGGATCCCGAACACATGCCGGGGCAGCGTTCAGGGTTTGCCCTGATCGACTGGCCCTATAGAGAAGGTTTGCGTCTGGATGAAGCAATGCACCCATTGGCTATCCTGGCGGTGGGCATGTATGGACGGGAGTTGCCCAACCAGAACGGCGCGCCGCTGCGGTTGGTGGTGCCATGGAAATATGGTTTCAAGAGCATCAAGTCGATCGTGCGTATCAGCCTGGTGGCCGAGCAGCCTGGCACTACCTGGGAAGGGTTGGCGCCGGATGAATATGGTTTCTATGCCAATGTGAATCCGACTGTCGATCACCCGCGCTGGAGCCAGGCGCGCGAACGACGGTTGCCCAGCGGGTTGTTCAGCCCCAATGTGCGGGAGACGCAAATGTTCAATGGCTACGCTGATGAGGTTGCGTCGCTGTATACCGGGCTCGATCTGCGGAAGAACTATTGATGCGCTATCCCTGGTTCCGCCTGGCCATCTTCGTTGTGGGGTGCCTGTTCCCGGCATGGTGGTTATATGAGGCAGCGATGAGCCTGCTGGGGCCTGATCCCGGGAAGATCATGATGGACCGCCTTGGGCTTGGGGCGCTCACCTTCCTGCTGGTGACCTTGTGCATGACCCCGTTGCAGAAGCTGACGGGGTGGTCGGGGTGGATCGTAGTGCGTCGGCAGCTGGGGTTATGGGTGTTTGCTTATATAGTGCTGCACATCCTGGCCTACCTGTTCTTTATCCTGGGGCTGGATTGGGGGCAGTTGGCG